>JBKOZS010000053.1:0-24283 GCA_046726015.1 Acidobacteriota bacterium
AGGAGGAAGGCGTCCGTGACGCCGGCGAAGGTCTCATTGCCGGACGGTGTGTTCACCACCGCCGCCGGATCGCCAGCGGCGAGGTTCAGGTTGGTGACGGTTCCGGCAATTGTTGCGAGAAAGGTGCTTACGGCTTTCGCGGGTCTTGGCGCTGCACTGGGCCTTGGCGCCGGCATTGCGACCGCGCGGTCACTCTCGGCGCTGCTCTACGCCACGTCTCCCGCCGATCCGATGACGCTTGCAACGGCGGCACTGGTCCTGCTCGCGGTCGCGCTGCTCGCGTGCTACATCCCGGCCAGGCGCGCCACGCGTGTCGATCCTGTCAGGACGCTCGTCGCACAGTAACATGCTGTTACAACCAACTTCACGCCGGCAACCGTCTAAGCGATGCCATGCCTGATGTGCGCTACGCCCTGCGTCTTCTGATGCGGCAGCCGGGGTTTGCGGGCCTGATCATCGGCACGCTCATGCTGGGAATCGGGGCTTCGACCAGCATGTTTTCGGTCATCAACGGCGTGCTGCTCAAGCCGCTCCCTTACGCCGACCCCGCTACGCTCGTGTGGATGTTCGGGGCGTTCCGGCTGGGCGATTCGGCCGCGGTGTCGCCACCGGATTTTGTCGACTATCGCGAACGGAACGACGTGTTCGCACGGCTGGGAGCCATGTCCATCAGCCCGATGGCCGTGACCGTCACGGGTGCCGGTGGGCCGACACGCCTCCAGGCATCGCCGATCAGCGCGGAACTGATGACCACGCTTGGCGTCGCCCCGATCGTCGGACGGGATTTCACGCGACGCGACGAAACGAGTGGATCGAATGCGATCCTCGTGAGCCATCGCCTGTGGCAGGAACGATTTGGCGGGGCACGCGATGTCCTGGGCCAATCGATCGTGGTGGATAACCGGCCCTGCACGATTGTGGGCGTAACTGCCGCCGGGTTCACGCTCCCGTACGACAGCTTCATCCGCCTTACGGAGCCGGTCGATCTGTATGTACCGATTCCCCTGGACGAGCCGGACGCGCAGATACGGCGCTTCCACTCGCTCCGTCTCATCGGGCGTCTGAAGTCTGCCGTCACCCTCCAACAGGCGCAATCACAGATGGATGTCATCGCGCGCCAGCTCGAGGCGGCCTATCCCGAAAACGACACGTGGCGTCTCCGACTGGTGCCGCTGTACGAACGGATCGTCGGCTCGGTTCGGCCCGTGCTCGTGGTTCTGATGGCGGCGGTGACACTGTTGCTGCTCGTGTCGTGTGCCAACGTCGCGAGCCTGCTGCTCGCCCGTGCAAGTGCGCGCGAGCAGGAACTGGCGCTTCGCGGGGCGCTCGGGGCGTCGCGGGCGCGAATCGTGCGTCAGTTGCTCGTCGAAGGCTTCGTCTTGTCGTTTGCGGGTGGAGTGGCTGGTCTGATCCTGACGTGGTGGACGATTCAGTTGGTCAGGCGCGTCGGGCCGGCGCAGTTTCCTCGGCTGCAGTCAATCGCCTTTGACCCGCACGTCGTCGGGTTCGCGCTCGGCGCCGCGACGCTCACGACGCTCATTTTTGCCCTTGCCCCCGCAGTTCACGCCGCCCCGGCCGATCTCGCGGCAGCGATCAGGCCAGGCCGCGCCGCCACACGCGATCGGTCGCGTCGTCTCGGACAGCGAGCGCTCGTCGTGGGGCAGCTGTGTGTATCGGTTGTTTTACTCGCCGGTGCGGCACTGCTGGTGCGCGGCTTCCTTCACCTGGTTTCGATCGACACGGGTTTTACGCCAGAGGGAGTGATGCTGACCCGGCTGCCGCTTCCATCGGATCGTTATGACACGAATCCAAGAATCGACGCGTTCTACTCGGCATTTCTCGAGCGCCTCGCTGCATCGCCTGGCATCGACGCCGTGGCGCTCGGCACCGCGCCGCCGCTGGCGGGTGCACATGATTCCGTCGTCTACCGTGAGGGACGACCGCCCGCGTCGCCGAGCGATCGACGATTCGCGCAGATTCGATGGATCCAGGGGGATTACTTCAGGACGCTGGGCATTTCTCTCGTTTCCGGACGCGTCTTCGATGTCCGTGTGGACACCGCGGGAGCGCCGGCCGTGGCGATCATCAACCGGCGCCTCGCACGCGAGTATTTCGGCGACGACACTCCTCTCGGTCAGCATCTCGTGATTGACGTTGGCGAGCTGGTCACCTCGAGAGTGATTGGCGTGACGGGCGACGTCCGCATCTTCGGACAGGCGAACGAGGCGCCTCCGATGGTGTACCTGCATGCGCGCCAGCGTCCCGCGTCCTACATGCACGTGATCGTGAAATCTGCCGCCACGCCGCTGGATGTAGCATCTGCGATTCGACGGCACGTGCAGGCACTCGATCCGACGCTGGCGGTTTCCCGGATCGATCAGATGGAGGCACTACTCGCGGATTCCGTGGCCCAACCCCGCTTTTCGATGCTGCTCATCGGATCGTTTGCCGCGTTCGCATTGGTGCTGACGCTCGTCGGGCTCTATGGGACGCTCGCGTATCTGGTCAGCCAACGGCGACGCGAAATCGGAATCCGTCTCGCCGTGGGTGCCACTCGGCGGGACATTCGGCACATGGTGCTCCGCCAGGGCGGGGCGCTGATTGCGATCGGTATTCCGCTCGGCCTCTTCCTCTCCCTGTTTACGTCCCGGGTCGCGTCCACGCTGTTACCCGAGGTCCGCACGGTCGATCTGCGGTTACTTGCCTTTGTCGCCGGGCTCCTGGCGCTGGCGTCCTTCGCCGCAGTGCTCATTCCCGCGATCCGGGCCGCCCGCGTCGATCCTGCCCGTACGCTCGTCGCCCATTAGCGGCCGGTCACCCTGCCGGTCGGATGTCTCGATGTGGAACGTCGGTTGCCATGTCGAGAATCGGCCGCTGGCTCCGACTTAGATACAGGCGCGGGGAAGACTCCCGCCGTATTCAAGCCAGGAGCAGATCATGCCGACCATTACGCCGTTCCTCTGGTTCGACACGCAGGCTGAAGAGGCGATGAATTTCTACGCCTCTATCTTCAAGCGATCCAAGGTGATCGCCGTCAACCGCGTGCAGGGAAAAGTCCTCTCGGTCACGTTCGAGCTCGAAGGGCAGCGGTTCATCGGCCTGAACGCCGGTCCTCAATTCAAGTTCAATGAAGCCATTTCCTTCTTTGTCGGCTGTGAAACCCAGCAGGAGATAGATGAGCTCTGGGCGAAGCTCACTGCCGATGGCGGCGCCCCCAGCCAGTGCGGGTGGCTCTAGGACAAGTTCGGCCTGTCCTGGCAGATCGTTCCGAATAGCCTGGGGCCGATGCTCGGCGACAAGGATCCCGCCAAGTCAAAGCGTGTCATGCACGCCATGCTGCAGATGAAGAAGCTGGATCTGAACCAGCTGCAGTCGGCCTATAACGGGCACTGATACGTATAAACCTGATGAAGGGGCCAGCCCGAAGGGCCGGGCAGGTTGACGGCGGGCCGAGTTCTTCATACTCTGCACCGGCATTTCGCCTTTTCTTCAGGGGCGGGGGAGACCCACATGTATCGTCCCAGCGCACAGGAGTTTCTTCAGGCGCTGCTCGAAGCGCTGGACGATCTCCCGCCGGATTTCGCGCGACGCTTCGAGGAGATCCTGAAGAGCGACACCGTGGATCGAGCGCAGGCGATCCGTCAGCTTTTCGAGGATGTCGCCGGTGAGTGAAAAGATCCAGCGGCTGGTGATGCACGCGTTCCGCGGAGTCCCGCGCGAAATGGCCGTGGATTTCGGGAAGGGCGACAGCATCGTCGTGTACGGCGACAATGGCACCGGGAAGAGCACCATTGCCGACGCGCTCGAGTGGTACTTCACGGGCGAGATTGGGTTTCTTTCCCATGAAGGACGTCAGCACGCCGTGCGCTACGTCGGTGGCGAGGACAACGGCACCACGTCGGTCGAGGTCGTGACCAGCGGCACGCTAGGCGGAAAGGTCGTCTTTCCTGACGAGCGGAACCCGGACGCATTTCACGGCATCCGGCGCGAGACGTTCCTCCTCCGCGGGCGCACGCTCGCCGACTTTATCAATAAGACCAAAACGGAGAAGTGGAAAGCCCTCGTCGACATCCTCGGCCTCGATGCTATCGAGAGCCTTCGAGAGGATCTTCAGCGGGCGCGAAACGATCTTCGGAAGAAAACCAAGGCCGCGGAGGAAGAGGCTCGGACGTACCAACGCGCCCTGGCGTCGGGATCGGATCAAGTCAGCGAGCACTCGGTTCTTTCAAACCTCCAGGAGATCTGCCGGTTGCTTGGTGTCGAGCCGCCACAATCGCTGGATCAAGTGGTCGATCCTTCCTGGCTCACGGCGGCAGTCGGCGCCAGTGCGTCCGTGTCGGAGGCGTCCGACCGCGAGAGCGTACTGGCCGAAATCAAAACGCTCGATGCGCCAGCCTTCGACCAGCACGTGGTCGAGGCCTGGAATGATCTGCTGTCTTCCGATCGGGCGCGGCTTCTGCCGCGCGCCTCGCTGGTGCGCGAGGCGAAACGCCTGTTCGAAGCCGGATCGATTGACAAAGGGCATTGTCCGCTGTGCGGCCAGAAAGTGGACGTCAAGAACCTGGCCCGGAAAATCCAAACCGCGCTCGTGGAAGTGATGGAAGCCTCTCGGGACCTCGAGCGCTTTCGGGACCCGGTCGTACAGCAGGCAGACGATCTCGAGACGCTGCACGACACGCGTCTTTCGATTCACCATCGCGCGCTGGCCATCGGAGTCGAGCTGCCACCGGTGCCGGACATTCCACACGCGAGCATCAGGAACAGCGTCGAGGCTCTCGCGCCTGTCACGCTCGAACCGATCACGAGCGCGTTGTCGGAAATCCGGAAATGGGACCGCGCGGCCGGTAAACTGGCTCGAACCGCCTCGCCGGCGCAACCCAGCACCCGAGATACGCAGCTCATGATGCTGGCGGCGTTATGCCAGCAGGTGAACGCCTGGCGCCTGGCGGACGAGAAGGCGGCGCGCGCGCGGCGCGCGATCGATCTTGCGGAACGCGTGTTCGAGGCGTATCAAACGAAACAGAAGGAAGATCTGACCGAACTACTCAAGCGGATCAGCAGCCGCGTCGGCCAGATCTATTCGGCCCTCCATCCGGGAGAGGACCTCGACGCGGTCAGCGTCGAGCCGTGGACGGCCAAGGGAATCGAGCTGGCGATCGAGTTCTACGGATCGCGGCAGCGTCCGCCTCATGGCGTGCTCAGCGAGTCACACCTGAACTCGCTGGCGATCGCGCTCTTCCTCGCGATGGCGGAAAGCTTCAACGAACAGATCGGCTTCCTCGTGCTCGACGACGTGATCAACAGCTTCGACGTCGAGCATCGCGGGCGGCTGGCGGAACTTCTCGCGGACGCGTTCTCGAAGTGGCAGCTGATTGTGCTCACCCACGATCAACAGTTCTTCGAACATTTGAGCCGCCGTGCACCCTCCTGGCGGAAGCTCGAGTTCACGTCGTGGAGCTACGAGTCCGGTCCGCGAACGACCCAGTACGAAACGACGGGCATCCTGCTGAACGCCCGCGAACGCCTCGAAAACGGAGATGTCCAGGGCGCGGCGACCAAGGCACGTCGTGCGCTCGAGGAACTGCTCCAGGAGGTGTGCGAAGCGCTCTATGCGCCACTCCCGTTCCGGCGTGGCCAGGCGAACGACAAGCGGGAGATCGGCGAGCTATTCAAGGGCGTGCGGCGGACGCTGAAAGAGCGAGCCAGGCCAGTGCTGGATTCGGTCGAGCCGCTCCTCAAGCATCTCGAGGCAGACGTCGGCGCGACGCTGAACGTGGCCGTGCACGGAAGCCGCGGCAGGCCAGGGACGAGTGAAGTCGAGGCAGCGCTGGAGCGCATTGCGGCACTCGACGAGAAGTGGTCGTGCCCCGAGTGCCGGACGCGCGTCTGGCATCGTGGGAACGCGGATGCTGGCCGCTGCAAGTGCGGCCTCAGCGCCTTCCCGCCGGTTCGCGTCTGACAACCTGTTCGGCTCTCGGCCACTTGCTGTGATTGGCAAACAACTCGGTCACTACTTGGTCTTGACAGGGCTCGGCAGTGGCGGCATGGGCGACGTGTATGTCGCGCATGACACGACGCTCGACCGTCGGGTCGCCCTCAAGGTTCCTCGTTCAGAAGTTTCCGCATCGGCCGATCGGCTCGCGCTCTTTCGACGCGAAGCCAGGGCCGCGGCGGCGCTGAATCATCCCAACATCGTGACCCTCTACTCGGTAGAGGAAGCCGGCGGCGTGATCTTCATGACGATGGAGCTGGTGCAAGGACGGAGCCTGCGCGAGGTCTTGAAGGAGAGTGCGCCGCTGGCGCTGCCGAGAACTGTGACCCTCGCGTCGCAAATTGCCGAAGGACTTGCGTGTGCGCATGCCGCCGGAGTCCTGCACCGGGACCTGAAGCCCGGTAACGTCATGATTACCGACAACGACCGCGTCAAGATTCTCGACTTCGGCGTGGCGAAGTTCCTCCGATCGGCTTCAACGTGGGATCCTGATGAACTGACGACAGCAGGAAGCATGTCCACCAGCGGGACGACCGTCGGCACCGTCGGTTACATGTCGCCCGAACAGGCGCTTGGAAAGGCGGTCGACGCGCGCACGGATCTTTTTGCGCTGGGTGTGATTCTCTTCGAGATGGCGACGGGCAGAGTTCCTTTTGACGGGGAGACACCCGCTGCCGTGTTCGATCAACTGTTGAATCGCAAGCCGCCGTCGCCGCTGACGCTGAATCCGTCACTGCCAACCTCGCTGGCGGCGGTCATTGACAAGGCGCTCGAGAAGGAGCCGGAGCGGCGACACCGGTCGGCGGCGGAGTTCATCGATGACTTACGCCGCCTCGATGAGTCGAACGCGCCGTCTGCGACCGCGGTGAGAATCCCCACCGCGCCCGCGGTCGCTTCGTCGATCGTCGTGCTGCCATTTGTCGACCTGAGCCCGCACCGGGATCAGGAATACTTTTGCCACGGGATCACCGAAGAGATCATCAACACCTTGACGCGTGTGCCCGGCCTGCACGTGATCTCGCGCACGTCGGCGTTCGCGTTTCAGAACAAGAATCTCGAGATCACCGACATCGGCCGGCGTCTGAGAGTCGGCACGGCTCTCGAGGGCAGCGTGCGGAAGGCCGGCGACCGTGTGCGTGTGACGGCGCAGCTGGTCAACGCCGAGGACGGCTATCAGCTCTGGTCCAGGCGCTTCGATCGGGAGCTCTCGGATGTCTTTGCGATCCAGGATGAAATCGCTGCGGCGATCGTCAACGAGTTCCAGGTGCGATTGTCCGGTCAGCCGGAATGGAAGCGGGCATCGTTACTCGTCAAGGCGCACGATGCTTACCTCAAGGGCCTGTACGCGCTGAACAAGTGGACAGATACGTCGATGCGCGTCGCGATCGCCCACTTTCGTGAAGCCATCGCCGAGGATTCCCGTTTTGCGCCTGCCTACGCTGCGCTGGCGGAGGCCTACGTGTGGCTGTACTCCGGTCTCGGAATCCTCCCCGCGAGCGAAACCGTGCCGGACGCGCGATCGGCCGTGGGCAAAGCGCTGGAACTCGATCCGACACTGGCCGATGCCCACAAGGTGCGTGCGCTCATCGCCATGAATCACGACTGGGATCGAAGAGGCGCGGAGGAAGCGATTGCCGCTGCTCTTCGTCTCGGTCCGGCATCGGCTGCCGCACATCTCTGGAATGCATGGCGGCTTGCGCTGCTCGAGAGGAAGTACGACGAGGCTCTCGTCGAGCTCGAAGCGGCCGAGCAACTCGATCCACTGGACCTCCAGGTGAAGACGCAGATCGGTTACGTCCATCACTTCCACCACGACGTCGATCGCGCAATCGAGCAGTTCGAACGAGTCGTGGCCCTGGAGCCTTCCTTTGCCTTTGCGCATTACGCCCTCGGTGACGCATGCATTCAGAAGGGGCACTACGAGCGGGCATTCGCGGAGTATGGCAAAGCCATCGAATTGGGCGGCCGATCGGTAAACCATATCGGCGTCCTCGGTTATGCGCACGGACGCGCGGGTCAGGTCGAGAAGGCGAGCGAACATCTCGACGAACTCACCGCGCGCGCCGCGCACAGGTATGTGTCCGCGATGTGGATGGCGCTCGTGTACCTGGGGCTTTCGGATTTCGAGCGCTGCTTCCAGTGCCTCGACCGTGCGTTCGACGAGCGCGATGGTTCTTTGATTCTGATTACGGCTGCGGTCGAGTTCGATCCGGTCCGCGATGACCCGAGATTCAAGTCTCTATTAAAGAGGATGGGGCTCGCGTACCTCGCGCCGTCGTGATCGAGTGATCTGCTGAGCTGACAACGTCGCTGACGCTGGACACGAACGCTAGCAGAATAGAGACAGGAGGTGTCACGTGATCAGACTGATCGTCGCCGCCGTGGTCGCATGTGCGTTGATGACGGCGTGTTCGTCGGCGAGCGCTCCGCCGTCGAGCGCCGGCGGCGACAAGGCGGCTGCGCCGCCAGCAACGTCGCCCGCAGGATCCCCGTCAAGCCAACCGAATGCGTCAAATGCATCAGCGGCATCACGACCCGAGACCGCACCCCCTGCCGAAGCCGCGCCGCCGCCTTCACCTGAACCAACCGTCCATGAAGTCACGATCCCGGCGGGTACGACACTCACTGTGAAGCTCATCACGCCGATCGCATCAGATACGAGCAAGGTCGAGGATGTCGTAAGCGGCACACTCGCCCGACCGATTGTCGTCTCCGGAACGACGGCAGTACCCGCAGGCGCCAGGGTGACTGGAACTGTCCTCGAGGCGGACAGGTCGGGACGCGTGAAGGGACGCGCCACGATTGCATTTCGATTCGATCACCTTGTCGTGGGCAACGAGCGGCACTCGATTCAGACCGCTCGCATCGCGCGCGAGGCTGCGGCGGATACCAAGGGGGACTTGAAGAAGGGGGGCATCGGCGCGGGGGCTGGCGCGGTGATCGGAGGAATCACGGGCGGTGGGAAAGGCGCGGCGATTGGAGGCGCCATCGGTGGGACCGGGGCGGTAATGGCCACGCGCGGCAAGGAGATCCGGCTGGCGGCCGGCGAGACGGTCAGCACAACCTTACAGGAGCCGGTGACGGTGCAGGTGTCGATCAACAAGAAGTGAGAGGAAAGCCATCAGTAGTTGAGTTAGCGCCGAGAGAACGTGAGTTTCGAGCAGTTCGAACCAGCTCTCGGCGGTAACCCCGACCGACGGCCGCCACACAAGCTCAATCGAGCACGCGACCTTCATCGCCTCGATCGCAGCCCATGACGCGTTAGCACTTTCCTACGCTTCGTCTTCCTCCGTTGCGGTCACGAGTCGATACCGCGCCATGGCTCTGCCGGAAGGCGCGCCGAGCTGCCGCTCGGCTTCAAACCAGTCCTGCTGATCGTTACCGCTACCGCCGCCACGTTGCCGCCACAGCTCGTACGCACGATCGGGGACATCCTCGTCGTACACGAACACAAGACCATGACGATCGAAGTTCTCGAACCACTCGTCCCACGAAATTGGTCGAAACGGCGCAGCACTCGGGAAATTGAAGCGAATGCCGGCGCCGCCGTCGTTCACGGAAATCGTTGAGGGACCCGAGGCCGTTGCCTCGCCAGTGGCCGGCTCGGCGTCATGGCGATCCGCCCACCGCCGAATGAGCGCTTTATCTCTCGTCGCAAACCTTCGATCCGTTTTCGTCTCGGGCAGAATGTCTGCTGCTCGCACAACCGTCGCGCCCGTCTCGGGAAAGGTGCGAAGCTTCTTCATGGGTGATATCTCCTGATACAGCGTTCCGAGGGCAACCGGAAATCTTCTAGCATTTCGACGCGACACCGATTCGGAGTGCAACCGCTGTTCCGTGTTCGTTCGCGAAAGCGCTGCGAATGCGAAATGCGGACATGGCCATAACGAAAACAGATGTCTCTACCAGATCGCACCCCGGCGTTACAGCGCGCGAATAGCTGTGACGATATGTTGAACTAGGCGGGTGGTGGCTCGCCGTTGAACGCACGCTCGAGCAGCGCACGAATGCTGACGTAATCGACGAATCGCGGGTTCGGATAGGGACTTGATGTGGCGAGCGTCGCGGCGCGATCCAATCCGTCAGCCGGCATTCCGATGTCCTTCAACGCGAGCGGCACGCCCAGGCGCGACGCGAGGTCGAATAAGGCTCAGCCGGCGTCGGTCGCGCCGAGCGCCTCGGCAGCAATGCGCATGGCGTCGGGCGCGGCGTCGCGATTGAACGCCGTCGCGTGCGGCAGGATCACCGCGTGCCCTTCGGCATGCGGCAAGTTGAACGAGCCTCCAAGCGCGTGACCGAGCTTGTGGTGCAGCCCCATGCTCGTCGCGTTCAGCGACATGCCAGCGAACCAGGCGCCGTATTGCGCCTCGGCCCGACCATCAATGTTGCCAGGCGCGCGGACGACCAGCGGCAGCGAACGAGAGAGCGCACGGATCCCTTCGGCGGCGATGAGTGACGTGATGGGACTTCGATCTGGTGCGTAGAGCGCTTCGATGCAATGCGCAAGCGCGTTCATGCCCGACGGGCCGGTCACTGCCGGTGGCAGCGTCAGTGTCAGCACGCACGTGCATTACAGCGCGCGCGCTCCGAGCCGGCCCAGTTCTTCTGCGAGCCCTTCGATCGAACCGACGCCAAACACGACGCGTGATGCAGGTGGGTCGTAGGTGAACGCGGGAGGCATTCACGGTAATTTTGCCAGAGCGCGCCGTGCTTGACAGCTGGCAGGGCGGACCATAGCATCGCGGCTCGCATCGGCCCTCGAACATTACAGCCTCGACCTCGCGGCACGCTGATGGACCTCTCCCGCAGGGACGCACTTCGAATCCTTGCTGCGGCCCCGCTTGTGGCTGTCAACAACTGTTGCACGAACGAATATCCTGAGCCGCTAATCACGGCATCCGTTTCGCGGCTCCTTGCGCCCGCGCCAATTCTCGAGCCGAGACGTCTAACCGCACGTGCATCCGCGGGCGCACCGATCGTCGATGTCCATGCGCACTTCTTCAACGGATCCGATGTCCCGGTGAAGGGATTTATTGCTGAGTGCCTTGGACACAATCCGCCACCGTCTCGGCAACCGCTCTTGCATGCGCTGGCCCTGCTTGCCGACAAGATCGCCGAGCTGGCACCGACGGCTCGCGACGAGTTGAGTGCCTTACAAGCGCTTGCAGCGGAGGCAGCGAGGACGGGACCTGAAATCCAGGCGCGGGTCGACGATTGGTTCCGCGGCGAGCGGGAGGCCGCGGCCCAGCGCGTGGTCGACGTAGTGCGACGATCCGAGTTCGAGCGCCGCTACCGCGAGATGACCCCGGCGCCATCGGGTCGCCCTCCCGCAGGGATCACTCAGCAAGAGGTGCTCGACGTTACGAGCGCTGCGCGTCAATCGCCCCTGCGCGCGCCGGGCGGTGCGCCGCGATCGCCACAGCAGGTTCGCACGGAATCTGCGAAGGCCACGCTCGAATTTCTTTTCTATATGTTGTCGCGGAGAGCCTCAAACGTCCGGACCTATATCGATGCATACGCCGCGGATGATTCCGGTGTCGACACGGTCATTGGGAGCCTGGTCGATTTCGACTACTGGCTCGAGTGCCCGCCCCGATCTGCCCACGAAGACCAGATCGCGCTGCACCAGCATCTCGCGACGCTTCATGGCCGATTCATGCGGCCGGTGGTCGCCTACAATCCATGGACGGACATCGTGCAGAACGGAGCGGGGCTGGATCGTGTCGTCGACGCGTGGACCAATCGGAAGTTCGTCGGCGTGAAGATCTACCCACCCACCGGTTTCATGCCGGCAGCGAACGCAACCACTCCAGTCAAGACTCAAAAGCGGCGCCCGGACTTGAAGCGGCTCGATGACGTGCTGGCTACGTTCTTCACGACATGCGCTCGCCACAACATCCCCGTGATCGCGCACGCTGCGCACTCCTTCGGCAGGGATAGTGCGCATGACGAATTCAGCGCGCCGGCGGCATGGGAACGGCTCATCGGCCGCTTCGCATCCGAGACCGACACGCCAATTCTGAACCTCGGCCACTTCGGCGGCGACGACGCCGATACGCAGTGGACGCAGGAGTTCGCGGATCTGATGCGGCGCCACCCGAACGCGCGCTTGTTTGCCGATCTCGGTTTCTGGGATCAACTGATGTGCGACGACGCGCAGATGTGCGAAGCCGCGCGCGACCGGCTGAAGAGCGCGCTTGCCGTTCGGATTAACGAGGCGGATACCGTTGCAGATCGGGCGATGTTCGCCACTGACTGGCTGATGTTCTCCCAGGTGCCCGGCTGGCGCAGTTATTTGCCTCGCATCCGCGGTGCGCTGGTTGACGTCGCGACGCCGGACGTCGTGGATCGAGTGCTTGGACTCAACGCACGCAAGTGCTTCCCTCTTGGCTCGTCCTGAATAGTCATGCCGTAAACGCGACTTGTAAGCCGCGTGTGCTGTTTCGTAACACGGCGCCACCGTTCGTCGTGCATTTCCTGGTCAGCGGAAGAATTGCGCGGACTCGCACACGGCATCGTTGTTGATATCGAATCGTCATTCCCTCGGAGTCAGCCCACAGAAATGAGTGCGCACATTCCCTCCCGGCATTCATTGCGTCTCGGCGTGTCTCCGGACCCCGCAGAGCCGGAGACGCCCGACCGCCGTGCGCATCATCGGCTCACGCTCGCAGAGTTGCCATGGTTGCGTGAAATCCGTCTGAAATACGGACCTCGCGCGGTCCTGATCGATATGTCCGTCGGCGGTGCGCAGCTCGAAGCGGCAGATTATCAATTGAGACCAGGATCGAGCGTCGTCGTGGAGATTGCCGGCGATACGGGCGAATCGCCCATTCCGTCTCGCGTCGTTCGATCTCAGGTCGTGGGACTCGCGCCGCAGCCGATTTACCGCGCCGCGCTCGAGTTCGAGCGGACGCTGGCGATGCCGCACATGGCCGTGACGGCGCCGCCCGGCAGCGACCCAAACCTGCTGCACGAGCACGCGCGTCTGTTGTTTGCCTTGCACCGCCTCGACGCGGACGTGTCCGGGGGCACCGACGATCGCCTCGCCACGGCCAAAAGCATCGAGGTCATGTCGGCGATCGTTGAGATGATCGGTACGCCAGCGGCGCGGCGTGCCGGTCGCACGTTCACTCGCGAGCTGGCGACGCTTTTCAGCATCGTGACCAACGGGATCGAAGAGGATGCGCCCGAGGACGCCCTCATCGCCCGCCTGGTGGAGCGACTCCGTCGCAGGATACCGGTTCGTGCCGTCCGCGTTAGCAGCACGCTCCCTGTGACGCGCAGCGATGTCATCTATTTCGACGTGCCGCAAGACGGCAACGATGCGGCAGCGAAGCTGGTCGTCGAGCTCCCGACCAACTTCAGGTTCGAGGAATGGCAGTTTCACTACTTGAAGGCCGCGGCGCATTTCTTTGCGCTGGTTCGCGCCATCGCGGCGAGGCGCGCGGCGCAGCCCCCGATCGCGTAAGCTACCGCCAGTTTCTTCGAGCATCTTTATCCCGACCGGCCGAGTACGTTAGGTTGTGCCGGTCAAGGAGCGGCACATGAAGCAACTGGCACGTCTCTCCCTGGTGGTTGCGATTCTTTCGGTGGCACTCGCGGCCGGTTGCGGGTCGGAGGCGCCCAAGGGTCCTCCCAAACCGGACTTGAAGATCGCGATGATCGCGAAAAGCTCAACGAACCCGGTCTTCCTGTCGGCCCGCGCTGGAGCCGAGGCGGCCGCCAAGTCATACTTTCAGAAGGTGGGCACGAGCATCGAGGTCGCCTGGCTGACGCCGGAGATGGAGGATGGACAGGTACAGGCGCAGCGCATCGCACAGGCCGTCACCGAAGGCGCCAATGCGGTGCTCATTTCCTGTTCGGACGCGAGCAAGGTGACCGCCGCAATCGACGACGCCGTGGCCAAGGGTGTCCCGGTGATGACGTTTGACAGCGACGCGCCCCAGTCGAAGCGCTTCGCCTTCCTCGGTATCGACGACGTGAAGGCCGGTCAGCGTGTGTTGGAGGAGCTTGCCGAGCATATCGGCGATGCGGGGAGCGTTGCCATTCTAGCGGGCAACCAGAATGCCCCGAACCTGCAAAAGCGCGTCGAGGGCGTGAAAGAAGCCGCCAAGGCTCACCCGAAGATCAAGATTGTCGGCACCTATTACCACGTCGAGACGCCGGACGCTGCCGCGGCCGAAGTCATGCGCGTGCAGAAGGCGAATCCGCAGATCAAAGGGTGGGCGATGGTCGGCGGGTGGCCGCTGTTCAACGACACCTTGCTCGGCGCGCTCGATCCGAAGAAGGTCCAGATCGTGGCGATCGATGCACTGCCCGCGCAACTCGCCTACGTTCAGAAGGGGCTTGCGCCGGTCCTGCTCGCGCAAACGACCTACGACTGGGGCCATGAGTCCGTGCGGTACATTTTCGAAAAGGTGCGTGCCAAGAAGGACGTGCCTGCAACCATTCCGATGGAGCTCTTCAAGGTGACGTCGGAGAATCTCGGCACGTGGGCCCGCCAGTTGAAGCGGTGGGGGTTCCCCGACGTGCCCGAGACGTACCTGGCGCTGCCGTAACCTGATGGATCAGTGGCGTGTACACAAATTCGGCGGGTCCAGCGTGGCCGATGCGGCATGCATGCAGCGCGTCGGCCGCATTCTCGAAGACGAACCCTCTCCTCGTCTCGCCGTCGTCCTGTCTGCCTGTCGCGGGGTCACCGATGCGCTGCTCGGGCTGGTAGCGGCATCTGAGCGACAGGACCCGCAGGTCGGCGGGGAGCTCGACAAGATCCGCCAGCGGCACGTCACCATTGCGGAGACGCTGCTCAGCGCCTCCGATGCGAGAGCCTGCATCGAGCAGCTCGATGCCGACTGCCGCGACATTCTCGGCCTTCTCCATGCGGTCCACCTGACGCGCTCGGCGTCAGCCCCCATCCGCGACGTGGTGGTGGGATTCGGAGAAATCTGGTCGACGCGGCTCTTCGCACGGTACTTTTCTGCGGTGACGCGCCGCCCTGGCGGTGTTCACTGGATGGATGCACGCGACGTGATCGAGGTCGAGTGGCGCGCGCTCGGCCCCGCTGTTCGATGGATGGAGTCGCGAGCCAATGCCGAACGCATGACGCCGCGAGACCCGGCGTCCACTTTGATTATTACCGGGTTCATCGCGCGCGACGTACGCGGACTGCAGACAACGCTCGGACGGAACGGCAGCGACTTCTCAGCGTCCATCTTTGGTGATCTGCTCGACTCGGACGAGATTCACATCTGGACGGACGTGGACGGCGTGCTCAGCGCCGATCCTCGGCGCGTTCCCGACGCCACCGTCATCGATTCCCTCTCGTACCAGGAAGCGATGGAGCTGGCCTACTTCGGTGCGAAGGTGATTCATCCGCAGACGATGGCGCCAGCGGTGGCGAAGGGGATTCCGATCCGCATCCGCAACACCTTTGCACCCGAGCACCCGGGAACGCTGATCTGTGCGAGGCCGGTGTCCTCGCACGCGATAAAGGGCATTACCAGCATTGATGGAACCGCGCTGGTGAATGTGGAAGGCGCCGGGATGATCGGTGTGCCAGGTACGGCGCAGCGCGTGTTCGGCGCGCTGCGCGAGCACGGCATCTCGGTCATCCTGATCTCGCAGGGCGGGTCGGAGCACTCCATCTGCTTCGCGGTGCCGCAGGCGCAGGCGGATCGCACGGAGCAAATCGTCCGTGAGACGTTCGAAGGGGAGCTCAGGCTCGGCCAGATCCAGAACGTGGATGTCGTCCGCGACTGCAGCATCCTGTCGGTCGTCGGCGACGCGATGGCCGGCACGCCAGGCGTGGCCGCGAAAGTGTTCGGCGCGCTTGGCGCCGCCGGCGTCAACGTCCGGGCCATCGCACAGGGATCGTCGGAGCGCAACATTTCGCTGGTGATCGACGAGCGCCAGGCCACGCGGGCGCTCGGGTCGGTGCATTCCAGCTTTTATCTCTCTCCGCACACCATTTCGATCGGCCTTATCGGTCCCGGTGTTGTCGGCAGCGCGCTGCTGGACCAGCTGGCGTCACAGGCCGAGCGCCTGACGCGCGACTTCCGGCTCGATCTCCGGCTGCGCGGCATTGCCAGCTCGCGGCAGATGTTGCTTGCCGATCCTCGTGTGCCCTTGAACGATTGGCGCAGCCGCATGTCCGGCGCGCCGCCGACCGACCTGCGCCGATTCGAAGAGCACGTCCACGCGGACCACTTGCCACACGCGGTGCTCATCGATTGTTCCGCGAGCGCGGAAGTGGCCGACCATTATCCGCGTTGGCTGTCCGACGGCATCCACGTTGTCACGCCGAACAAGAAAGCCAACAGCGGCGACTGGAGTCTCTACACACGCGTACAGGAAGCACGCCGTCTCGGCGGATCGCACTACCTCTACGAAGCGACCGTCGGCGCCGGCCTGCCGATCATTCAGACGCTGCGTGACCTGCGTGAGACCGGCGACCAGATTCGGCGCATCGAGGGCATCCTCTCCGGCACCCTCTCGTACTTATTCAACGTGTGGGACGGCCGCCAGCCGTTTTCATCGATCGTGCGCGATGCGAAGGCCAGCGGGTACACGGAACCGGATCCACGCGACGACCTCTCGGGAACGGACGTTGCGCGAAAGCTGATCATTCTCGGGCGGGAAATGGGGCTCCGTCTGGAGCTGAAAGACGTGGAACTCGAGAGCCTCATTCCGCCAGCACTCGCGTCGTGCAGTCCCGAGGAGTTCATGGAACGTTTGCCAGAACTCGACGCCGGCATGCTGAAGCGCTATGAAGCCGCGCGCGCGGACGGGCGCGTGCTTCGCTACGTTGGCGTGCTCGATGCCGCAACCGAGCGCGCGACGGTTGGTCTCCTGGCATTAGAAAGGTCGCATCCCTTCTCGAACATCAACCTCACCGACAATGTCGTGCGATTCGTCACCAGTCGCTACGACCAGAATCCGCTGGTCGTGCAGGGGCCCGGCGCCGGTCCGGCCGTGACCGCGGGCGGCGTGTTTGCCGATCTGCTGCGGGTGTGCGCGTATCTGGGGGCGAAACTGTAGCCTCGAAGGCCGTCACCCTCATGCTCGTCGCCCTTGCGGCGTGCGTGATTCCCGCGCGAAAGGCTTCGCGGGTCGATCCGATGATCGCGCTGGGAGTAGCCTCATGCGGACGGGCGGGCGCGTCTGTTGCGCTCGCCCGTCTTGCGTCCGCTCAGAGCGACTTCAGGTACTCGATGAGGTCGCGCTTCTGATCCGCCGTCAGCTTCAGTTTCAGATGATCGTCATAGTGATTCACGACTGCGTCGAGCGTCGGGAATCTCCCGTCGTGGTAGAAGCCGCCTTTCTGGCGCGTGAACAGACCCTTCAGTGGTGTGGTTCGATACTGCTTGTCTGGCGATCGGTCCGCCTGGAAATCGTCAATGCCGATTTCTCCAGGCTTGTGCATCGCCCACCCTGGCTCGGTGAATAAAGGCGGGACGTGGCACGTCGCGCACTTTGCCTGGCCTTCGAAAACGGTCTGTCCTCGCTTCGCCATCTGGGCATCGAAGCTGCCGCTCGGAGGGGTCGGCGCCGGAATAGCGAGCTGATAGAAATGTAATGCAGCCAGCTTCGAGGTAATCATGTCCGGCGTATTCCGCAGGTTCCCATGGCCGGCTTTTGCGGCCACCGGAAACTGACCTTTGTCGTTCAGTCGGGGATCGAAGAACGTGCCTTTGCCGTGCATCTGCGTGTTCGCGACGTACGCGTTCCAGTACGTGACGCTGCCCCAGCCCGAATAGGTATGCAGATTCACACCGGCAAGCCCGAACGCCGCAGGAAGCACCGTCGCGCCTGAGCGTCCCTGCGGCCCGGTCGCCTTTCCATCCTGCACCAGCTCAGCGTCGTACTTGCCAGGTCCCCAGCTTTTCAGCACTTTCCGTACGCCGGCCTCGTCAACGCCCAGGAGATCCGCGAATGGTTTCAATGTCGGCGCCAGCGCGACGATCTCGCCAACGTTCAGATCGCGATTCGGCCAGCCGTCGAGCCGGTGGCCGATCCCCGGAGCGAACGAATCATCGACCGTCGAGTGACAGAGCGCACACTGGATTCCCACCGAGCGAGCGCTGCCATCGGACCCGAGAAAGGCGGTGACACCGACGACGGCGTTTGCCTTCAGGAGCGCTACCGTCGATGCCGGATCGTTCAAGTCAACCTTGCCCGCCTTTATCTGCGCGGCCATCTCGGGAGGCACCGCATCCGCGTCCACTTTCAGGCCGAGACTCAAGGCCATCTTGGGACTGAGGCCCGGGCCAACGCCGCCGAGTTTCTGTCCGACAATCGCCTGGTGCAGCTTGAGCTGGTCGCCCCAGAACGCTTCATCGCCAAACGTGTCATAACGGAAGATGCGCCGCCCTTCTTCGATCATGCGCTGAGCGTTCTGAGCGATGGTCGAATCAAATGGACCGGTCGCCCGGGATTGCTCCTGCGCCGCCGACGAGACTTGTCGTAACGCTACGGTTGCGGCCGTGACCAGCACGATGGCGACGGTCGCAATCAGAAACCGAAGTGCACGGGTCATGGAACCTCCCTTGGCTGAAACCGGGCTGCCAACCTCATTCGTGGGCGCTGGCCGTGGAAAACGTCGCGCTGTGGCGACGGCCGGCCCTGTCGAGTTACATAAAATAAACAAATTAAATATTGCGTATCTAGCAAGCTCCGGACCGAGTGGGCGAGCCGGTTGCAGGCGTCCGATACGGGAGATGATGAAAACCTTATGGAGAGCCAACGGCGTTCTGGTGTCGTGACCACGTGTCACGTGTAGCGATCCACGACGCCCTGGCGACCTCCAGCAGAAATCGATTTGCACCGCTCGCAGGAACGTATGGCGGAAATTCTCAGAAGGCAGCTGCTCGACACGACGCGCGGCCGAATTGTCATGCTTCTCCAGGCAGGCGGCCTGACGTCGGACGACGTCGCATCCAGGCTCGGGCTGACGCGAAGCGCGATTCGCGTGCAGATGACCGCGATGGAGCGAGACGGGGTCGTCACACGCGTCGGGAAACGGCCGGGGACCACGAGACCGTCTCAGGTATTCGAGCTGACCCCTGAGCTGGACCAACTGCTCTCGAAGGCCTACGTCCCCTTGTTGATGCACCTGGTGGCGGTTTTCGCGCAGGCCCTTCCGACCGCTCAGGTTCACGCGCTGCTGCGGCGCGCTGGCAGGGGGCTCGCGAATGAACTATCTGGAGGAAAACGATTTGCCGGCAGCCTGAGCTCTCGTCTCACTGTCGCCAGCGAGCTGATGAATGAGCACCTTGGAGCGACAACGTTTGTGGAACGGAATGGCCGCATGGTCATCCGGGGCGTGAGCTGCCCACTCGCGGCACTGACCGGCAAGCATCGAGGCGTGTGTCTGGCCATGGAAAGCCTGGTCACTGAAATCGTCGGTACACCCGCACGCGAATGCTGCGATCGCAACAATCGTCCGCGATGCTGTTTCCAGATCCGGGGCCCACGCTCGCGTCGTGGTGCATAGAAGGGAACGGACGATGTGGGGAATACCGTGTGGCGAGTGACTGCGTCGAAGGCGGGCCAGTAGGACCGGGCGCAGACGGGGTTGTCTGCGCCCGGTTGGAGGTGACCGATATCAGAAGCTCAGACGCACGCCAAATCGGAACTGCCGGGAGCGCCCCATCGCCCAGTTGCCATCGGTCGAGAGGATCTTCCCGAAGTTCGAGCTGTTCACGTTTCCGTTGGGGTTGTTGAAGTGTGGCGTGTTGGTCGCGTTGAACGCTTCCGCGCGGAACTGCAGGTCGACGGTCTGCGTGAGCTTGAACGTGCGGAACAGGCCCAGGTCCAGATTCACCTGGCCGGGTCCTCGCATCGTGTTGCGGCCCACGTTGCCGAAGCGCACCTCCGTTACCCGCGCGAACGCGGTGGTGTCGAAATACGTGCCGTCGTCACCGACGTTTCCGAGTATCTCGACGTTTTCCTTGACCTGGTCGGGTGTCTGCTGGTTGCCTGGCATGTTCAGCGACGAGCCGGATGCCGTCAGCGTGAACGGACGGCCGGAGTAGGCGGAGAACACGCCGTTCAGCTGCCATCCTCCGAACAGCGTGTTGCTCAGACCGGCGTTGGCCCACTTCTTTTCGCGGCCGAACGGCAGTTCGTACACCGCGGCCAGCTGGAAGTTGTGAGGAATGTCGTGCGATGCCCGCGCACGGTTGCGATGCAACTGACTGATCGCGTTCCAGAGGAACTCGGTCCAGTCCGAATACGAGGCTTCGTCGATCGCCTTCGACCAGGTGTACGAACCTTTGAGGAGCAGGCCGTCCTTGAGCCGCCGGTTAACGGTGGCCTGCAGCGCATGGTAGATGCTGTGCGTCCGGCCGTCCCACTCGCGTGTCGTCGTCGTGCGCTCGAACTGGGCGAAGAGCGGGCGTCCCTCGTCGCCGGAGCCCGGAACCTGCGACGCATTGATGTCGAGGAACGCGAAGCCTCTTACGGACGACGACCCGACGTACCCGATCGAGCCGACCAGTTCCGCCGGCAGCTTGCGCTCGACGATCAGGTTCCACGATTGGATATAGCCCCGGTGCAACTCCTCGTTGGCGCGGGGATAGCCGGTCTCGGCAACCGCCGGTAACGGAACGCGGCCCGTGCTGATGTCGGGGCAGCAGATCGATGGAATCCCGACGTTGGGGCCGAGCGGCGCGTTCGGAACGCCTGCCGCGACGTACGCACGATCCGTCGTCACCGGTTGGAAACCGTTGATGCCTGAGAACGCAGCCACGAGGGTCAGTGGATACCATCCACGAAGTGCCTGCGCGCCCCAGGGATGCGAATGGTAGGTGATGCCGTAGCCGGTGCGGACCACCGTCTGATCGTCGATCTGGTAGGCGAGACCGACACGCGGCGCGAACAGCTTCTTGCTGTAACCGACGCCATTGTCCTGTGGAATGCCCCCCTTGCCGCCGATCAGCGCTTCGTTGGTGGTCGGATCGTACGATTCGATCCCCAGGCCGCCGGAGCGCCAGCGATTCGGATACAGTTCCCATCGCAGCCCCAGGTCGATCGTGAGTCCCGGAGCGGCGCGCCAGCGGTCGCGGACGTAGAGCGCGTACTGGTTCTCGAAGCTGTTCATCTTGATGAACTGGCTGCTCTTTCCCGATGCCGTGGGCGTGCCGAGCAGGAATCCCGCGAGCCCGTTCCAGTCGTTCTCGAACGACGGGGTGTCTCCCTGGAATCCGCCTGATGCCTCGAGCGCCTCGGGATTCAGGGCGGTCACGCCCGGGTCGAAGTGGAAGGCGCCGCGCGGGCCCTCGCCCAGCTCCGGCTGCCAGTGGTTCATCAGGTGATGCACGAAGTCAAAGCCGAAGCGCACATCGTGCGGGCCCTTCATCCAGCTTGCATTGGTATTGAAGGTGTACGACTGGTCGTTGCGATAGAGCGGATTCCATCCCTCGGGATTCCCCAGGTCCGAATAGCCCGAGATGAATATCGGCGGCATGCCGCTTTCGCGCGGGTCGGGACCGTTCGTGCCCGGAATGCCCAGGACGTCCAGGCCGAAGTTCGTTCCAAGGTCTGGAGGTTCCACGTCCTGGCCAAACCGCGTCCAGCCGAACGTTCCGTCAACCAGGAAGGTGGGTGAGACGGTATACGTCTGGCCGATCCCGGCGATCTGCACGAGCGTAGAGCCCTCGCCCAGGCCGCCGCCGCACAAACACGGACCACCGGCTGCGCCGAGGCCGAACTCGCCGCTGACCAGGGCATCCATCGCGCTGTACTTGAACCAGAGCTGATGCCGCTCGTTGCGGTTCCAGTTGACCTTGGCGTCGATGTTGTTGCGGTTCAGCGGCTGAGTGGCGGTATTGAAATAGTTGTCATTGTCGCCGTCCAGGTTCGGCAGCGGAACCAGCGCCAGCTGCTTCAGCATGGGGCCGTTCAAGCGAGCCTGGGGGATGACATTGATTTGTCCGCCGCTGGAGAACACCGAGCGGCCCGTGCCATCCACATTGCCGGAGAAGGGGTCGAAGATCATCCCCTCCCTGAGCGCCGTTGTGCCTCCCTCTGTCGTGGGAATGAGGATGGGCCTGCCGGCCGCGTTCAGAATCGGCGCCCCGAGCATGCGGCTGAAATTTCCGGCGCGAAAGTCAGCCGTCGGGACAGAAAATGTCTGTGAAAAGCCCGTTCGTTCGAACGTGCCTTCCCAGTTCGCGAAGTAGAACCACTTGTTCCGTTTGATCGGACCGCCAACGCTGCCGCCGCTGATGCTTCGCCTGCCCTCCGGTTTCTCGGTGGCACCGGCGCGGTTCTCATCCCACGTGTGGGTGCGCAACGCGCTGCTGTCGTACATCGTGAACGCCGTGCCGCGGATATTGTTGGTCCCCGACTTGGTGATGACCGTGACGGCTGCGCCGCCCGTCATCCCCTGCTCGGCATCGAAGTTGTTCGTCGAGACGTTCACTTCCTGGATGCTCTCGACCGGCGGCACGTACACGGCGTGATGCGGCATCGTGACGAGGATGTCGGCCGAACCATCCACACGCGTGTTGTTCGCGCCTCGTTCCTGCCCGTTGACGTTGGTGGTCAGGGCGCGGCCCGGCGTGTCGGTGACCGCATTCTGAAAGCGCGCGGGGTTCGCGCCGGGGACGAGATTGATGAGCGACTGGAAGTTGCGATAGCCGGACAGCGGCAGGTTCTCCATCGCCTCGGTGTCGAGACTGACGCTCACGTCCGTCTTCGTCGTTTGCAGGAGCGCCGTGCTGGCCTCAACGCTGACTTGTTCGGTGAGGCCGCCGACCTGCACGACAGGGTCGACGTGGGCCACGGCGTTGATCGAAACCCTGACCCCTTTCTGGGCATACGGTCTGAACCCGCTCGCGCTGACCGAAAGGTCGTACGTGCCTTCGAGCAGGTTTGGAATGGAGTAGTAGCCGGCCTCATTCGTAGTGGCCTGGCGAGTCAAGCCGGTTGCCGTGTTCGTCACCGTGACGGCCGCTTTCGGGACCACCGCGCCCGTCTCGTCCGTCAATGTTCCGACGATCGAACCGTAAAGAACCTGCGCTGAAGCAGTGCGTGCTGCGTAGCCCGTGACGATGAAGGCCAAGGCCACCCATGACAGAATGACAATTGCCCGAGGAACCATCTTCACTGGTTTCACTGTGCACCCCCGTTGTGGCGGTGACCCGGGTGCCGGATCTCTCCCGGATCTCGTCAGTCAACCTGTGGATTCATTCCGTTTCGAGTCGTGCCATTCGCCTCTCGCGAGCGGCAGAAAAATGCCTGTGCGTCCGGCGTGGGATGATGAACGTCGGTGGGACGGAAGCTGACGTGAACCCGCATCGGACACACCTCGCGCGGTACGCCGTATCCTCCGGTGCGGCGGAGCAGTGGCATGCTGCTCCGCGATCGTTTATTTGTCAAGTGCAGAACCGGCCTGCAGAACCGGCCTGTTGAAGCAAGGAGAGACGTCAGTCGGGCATCGAGCCTCGCATCCAGATAGCCGACGCGGGAACGCCGCACGAGCGGCGCCCCGCGGCGATTTCGTCGAGACGCTGGAGCACCGGGTTGGTCCTTCTGTACGGCTATACAGCGCCGGCGAGGCCTCCTGTCAATCCGCCCAGCAATCCGGTGAGCAGGGCGAGCACGTTGTTCAAAACCTCGACGAGCGCCGCCACGTTGCCCAGCAGGTCCGACGCGGCACAGACGAGATCACCGAGCGGCGTGCCCGCCGCGCCCGCCACCGTGAGCCCGATCGGATCCAGTGTGACCTGGAGGCCAAGGAGATCGACGTTGTTGGCGCTGAGATCGATCTGAAGCGGCGTACATCCCTGGGCCTGGACTGGCATCACACCAAGACTCGAGCTCGCCACGCCCGACCAGCCCGCCGTCACGATCCGCGGCCCCGCGAGGGTTGACGTCGCGACAAGCTGACCGCCACCCGCGCTCAGTTTCACCGGCCATACGACTTCGGTGGCGAGTGCCGTTCCAATCACGCGGTTCGCGCGAGTGAGCGTGCCCTGCACGACGCCAATCGCCACGATCCGACCCGCCCGCTGCTCAAAGCGGTTGATGGTCAGTGTGCCAGCGAAACTGCCATTGTTCGTGAACGTCCCGGTTGCCCGCACCGTGGCTGTCGCACGGCTGGTCGGTTGCGCTGCTGCTGGTAACGCGACGGCTAACAGCAGCAGCAGCGCGACGCATGTTGTGTCTCGAGTTACAGCTTTCACAGGGTGACTCCTTTGTTCGGCGGAGGGGAACCCACCGCGCGCGGCGTCCCTGCAAGCCTGATACCTTCATGCTTGTTCGCTCAAGCATTCCGATTCTGGGAAG
>JBKOZS010000054.1:0-65417 GCA_046726015.1 Acidobacteriota bacterium
CTGTAAGACAGAACACAGAACACAGAAGACAGAAGACAGAAGAACAAAAACAGAGCCTATAAGTAATCGCGGACGCGGCGGCGCGCATCCTCGTAGCTTTCGCGCGCGCGCCGGACGTCGGACAGTGGCGATACTTCGGCAACCGGCACGTCCCACCACGAGTCGTAGCCGCCGACGCGCTGCTCCCGGTCGACGGGAATCACGATCACGCTGACGCCACTGCGCCGCTTTGCCGACGCGAGCGCCTGCTCGATCTCTTCGCGCGTGTCCGCGCGCACCGCGTGCGCTCCCATCGACGCCGCATTCGCGACGAAATCGACCTCGACGGTCGATCCATCGAGCTCGCCCGATGTGCCGCGACGCTGATAGCGCGTGCCGAAGCCGTCGCAGCCGACCGACTGGGACAATCCGCCGATGCTCGAAAACCCGTGATTGTCGAGCAGCAGGATGGTGAGCGTCAGTCCCTCCTGCACGGCAGTCGCAATCTCCTGGGCCATCATCAGGTACGAGCCGTCGCCCACCATCACGTAAACGTCGCGGTGTGGTTGCGCCATCTTCACGCCCAGCCCACCGGCAATTTCGTAACCCATGCACGAGTAGCCGTACTCGAGGTGATACCCGCCAGGGGTGCGCGTGCGCCACAGCTTGTGCAGATCGCCGGGCAGGCTGCCTGCCGCGCAGAGCACCACGGCATCGGGCGCCGACGCGTCGTTGAGCAATCCGATCACTTCACCCTGGCTAATCACTGGACCATGGTTCAAGTGATGGATCCGGTCGACTTCCTGTTCCCACTGGCGCTTCTCGGAACAGATTTCCGAGCCATATGACGCACTGACACGCCAGCCCTGGAGCGCCGCCTGAAGTTCTTCCAGCGAGACGCGCGCATCGCCAACGAGCGGCACCGCGGCGTGTTTCAGCGCGTCGAGCTCGGTCACGTTGATGGCCACGAACCGCACGTTCGCCGCTGCAAACGCGCTTTTCGAAGCGGTTGTGAAGTCGCTGAGGCGAGAACCCACGACGATGACGAGATCGGCGTCGCGCGCCAGCCGGTTGGCGGCGGACGTGCCGGTGACGCCGACAGCGCCAACGGCCTGCGGATGATCGAACGGCAGCGCTCCTTTTCCGGCCTGTGTCTCACCGACCGGAATGCCGGTCGCCTCCGCGAAGGCGCGCAACGCGCCGGTGGCTTCGCTATAGAGAACGCCACCGCCGGCGACGATGAACGGCCGGGCCGATTGGCGAATGGCAGCGGCGGCCGCAGCGATCGCGGCAGTGTCGGGACGATTGCGCGCGATGGTCCAGGTCCTTGGCTCGAAGAGGTCGGCCGGGAACTCGGACGCCTCTGCTTGCACGTCCTGGGGGAACGCCAGCGTGACCGCGCCGGTGTCGGCCGGCGACGTCAGGACACGCATCGCTTCGAGCAGCGCCGACGGCAACTGCTCGGGACGATTGATTCGATCCCAGTAGCGTGAGATTGGCTTGAAGCAGTCATTGACCGACACGTCGCGCGACCCGGGGTACTCCAGCTGCTGCAGCACCGGGTCTGGGCGCCGGGTGGCGAAGATGTCTCCAGGCAGAAGCAGCACCGGCAGGCGATTGATCGTCGCGCCGGCAGCGGCCGTGATCATGTTCGTTGCGCCCGGGCCGATCGACGTCGTGCACGCCAGCGTGCGCATGCGATTGCTGGCCTTCGCGAACGCTGCCGCGGTATGCACCATGGCCTGTTCGTTGCGCGGCACGTAGAACGGCAGCGGCGCCGGGCGGTGCAGCAGCGCCTCCCCGATGCCCGCCACGTTGCCGTGACCGAAAATGCCGAACACGCCCGCGAAGAACGGATGCTCGCGTCCATCGCGGCGAACACGCTGAGCGGCAAGGAACCGGAAGAGGGCCTGTGCGACGGTGAAGCGATGCGTGGCAGCCATTGTTGACGGTTTGCAGTTTGCGGTTTGCAGTTCGCGGTCTGCAGTTCGCGGTTTGCGGTTTGCCGTTTACGGTTGACGGCTCGCCCGCTGATGGCGCGGGCTGACGTCGGGAATGCTAGCAGATTGCGCGAGAAGCGAGCAAAGCTACGTACGCTAGACTGACCGCCTGCTTCGCATGACTGACACCACTCAGTCCCCTCCCCTGCTGCAAATGCGGGGCATCTGCAAACAGTTTCCCGGCGTCCGCGCGCTGGACGATGTGGCGTTCGAGCTGCAACGGGGAGAGGTGCACGTGCTGCTCGGGGAGAACGGGGCGGGGAAGTCGACGCTGATGCGCGTGCTCAGCGGCGCGTGCGCGCGGGACGCGGGCGAGATCCTGATTGATGGCCACGCCGTGTCGCTGCACTCGCCTCGCGAAGCGCAAGCCCTCGGCATCAGCACGATTTACCAGGAGTTCAACCTCGTCCCGCATCTTTCGGCTGCGGCAAACATCTTTCTCGGTCGCGAGCCGCTGCACGGCGCCGGGATCATCAACCGGAGGAAGCTGACGGCCGACGCCGCTCGGCTGCTGCAGGGTCTCGGCACGCCGATCGACCCGTCGGCCCGCGTGAAGGATCTCAGCGTCGCCGAGCAGCAGATGGTGGAAGTCGCCAAGGCCCTGTCGATCGACGCGCGAATCCTGATTATGGACGAGCCGACGTCGGCGCTGACGGAATCCGAGATCGACGAGCTGTTCAACGCCATTGGCCGGCTGACGAAGCGCGGCGTCGCGGTCATCTATATCTCGCACCGCATGGAGGAGCTCGCGCGCGTCGGGCACCGGGCGACGGTCATGCGTGACGGGCGTTACATCGCGACGCGTCCGCTTCCCTGCCCCATTCCCGATCTGGTGCGATTGATGGCGAACCGCGACGTCACGCACCACTTCCCGCCAGCCACGCGAAAACGCGGCGCCCCACTGCTGCACGTCGAGGGGATTTCGCGTGGTCCGCGCTTGCGCGACGTCAGCTTCACGCTGCATCGAGGCGAGATTCTTGGCGTGGCGGGGCTGCTCGGCGCCGGCCGGACGGAACTCGCGCGCGCCATCGCCGGCGCCGACGTGCCTGAGCGCGGCCGCGTTGTGCTCGACGGCCGCCCGCTGCGAGTGCGCGCGCCGTCGGATGCGATCCGCGCGGGCATCGGCCTCGTCCCCGAGGATCGGAAGCGCCATGGGTTCGTGCCCGGACAGAGCGTGGCTGCCAATCTCGCGCTCCCGCAGCTGCGGCGGCTCGCGCGAGGCGGCGTGATCGATCGACGCCAGGAACGCGCCCTGGCCCTGCGATGGATCGACGAGCTCCGCATCAAGACACCGGACGCGACAGCCCGCGTGCTGACGCTCAGCGGCGGCAACCAGCAGAAGGTCGTCCTCGGCAAATGGCTGGCGGCCGGCGCCGACGTGCTCATTGTCGACGAACCCACGCGCGGCATCGACGTCGCAGCAAAGATGGAGATCTATCAGCTCCTCGATCGCCTGGCCGCGAACGGTGCCGGCATCCTGATGATCTCGTCGGACCTGCCGGAGGTCCTGGGCATGAGCGATCGCGTGCTCGTGATGCACCAGGGACGGCTGCAAGCCGTGCTCGATGCGCACGACGCTACGCAGGAGCGAGTCCTCCATGCGGCGCTGGGGCTGGCTTCCTGATGCGCCACGTCTTTACCGCCTCCGGGCGGAGGCTGGGCACGCTCGCCGGCCTCTTCGGCCTGTGCCTGCTGCTGTGGGCGCTCACGCCGCATTTCCTGACCGTCTCGAACCTGCTCAATGTCCTCGAGCAAACCTCGATCAATGCGGTGATTGCGGCAGGCATGACGTTCGTGATCATCTCGGGCGGGATCGATCTGTCCGTGGGATCCCTCGTCGCCGTAGCCGGGGTCGTCCTTGCCAGCACCTTGCACGCGGGAGTGCCGATTCCGATCGCGATCGCCGCTTCCCTCGCCGTGGGCTTTGGCTTTGGCGTTTTGAACGGTCTCGCGATTACCTGGGGTCGCCTGCCCCCGTTCATCGCCACCCTGGGCATGATGAGCATTGCGCGCGGCTGTGCGCTGCTCTTCACCGAAGGGCGGCCGCTATCAGGCTTCGAACCAGCGTTCCGCGTGATTGCGACCGGGAGAGTGCTGGGAATCCCGGCGCCCGTGTTTCTCACAATCGTGGTGTATCTGCTGGCGCATTTCGTTCTGGCGGAAACGCGCTTCGGCCGCTACGCCTATTCGATGGGAGGCAACGAGGAGGCCACGCGATTGTCGGGTGTCAACGTGCGGCTGCACAAGACACTCGTCTATGGCGTGTCCGGCCTCGCCAGCGCCGTTGCCGCGGTCCTGCTGACGGCCCGGCTCAACTCCGCTCAGCCGATCGCAGGCATCATGTACGAGCTGGACGCGATTGCCGCCGTCGTCATCGGCGGCACCAGCCTGATGGGGGGCGAAGGGGGCGTCGGCGGGACGCTGATTGGCGCGCTGATCATGGGCGTGCTGCGAAACGGCTTGAACCTGCTCGGCGTCTCGTCGTTCGTGCAGCAGATCGTGATTGGTCTCGTTATCGTTGTGGCAGTACTTATCGACACGGTATTGAAATCGAGAAAGGCGTGACGGACGGGATCCTAGCGGCAGCTGTTTAGCGGAGAGATCGGGAGAGCGGAGAGAGCGGGTCTTTGGGGGTAACGGAACCTCCGATTCAGCAACAGCAAACCAAGCTGCCGCCCTCTCCGAGCTCTCTGTGCTCTCGGTGATCAAGGGGCCCATTTGAAGAATTGGGAGCGACCATGTTTCACTCACGTGTTCGGTGGATAGGAGTCCTGTTCGTTCCGGCGCTCGCATTCACGGTGGCGTGCAACCGGGAGACGCCTGGAGGCTCCTCCGGCAGGCCACGCGTCGCGCTCGTCATGAAGACACTGAACAACCCGTTCTTCATCGACATGCAACGGGGCGCCGAGCAGGCGGCCAAGGACCTGAACGTCGACCTTGTCGTGCAGGCGGCGGATCGCGAAACCGACGTCGAGCGCCAGATGCAGATCGTCGAGAACCTGATCCAGGCGCGTGTGAACGCGCTAGCGCTCACGCCCTCCGGCTCACGCGAGGTCGTTCCCGTGGTCGGCAAGGCCAATGCGGCGAACATCCCGGTCGTGATCGTCGACACGCGACTCGATCAAAAGGCGGCTACCGATGCCGGCGTGAAGACGGCGAGCTTCGTGGGTTCCGATAACTATCGTGGCGGCCAGATCATCGGGGAGTACCTGGTCAAGGTCTCGGACCGCCGCGCGAAGGTCGCCATCCTCGAAGGCATTCCCGGGCACGAAACGGGCGATTCGCGCGTGCGCGGCTTCAAGGACGCCATCAAGGGCTCGCCGAACGTCACCATCGTCGCATCGCAGCCGGCGAACTGGGAACGCGACCAGGGGTTCAATGTGTTTCAGAACATGCTGCAAGCACACGCTGACATCGACACGGTGTTTGCGTGCAACGACATCATGGCCCTTGGCGCGATCGAGGCCATTGCGGCGGCGGGCAAGGCGGGAAAGATCCGCGTGCTCGGGTTCGATGCGATTGATGATGCGCGGCGCGCCATTACCGACGGCAGGATGACGGCAACCGTCGCGCAGTATCCAGACGAGATGGGGCGCGCGGCGATCGAAGCGGCTGTCAAAGCGGTGAAGGGAGAACCGGTCGCGGCGGACATCGGCGTGCGCATCGGCCTGATTACCAAGGACAACGCCGCGAGGGAGAGTGACAAGAAATGAAACTGAAGGTGGGACTGATCGGTCTCGGCCGGCTCGGGCACGTCTATGCCCGCGACCTGTCGTCGCGCCTGGCGGAAACGGCGCTCACGGCCGTCGCCGATACCAACGCGGCCCTCGCCAGCGATATCGCGGCGGAGTTTGACGTGCCGCGGTCGTATGGCAATCCCGAGGAGTTGCTCGCCGACCGGAACGTCGATGCCGCCGTCATCGTGAGCCCGACGCACACCCACAAGGACGTGGTGATTGCGGCGATGATGGCACGGAAGCCGACGTTCTGCGAGAAGCCGCTCGCGCTCTCGCTCGAGGAATGCCGCGCCATGGAACAGGCTGTCGCCACGAGCGGCGCCTTCTTTCAGATGGGGTTCATGCGGCGCTTCGATCCGGGATACGCGGCGGCAAAGAAGCAGATCGATGAGGGCCGGGTGGGCCGCCCGGTCGTGTTCAAGTCCACGTCGCGCGATCCCTACAGGCCGAGCCTGGAATACGCGAACCCCGCCAGCAGCGGCGGTATCCTCGTGGACATGGGCATCCACGACTTCGATCTCGCGCGGTGGTTCATGGGGGACGTCAAGAGCGTGACCGCGATTGGCGGCGTGCTCGCCTATCCGGAGATGGCATCGGTGGGCGACATCGACAACGCCATTACCACTCTGATCTTTGCTGACGGGCGTCTCGGCGTGATCGATCTCACGCGCAACGGGATCTACGGATATGACATTACGACCGAGCTCCTCGGCACCGAGGGCACCGTTCGCGTCGGCTATCTGCGCGAGACTCCCGTCCTGACGATGACCAAGAATAGCGTCGCCCACGACACCGTGCCCTACTTCATGGAACGGTTCGAGCGCGCCTACACGTTGCAGCTGCAGAATTTCGCGCAGAACGTGCTGCACGATCGGCAGCCTCCGATCACGATTCGTGACGGTGTCGAGGCGTTGCGGGTCGCGCTTGCGGCGACGAAAGCTTACAAGTCCGGGCAGCCGGTCGCGGTCGATAGCATTACCAGCGAGGGGCCATGATGGCACGCACAGTGAAGCTTCGATCGCGCGTTGCCGGATCGCGCGAATCGCGCGTACTGATCAGCGTAACTCCGCAGCAGGCCGGCTGGCGCTACGTGAAGTTTGCGGTGCGCCAGATCGCGCCGAAGGATTCGTGGCGCGGCAGCACGTCGAACGAGGAGCTCTGCCTCGTTCTTCTGGAGGGCCGCTGCCGCGTGTCGTGGGACGGTGTCGAGGCCGATATCGGCCCGCGCCGCGACGTCTTCAGCAGCTATCCACACGCGGTGTACCTGCCGAGGAAAACGCCATTCAGCGTAGACGCGATCGACCGCACCGTGATCGCGGACTGCCGCGCGCCGGCAAGCGCGGACCATGCGCCGCGCGTGATCTCGCCGCAGGACTGCGGCTTCGAGATTCGCGGCGGCGGGAATGCGACGCGACAGATTGTCGACATCCAGCCGCCGACGTTTCCGGCGCAGCGCCTGATGATCTGCGAGGTGTTCACGCCCAGCGGCAACTGGTCCAGCTATCCGCCGCACAAGCACGACAAGCACAATCCGCCGTCGGAGGCCGATCTCGAAGAGGTGTATTACTACCGCTTCAAGGATCCGGACGCGTATGGCATTCAGCGGTTGTATGGTCCAGGGGATCGCGGCGATCAGGCGCTGACGGTGCGCAGCGGCGACCTCGTGCTGGTGCGAGACGGCTACCATCCGTTCGTCGCGGCGCATGGCTACGACGCGTACTACCTGAACGTGCTTGCGGGCAGCGCACGCAGCATGGCCGCCAGCGATGACCCAAGGTATGCGGGTTTCAGGGCAAGATGGCCCGAACCGGATCCGCGAGTGCCGGTCGTCGCACCACCGAGGGTGTCTTGAACAATCGAAGAGTCGAAGGAAGACGAAGGGTCGAAGGAACGCTCAACTAACCAACGGTCGAAGGAGAAATCGAAGGAGTAATCGAAGGGAGCACCAAAGAGAAAGATCGAAGGGGAGAAATCGAAAAAACCGAATGGAAGCTCCTTCGACTCTTCGCTCCCCTTCGACTCCTTCGATTGAAAGGCCGCGGGCAAACGATGCTTCACGATATTCGTCATGCCTTCCGCATGTTTGCGGCCAGCCGGGGGTTCGTTCTCACTGTGCTGGTCACGATCGGCCTCGGCATCGGCGCAGGCTCGGCGGTGTTCAGCGTTGTCGACGCTGTCCTGCTGCGGCCGTTGCCGTATCCCCAGTCCGAACGCCTGGTCAGCATCTGGGCATCCGATCTGAAGACCGGCCGACCGTACGTTGAACTGTCTCCCCCGGAATTTCGCGCTCTGCGTGACGGCGCGAGGTCGCTCGCCGGTGTCGCGGCATACTCGTTGGCCCGCCGCGATTTCGCCGATCTCGACGGGCGCTCGACGCGAGTCACGGCGGCTCGCGTCACCAACGGATTCCTGTCGGTGCTCGGGGCGTCCGTAACCATCGGACGCGGTTTCTCGGCGGAGGAATACAAGCGCCAGCAGGCGGTCGTCATCCTCAGCCATCGACTCTGGACGGCGCGCTATGCGGCGCAACACGACATCCTGGGAAAGCGCATCTATATCCGTCAAGAGCCGCACGAGGTCATCGGCGTGCTCGCGCGGGACCAGGAGTTTCCTCGCGGCGCTGACATTCTGAGGCCAATCAGGGACAGCGAAATCGAAGATGAAGACCGTGAGTTCCTGGTCGTGGCCCGTCTTCGTCCCGGCGTGAGTGCGGCCGTGGCGACCGACGAGGCCGCGGCGCTCGTCCAGAACGTCCCGGATCGCGATGCTTCCTCACCGCACCGTTTCAGCGCCTGGGTGCAGCCGTTGCAGTCAATGCTGGTAAAGGACGCGCGGATGGCGCTGCTGCTGCTGCTTGCCGCCGTTGCCGTCGTTGTCCTGATGGTGTGCGTCAATGTCGCCGGTCTGCTGCTGGCCCGCGCGGCGGCGCGACGGAAGGAGATGGCGGTGCGCGCGGCGCTCGGCGCCAGCCGGCGCCGTCTCGCGTCCCTGTGCCTCGCGGAGAGTCTCGTGCTCGCGGGAACCGGCGGCCTGCTGGGAGTGGGACTCGGACACCTCTTGCTGCGCGCGATGATTGCTATCGTTCCGCGCGAAGTACCGAGACTGAACGAGGTGGTTCTTGACGCGCGGGCGACCGCAATCATGGTCGGAGTGGCGCTTGCGTGCGGAGTACTGTTCGGCGTCGCGCCGGCCTGGACCGAATCGAGACAAGACCCGCGCGACGGGTTCGATGGGTCCCGCAGCCCCACTGCGTCACCGCGCAGGCTGTGGCTTCGTCGCGCGCTGGTAACCGCCCAGATCATGATGTCGACGGTACTGATTGTTGCCGCCGCGCAGATTGCCGCCGGCTTTCAGCACCTGGTCGAATTCGATCGCGGGTTCCGCCACATGGACCTCCTGGAGATGCAGGTCGCTCCGACGCGACCCGAGAGTTCCGACTCGATCGCCGCGCTTTACGACGGCGTCCGGCGACGAGTGGCGGCACTGCCTGCCGTCCGCACGGTGGAGTTCGCCAACTTCAGTGCGATGGACACGAGAAGCCTGCGCCGGCCGATTCGGATTGAAGGCGCCGAGTCCACGCGCTCCCCGGTGGAGGTCAATATCGGCATCGTTTCTCCGGGATACTTCCAGGCGATTGGTGCGCGACGTCTGGACGGCCGGCTGTTTGCCTGGGAGATCGACTACAAGGGGGCCGCTCCGGTCGCGATCGTGAACCAGGCCTTCGTCGACGCGCTCCTTCGCGACGGACCGGTCCTTGGACGCACGCTCACGATTCAGGACCTCTCGGGACAGAAGCCGCGCATCGTCGGAGTGGTCGCCGATTTGAAACCGAGCGTTCAGTCCGTTCCAGCACCGACGATCTACGTGCCCTTCGGTCAGCAATTCTGGCCCGCCATGCACGTCACGATCGGCATGGCGAGCGACGATCCGGTCGAGGCCGTTCCGATGATTCGGGAACAGATCTGGGCGGCAGCCCCGGGCGTCACGCTGGAAAACGTCGGCACGTTGCGCGACAAGGTTGCGCGCACGCTGGTCACGCCGCGATTCAACACCGCCGCCGTAGCGAGTTTTGCGATGCTGGCCCTCGTTCTTGCTGCGATTGGAATTTACGGCCTGGTCGCGCTCGTGGTTTCAAGCCGCAGGCACGAGATGGCAATTCGACAAGCCGTCGGCGCGAGCCCGGCCAACATCGTCGGCATTGTTTTGCGGGACGGCCTGATGCTCGCCGTTGCGGGCATGGCCGCAGGTCTGCCCGCGGCGCTTGCCGCCGCGCGACTGCTGTCGTCGTCTTTGTACGGTGTGGTTTGGTGGGAGCCGTCTACTCTGCTGGTAGCGGTGATGGTGACAGCCGGCGCTACCCTGCTCGCCAGTCTGTTCCCGGCGATCCGAGCCGTTCGAGCGGATCCGGTGATGGTGTTGCGAGAGTAGGAACTAGCGCACGGCGGCTTGCTGCATGAGGCGGTTCGTTTCTTCAGGGGTCGGCACGCCGTTGATGGCGCCCAGGCGGGTGCAGCTCAATCCAGCGGCGGCGTTGGCGAAGCGCAGCATGTCGTGCGGCCCGTCGCCGCGCAGCAGCGCGACAATCAGCGCACCGCGGAAGACGTCACCGGCGCCGGTCGTATCGACGGCGTCGATCACGAACGCCGGCTCCCGGTAAATCCGGTCACCGTCCAGCAGGATGGCGCCGCGCGGCCCGAGCGTCACGCACATGCGTCCGTCGTTCAACCGGCGCAGCTTGCGGAGGGCGCGCTCGAAGTCCGCCTCACCCGTCAGGGCCTTCGGCACGTGTTCCGCAAACATCGGCATTGTCACGGCGGCAACGAGCTCCTCGGTGCGCGGAGTCAGCCGATCGATGTCGCTGGTCACGATGACGCCTGCGTCGCGCGCGATGAGCGCCGCGCGAATTGCCGCATCCTGGTCGACGTCGTCCACGTGGACGACGCGTGCGGCGGTCAGGATTTCGGGAGGCAGTTCGCGCGGGCGGAGCGCAAGCCCTTCATGCCGGTCCCAGAGGACGATGCGTTCGCCTGCCTGCTCGTCTACCATGATGACGGCGAACTGGTTGGTGACGTCGCGGATGACGGCGTCCGTCATGTCGACATCGCGGCGCACGAGCTCGTCGCGCAGACGACGCCCGTTGTCGTCGGTTCCTGTCGCGCCGATGTACTTCGTCCGCAGGCCCATCGCGGTGCAGGTGCACAGGGCCGTCGCCACCTGTCCGCCACAGGACAGCGAGTGGCTGCTGATCCGCATCTTCGCGTTGGGGCCGTCGCGCTCGGGATAGGCGGGGAGCTGATAGACGTAGTCGACCGAGTTGGCGCCGACGCCAACCACGTCGAAGACCGCGCCTATCTGCGAAGGATCCATCAGCCCTTGCGTCCTTGCGTGCCCACACCGACCTCGCTGTGATACTCCTGCAGCGACCGCACGGTCAACCCCTCGGTATGGAGCGCCTTGATCGCGTTCACCGCGGCAGCGGCGCCCGTCAGTGTGGTGATGCTCGGGACCTGCTGCATCATGGCGATCCTGCGGACGGTGCGATCGTCAAAGAACGACTCGCGGCCGAGCGGCGTGTTGATGACGAGCTGCACCCGGCCGTTGGTGATTTCATCGCCGATATGCGGGCGTCCCTCGTTGATCTTGAAGACAATCTCGGCGTCGATACCGTGCGCGCGGAGATAGGTCGCGGTGCCGCGCGTGGCCACGAGCGTGAAGCCGAGCGCCCGCAGGTCGCGCGCGATCTGCACCACGGCCGGCTTGTCGTGATTGCTGACGCTGATGAACGCGCACCCGCTCGCCGGCAGCTTCATGCCGGCCGCGAGCTGCGCCTTGGCAAACGCGCTGCCGAAGCTCGCCGCCGCGCCCATCACTTCGCCCGTCGACTTCATCTCGGGGCCAAGGATCGTGTCGACACCCGGGAAGCGCACGAACGGAAACACCGGCGTCTTGACGAACACGCCAGCGACCTCCAGGTCCTCGGTGATGCCCTGCTGCGCGAGCGACTTCCCCGTCATGACGCGCGCCGCAATCTTTGCCAGCGGAACGCCGGTCGCCTTCGAGAGGTACGGGACCGTGCGCGAGGCGCGCGGGTTCACCTCGAGCACATAGACGGTGTCGTCCTTGATCGCGAACTGCGTGTTCATCAATCCGACCACGTTCAGCGCCTTCGCGATGCGGCGTGTGTAATCACGAATCTGCTGGAGATGACGCTCGGCGACACGATACGGAGGCACAACGCAGGAGCTGTCGCCGGAATGGATCCCGGCCTCCTCGATGTGCTCCATGATGCCGCCAATGATCACCGCACCCGTCGCGTCCGCCACCGCATCAACATCGAGCTCCACTGCGTCCTCGAGGAACTTGTCGATGAGGATCGGATGCTCGGGTGAGGTCTGCACGGCCGTCATCATGTAGCGATCGAGCGCCGCCATGTCGTAGACGATGGCCATCGCGCGTCCGCCAAGCACGTACGAGGGTCGAACCACGAGCGGGAAGCCAATCTTTGCCGCCGCTTCGCGCGCCTCTTCGGGTGAGGTCGCGGTGCCGCTGGGCGCCTGCGGAATGCCGAGGTCCCACAGCAGTTGCGCAAACCGCTGGCGATCCTCCGCGAGATCGATCGAGTCGGGCGATGTGCCGAGGATTTTGATGCCCGCTCGCTGCAAAGGCAACGCCAGCTTCAACGGCGTCTGTCCGCCGTACTGGACGACGCACGCGACATCGCCTCCGGCCTCCTGCTCGCGAGCGATGATGGCGGACACGTCCTCGAACGTCAGCGGCTCGAAATACAACCGGTCGACCGTGTCGTAGTCGGTCGACACCGTTTCCGGGTTGCAATTGATCATGACGGTTTCGAAGCCGTCCTCGCGCAGCGCGAACGCCGCGTGTACGCAGCAGTAATCGAACTCGATTCCCTGGCCGATCCGGTTGGGACCGCTGCCGAGGATCACGACCTTCTGGCGCGGTGTCGGTTCCGCCTCGCACTCCTTCTCATAGGTGCCATAGAGATACGGCGTGAACGATTCAAACTCCGCGGCGCAGGTGTCGATGCGCTTGTAGGCGGGCTTGAGTCCCTGCTCCTGCCGCGCTGCCCTGACTGACTCCTCATCAGTGCCGAGCATGCTGCCGAGCTGCCAGTCGCCGAACCCGGCGCGCTTCAACGTGCGCATCAGGTCCTTTGAGATCCCGCGCAGGCCGACAAGCCCCGCCTGCTGCCGGAGTTCCACGAGCTGCTGAAACTGGGTCAGGAACCAGCGATCGATCTTCGTCAGGCGGTGAATGTCATCCAGCGACCAACCGCGTTCGAGTGCGCTGAACAGCGCCCACATCCGGCGATCGTTCGGCACTGCCAGCGATCGCTGCAGCGCGCCGTCATCGTCTTCCGCCTCGACGGCGGCGGTGGCGTTGATCCGTCCACCGCTCCGAGCGAACAGCATGTTGCCGCGCCCGAGCTCGAGCGAGCGGAAGGCTTTCATGAACGCTTCCTTGAACGTTCGTCCGATCGCCATCACTTCGCCAACCGACTTCATCTGCGTCGTCAGCGTCCGATCGGCGCGCGGGAACTTCTCGAACGCCCACCGCGGCACCTTGACCACGATGTAGTCGATGGTCGGCTCGAACGACGCGGGGGTCAGCCGCGTGATGTCGTTGGGGATTTCGTCGAGTGTGTAGCCGAGCGCAAGCTTGGCTGCGATCTTCGCAATCGGGAAGCCGGTCGCCTTCGACGCGAGCGCCGACGACCGCGACACGCGCGGATTCATCTCGATGACGGTGATGCGGCCGTCCGCGGGATTGATCGCGAACTGGATGTTCGACCCGCCGGTCTCGACACCGACTCGCCGGATGATGCGGCGGCCGATGTCGCGCATCCGCTGGTATTCCTTGTCGGTGAGCGTCAGCGCCGGCGCGACGGTGATGCTGTCGCCGGTGTGCACGCCCATCGGGTCGACGTTCTCGATCGAACAGATGACGACGAAGTTGTCGGCCCGGTCGCGCATGACCTCGAGCTCGAACTCCTTCCAGCCGATCACCGACTCTTCGAGCAGGACCTCGTGGACCGGGCTGAGGCTCAGTCCGCGCTGCGCGATCTCGCGGAACTCTTCGATGTTGTAGGCAATACCGCCGCCGACACCGCCGAGCGTGAACGACGGACGGATGATGATAGGAAAGCCAATGGCGTCCACCGCGTCGAAGGCTTCCTTCATCGACCTGATGTAGCGGCTGTTCGGCACCTCGACGCCGATTTCGCGCATCGCGTCGCGGAACAGCAGCCGATCCTCGGCCACTTTGATCGCGTCGATGGATGCGCCGATCAATTCGACGTTGTGCTTCTTGAGCACCCCCTCCTCGGCAAGCTGCACCGCCAGGTTCAGCGCCGTCTGGCCGCCGACCGTGGGTAGCAGCGCGTCCGGTTTCTCGCGCGCGATCACCGCCGCCACCATGTCGGCCGTCAACGGCTCGACGTAGGTGCGATCGGCAATCTCGGGGTCGGTCATGATCGTCGCCGGGTTGCTGTTGACGAGAATGACCTCGAGCCCCTCGGCCTTGAGCGCTTTGCAGGCCTGCGTCCCGGAGTAGTCGAACTCACACGCCTGCCCGATGACGATCGGACCGGAGCCGATCACCAGGATCCTCTTCAAATCAGTACGTCTTGGCATGCTTACGCGCGCTTCTCCATCTCTTCGACGAACTGCTTGAAGAGGTAATCCGCGTCGTGCGGACCGGGCGAGGCCTCCGGGTGGTACTGGACGCAGAACAGTGGCTTGGTCTTGTGACGCAGCCCCTCGACCGTGCCGTCGTACAAGTTGACGTGCGTGACAGCGACGTCCGAGGGCAGCGAATCAGGATCGACCGCGAAGCCGTGATTCTGCGAGGTGATCTCGACTTTCCCCGACTCGAGTTCCTTCACCGGATGGTTTGCGCCGCGGTGACCGAACTTCAACTTGTAGGTCTGGCCTCCCATCGCGAGCGAGAGGATCTGGTGACCGAGACAGATACCGAACGTGGCGACGTTCGCGTCCACCAGTTGCTTCGCGTGGCCGATCGCGTACGACAGCGCCGCGGGATCGCCAGGCCCGTTGCTGAGAAACACGCCGTCAGGTTTGGTCGCCAGGAGATCCGACGGAGGCGCGGTCGCTGGAAACACGGTGACGTCGCACCCGTAGGCGGTGAAGCGTCGCAGGATGTTCCACTTCATCCCGAAGTCGTACGCCGCGACGCGCAGGTTGCGCCGCGCGCGCCGCTGCGGTGCGGGGCGGAACTCATCGCTCGTCCCGGTTGGTGTCCATTCGAACGGCCGCTCGCACGTGACGCCGAGCACCAGGTCCGAACCCTCCATCTGCGGCAGGCCCTGCGCGCGGTCGACCAGCTCCCGGGGATCGGCGTCGCCGGTCGCGATGACGCCGCGCATGACGCCGGCCGAGCGCAGCACGCGCGTGAGCGCGCGGGTGTCGATGTCGGAGATCGCGACGATGTTGTTGGCGACGAGGTAGTCGCGTAGCGTGGCGTTCGCGCGCCAGTTGCTCGCGATTGGCGATTCATCACGAATGATGAAGCCGGCGACCTGCGGCGCGCGCGATTCCTGGTCGTCGGGCGCGACGCCGTAATTGCCCATCTCCGGCGCCGTCATCGTGACGATCTGCCCGGCGTAAGAGGGGTCGGTGAGCACTTCCTGGTAGCCGGTCATGCTGGTGTTGAACACGACTTCGCCGCCGGTTTCACCGGTGGCGCCTGCCGCCTCCCCTTCGTACCAGTTGCCGTTTTCAAGCGCGAGTATGGCTTTCATTGCAGTTGGAAACGTTCGAGAGAGCCGGTCACGCGGCGGACCTCACCCGCCGTGACCGTGGCCGTGGAGAACCACGGCTTGTGTTCCGCCAGTTCGATTCGCACGACATGCGTGCCGATCGGCACGCCGGGCAAACGAAGCGGCGTTCTGCCGACGACCTTGCCGTCGAGCAGCACGTTGGCTCCCTGCGGCCGTGAATCCACGAACAGCTCGCCGGTGTAGCCGGCCTGGCCTGGCGGCGCGCTTGCCGGCGGTCTCGCCGATGGCGCTGGGCGCTGGGGCGCGGACGACGAGGCGGCGCGGGTCTCGCGCTGCAGGCGGAGGTCGACGGTGCGCGCCGTCGAGCGCGAGTTCAACGTCACTTCTTCCCGTGCGACCTGGTAGCCGTCCTGCACGACACGCAGGTTGTAATTCCCGAACGGAAGATTCTCGAGCGTGAGCGGCGTGCGGCCACGCCACTGGCCGTTGACCGTCACGTTCGCCCGCGATGGCGTCGATCGCACGACCAGCCGTCCGCGTGTCACTGCTGGTGCTTCGGATCGCGTCGGCGTCGCGGGCGCGGTGCGCGACGCGGGCGGACCGGCGGCAGCCGTCTCGTCCGGCACCGCGGGCGCTTCAGTTGGCGGCGCCGGCGACTGGGTTTTCGAGACTGCCTGCTCGCTCCACTGCCGCGCATTGCGATTCGCGCTGGTGCCGGTTGGCGCACCCGCATCCCGCGTCGCGGCGGCTGACGTGCTGTCGGGCGCCACCCGCGCGCCGCTACCGACGAAATATCCCGCCGCAAACCCGCCGAGCAGTCCCATCACCAGTGTGATGGCGATCGGCAACACCGCCGGTCGCGATCGTTCCGGCACATCGCTGCTCTCCGGCTGATACGCGGACTCCGGCGTGGCGTATGACGGCTCCGATGGCGTGTAGAGCGGCGCGGTGTCTGCGCGGGTCTCATAGGAGGCTTCGAGCGGACGGCGTGCGTCCGCTTCCGCGTGCTGCGCCTCGACGAAATCGTCCGCGAACCGTCCGGTGTCGTCGGCCCGTACGAACGAATCATCAATCGGATGTGTTCGGCCAGTCGATTCCGGTTCCTCGAAATTCACCAGCGCGGGTTCTTCAGCCGCCTCATCCTCGATTGCCGCGTGTACCGGATCCAGTTCATCTTCGACGGTGAACTCGCCCGGTGTAACCGCCGTCGGCAGGCTGACCACCGGTTCCGGCGTTCGGACTGCCGGCTCAGGGGTCGGATCTGGAAAATCAGCAACCTGCGGCTCGGGGCTTGCCTCGATCGAGTCGGGACTGTCGACCGATGCGCCTTCGTCGCTGCGCGACTCCCACTTTCGCGCGTCGCGCTCCGGCGGGGCAGGCGGCGAGACAGGCGGCGGTTCTGTCGCCGCAATCACCGCCACCGTCGCCACCGCATCCGTAATCGACGTGCCACGTGCGGCCGACTCGAGCGCGCTCGCGAACCCCAGCGCATTGCCATAACGCCGCGCGGGATCTTCGTCCATGGCGCGGGCGAGCACGTTTCGAATTGCCTCGGCATGTTGACCGGCGTCGGACCCAATGGATCCAATCTGCGCACCGGTGCCGGCGGGACGCCGTCCGGTCAGGAGCTCGAAGGCAATCGCCGCGAGCGCAAACACATCGGCGGGTGTGCTCCACTCGGCGCCCGCGATCCGTTCCGGCGCGCTGTAAGGTCGGCGGACAGGTGCGCGGATGCCAATGCGCTCAATGGCTTCGGTCACACCAAAGCCGGTGGCGCGGGCTTCATCGGGGGTGACAAAAATGTCCCGTGGGTGGAGCGCGCCGTGACCGACTCCCGCCGCGCGCGCGAAGTCGATCGCGCCCGCGAGTTGTGTGATGAACGGGAGCACCTTCTCGATCGGGGCCGGCGCATAGTGGCGCATCGCGACGTCGAGCGACTCCGCGGCCACGTACTCTTCGGCGCGATAGGCGACGGTCCCTTCGATGCCGGCCGCAATGGGCTCGACGATGGACGGATGGAACAGTCCGACTTCGGTAGCCCGGCTCAGCTCGTCGGCCAGCGCCTGCGCAGCTTCTGGAATGATGTCGAGGCGGAACACTTTGACGGCGACCAGGCGGTCGCGCGTCGGCTCATACGTGCGGAACACGGGACCAAGCGCGCCAACGCCAATCTGGTGCAGCACCCGAAAGGGGCCGAACGCAGGTGGCGGCGAAAATGCGTGCTGGTCCTCTCTGGTCAGCGGACGGATCTCCTCGGCAGGATCGATCCGAATGTAACATGAATCGAGCGCTGGGTCTGCCTTAAGACGACCCGCATGGTCCGGCTAACAGCCGGCTTCACGGCCGCGCGGGATCCTCGCTGCGCACCGCGGCGTCAGAGGCGGATGAGATGCCGCGCCGCCTTGACAGCTTTCCAAACCCTCTGAGAGAGTACGACACAGTGTCCGCGGAATCCGCCGCTCCTCCCTCCACTGAACCCGCGGGCCGCCTGCGAGCCTCTGCCGTTGACGTGCGCCGGTTTCCATGGGTACGACCGCTCGCGGGGGATTACGCCTACAACTACGCTCACGTCGACGGGCTCTACGTCGGCGATCCAAAAGATCCAGAAGCGTGGAACGCGGCGATCGCGCGCACGCAACAGCACAATCGCAACCGCGAGGCCGTCGCGACAGTCATCCGCGCGCAGCAGGAAGAGCGGGGCGCTCCGCACGCGGCACGCGAAGCGGGCGCGAAGCTCGCAAATCGCGCCACCGTCGCCATCGTCACCGGCCAGCAGGCAGGCGCGTTCGGCGGACCGCTGTTTACGCTCCTGAAGGCAGTCACGGCACTGCAACTCGCGCGACGTACCGCGCGGAATCACGACGTCCCGGCCGTCGCAGTGTTCTGGGTCGATGCGGAAGATCACGATTGGGAGGAAGTGCGAAGCTGTACGGTGCTCGACGCGGAGTACCAGCCGCGCACCGTCACGCTTTCATCCCCTGAAGGGGCGGGAGAGCTGCCGGTCGCATCGCTGACGCTGGACGAGCGCGTCGAGCAGGCCATCGCGGAACTCAAGACCGTTCTCCTGCAGACAGAATTCACGCCGGATGTCATCGATGGATTAACCAGGACCTGGTGTGCAGGAACCGGGATGGCACGCGCGTTTGCGGCGTGGCTGGAACGTTTGCTCGGGCCTTATGGGCTGATCGTGTTCGAATCGGCGGATCCCGCGGCGAAGCCGCTCGCGGGCGAAGTCTTCACTCGCGAGCTCGCGTCGCCCGGCCGTACCGCCGCACTCGCCGCTGACGCAGGCAACAGGCTCGCGTCGCGTGGCCACACCCCGCAGGTCCTCCCACAGCACGACAGTCTCTCATTGTTCCGCCTCGATCACGGCCGCCGTCCCATTCGACGGCAGGGTTCCGATTACGTTGCCGGCGACGAAGTGTTTTCGGCCGATGCCCTGGCGCGAGAGGCCGCCGCACATCCCGAAGGGTTCAGCCCGAACGTGCTCCTCCGGCCAATCGTGCAGGACACGCTCTTGCCCACCATCTGCTACGTCGCGGGCCCGAGCGAGCTCGCGTACCTCGGGCAGCTTCGCGGCGTTTACGAACAGTTCGGCGTGCCGATGCCGCTGATGTATCCGCGGGCCACCGCGACGCTGCTCGATTCCGGGGCATCACGGTTCTTGTCGAAGTACGGATTGGCGCTCGAGGATCTACAGCCGCAGGATGAATCAGCGCTGAACCGGCTGCTGGCCTCGCAGCTCCCGGCGGAGGTCGAACAGGCGCTCCGCGATGCCTCGACACAGATTGAACAGGCGATGAAGCGCGTGATCGACGCGCTTCCCGCGCTCGATCCAACCCTGGCGGGCGCGGCGAAGACGACGCTTGGCAAGATGCAGCATGAGCTGCGCTCGCTTCATAACAAGGTGATCCACGCAGCGAAGAAGCGCGATGAAACATTGCGCCGTCAGTTCATGCGCGCGCAGGCGCAGGCCTTTCCACACGGGCAACCGCAGGAACGCGTCCTTGGCGTCGTCTATTTCCTGGACAAGTACGGACCCGCGCTGGTCGATCTGCTGATCACCGAGCTTCCGCTCGACATGGGGAAGCACTGGGTGATTGCACTGTGACTCGGCTCAAGGCTCAGGGCTCAAGGCTGGCTCAGGGCTTAATTTAAGACTTACGGCTTAAGCCGGCGCGTGCCTTGAGTCGCGGCCTGAGCCATGAGTCATAAGCCATGAGCCGAGTCACAGCGAAGCGCTCACCTCCTTCAGCTGCGTCTCCGCTCGGCGCAGCTTCTCCCGCGTCGCGCGCAGCCACTCTTCATCGGCGCGAAGCGACTCCTGCGACACGCCGATGGCCCGCGATGTCTCGGACGGCGCCGGACCGCCGTGCGTTTTCCGAACCGCGACGAAGTGCTGCGGACTGAGCATCTCCGCGAGCGCGGCCTCGTCGTAGACGATCTCACGACCTGTCACCGCCTTTGACACTTCCCTCAGCGCGACCGACAGCGTACGCTCGGGCGACGTCCGTGCGCTTGCGATGAGGCGCGACGCAATGGCATGCCCGGCTTTGAACGGGAGGCCGTGATCGCGCGCGAGCGTGTCGGCGAGCTCGGTGACGGTAATCCATCCCTGCTCCGCGCGCGCGGCAAGCCTGGCGACGTCGAACTCTGCATGCTCCATTGCCGCGGCGACGAGCGCGACCGCACGCGCGGCATCCTTGAACATCTGCGCGACGAGCGGCTGCAGATCGTCTTCGGTGTCGACGATGTCCCCGAACGGGGTGTTATGAACAGACAGGACGATGGCGGACGCCTGGCCGAGCGCCTTGCTGCCAATCGCCCGGGCGTGCTCGAGCGCCACCGGATTGCGCTTCTGCGGCATGATGCTGCTGCACTGGACGAACGCGTCCGAGAGGCGCAGGTAGCCAACCTCATTCGTGCACCAGAGGAGGAGGTCCTGCACGACACGTCCAAGCCCCGCGAGCAGCACGGCTGCGGCGCTGACGCTCTCGAGCAGGTAATCGACGGTGGCAATGCTGCCGTAGGTATTGCCGGTCATCGCATCGAACCCAAGCAGCACCGTCGTGCGCGCGCGATCGATTGGAAACCCGGTGCCCGTAATCGCGCACGACCCCAGCGGATTCTGGTTCGTGCTGGCATACGCCGCGCGCAGGCGCACCGTGTCGCGTTCGAGCTGCTCGATGACGGCCAGCAAGTAGTGCGCGATGGTCGACGGCTGCGCCGGCTGCGTGTGCGTGTGTGCCGCGAACACGTGCTCGCGATGCCTTCCGGCAAGCGCGAGCAGCACGCGACGCAGCGCCAGCGCTCCCTCGACGACCGCGAGAATCATTTCCCGCTGCTGCATCCGGTACATCGTCATGTCGATGTCGTTGCGCGAGCGTGCGGTGTGCAGGCGGCCCGCGGCGTCTTCGCCGCAGCACTGGACGATTAAGCGATCCAGGTAGAAGAACAGGTCCTCGTACGTCCCGTCGTACTGGACCTTGCGCACGTCATCGATTGAGAGGTGGTCCAGCGCGTCACGAATGGCGCGCGCTTCTTCGCGTTTCACGATGCCCTGCTCGGCGAGCATCGCCAGGTGCGCGTAGTTGATGGACATCAGCGGCCCCAGGAAGAGCGCTTTTGCGTCCTCGAAGTTCTCGTTCAGCACGAGGCGGACGTATTCGGGGGAAAAGCGCACGCTACTTCCGCTTTCCAGACGACAGGAGGTTGGCCATCAGCCGATATGCGCCGTCGACGCCGGCAGGAAGTTGACGCCAGAGCGCGAGACCGACGTAAATCCATCGGCCTTTGCCGACGCGAGCCTCGACGAGTGCGCCGGTCTTGACGCCCGCATTGTAGGGGAACGGGTCCCGCGAACGCACGAGATCCACGTAGCGTTGATCTTTTTGTCCCAGGAAGTACAGGCCGCGCTCCTGGACCCAGCCTTCCCACGCATCGGGACCGATGCGGTTCGGCGTCGTGAAGACCGGATTGTCAGGGACGAGCACCTCGATCGGCGCGTTCTCGTCGGTCACGCGATCGGATGTGCTCCTGGCCGGGTACGGCCCGTATTGCACCTCGTTGAACTCGTTGCGCTGGTACTGAACGATGACGGTGCCGCCGTTCTCTGCGTATTGCAGGAGCCGCTGGTTGTTGGCACGCAGGTCGGGGCGCCGTTCGTACGCGCGCACGCCGATGACGATCGCATCGAACTGCGAGAGGTCGCCGGACGCCAGCATGTCGGCGTCGATCATTTGCACGTAGGCTCCGAGCTGTTCGATCGCTTCAGGCACACGGTCGCCGACACCCATGATGTAGCCAACGCGAAGGCCGGGGGCGATGGCGACGTCCATCACCTTCGCGCGCGTTGCCGCCGGTTCGACAACGTGGCGGCGGTGAATGTGTGGATACTCGACCACCTGGTAGCCGAGATCCGACGGCGTCGCACCGCCGGTCGCAACAGCCTTCAGTACGTCTTCGCCAGGACGCGCGCCCTCGGGCGGACGCACCTTGAACGTGACGGTTGTCTCTTCGTCTTCGCGGACGAAGTGGACGGGCGCTGAGGCCGGTTGGATCTGCCAGCCAGCCGGGGCGGACAGCGACACCGCCGCGTCCGACGCTGTCTTCTGATTGTTGCCAACCGTCACCCGAACTTCATTGGTCCTGGTGGTGTTGACCGGAAAGACCGCGATGTCGGGATCGACGCGTACGTTGAAAGGCGGCACGACCTGCAACTCAGACCGCTTCTCCCCCGCCATCACGTTCGAGTAACGGAACTCCACGACGCGCTCGACGTCAACGCGTTCGCCGCGAACGTTCAGCCGAAAAGTCGCCATAAACGGCGAGGGACGGAACGGCACGCCGAACGGCACGTCCGGGTCGAAGTCGTATCGCGCCGCGTCGGTCCTCGGCTTCCAGTACGGCGTGGACAGGCCCGTGCGCGGCGGAACCGTCAGCAGCGCCTTGCACGACACGGTCTTCCCAGCCACGAGCGGACCGGCGCAGGCGGATGGCGGCGCACCGGCAAATCCTGCGAGCGTCACCGACTCGAGCCGCGGCTCCTCCGATGAATTCACCGCCGAATAGAGCGACACGTTCACCTGCTGCCCGGGCACGACGCTGCCATCGTCCGCAAGCGCGTCGAGCCGGATAGCGGACGCAATCACGAGCGCGTCCTGGAACTGCCGCTCCTTCTGGCCGAGGCGCATATCGATTTCGTAGCGCGCGTCGGGACCAGTGTCGCTCGGAAGGTTCGCGCGAAGCGCTCGCACGGCGCGGAGTCCCGCGGCAAGCGGCGAGACGGCAGCAGAGGGACGACCCGTGACAAGCGCCTTCCGCGCCGCGCTCACCTGATCCGCGATCGCCTGGAGTGGCGTGACGAGTTCCGGCGGCCGAGTTCCGGTGAAACGAACGAGACCGACGAGCGACGTGTCGATGCCGCCGAACAACTGCGCTGGCGCCCGACCCGACTCGAGCTTCGAATCCTGCAGCTTGTAGGTGCGGTTCTGCGCCTGGCCCGGGAGCAGCAGCAACTGCGAGGTGCCCTGGCACTTGTGCATCGATCGCGCTTCGAGCCCGACCTCTGCGTAGGTGCGGCCAAGCACCGGGTCAAAGGCCGACACGTCCACCGTCAGCAAGTCGGGTGTTCGCGGCGGCGGATTTGGCATGAACGCGGAGACGTCGGTGCAGAAGATTCGCGACGCCTGCCACGGATGCAAACCTTCTTTAATCTGCTCCGGGTACTTCGCGGGATCGGCGGCAGCCGTATACGCCTCGAGCGTCAACTTCGCCGATGCCTGGTGATGCTGCCCGCCTCCTTCACCGCCGCACAGGAACCCCACGATGATGTCCGGCCGGATCGCACGGATGTGCCGCACGTAGTCGCCGACGATCTCGTCGTGCCCCCACTTCTGAATCGATTCGTCGACGCTGAACGAGAACCCGAAATCGACCGCGCGCGTGAAGTACTGTTCGGCGCCATCGAATCGGTGCACCGCGAGCAGTTCCTCGGTGCGCAACACGCCAAGCGCCTGGAACAGCTCGGGGCCGATCTCGTTCTGGCCGCCGTCACCGCGTGTTGCTGTTACGAGCGTCGCCCGCATGCCCTGGCCTTCGCCCAGCATCGCGAGCAGCGCATTGTCCTCGTCGTCCGGATGCGCATCGGTCTGCATGAACGTGCCGGTCGACGAGAGCTTCCGGAGCATCAGCTCGAGCGCGGCGACGTCGGGACGTTCGCCAACAGGAGCAACGCGGAGCTGGGCGGATGGTGTGGAGGTGACAAGAACGGCGGCCGCAAGGGCGGCCGCCGTGACGAGTGAACGATGGGACATCAGAATGCGAACTTCAGCCCAAGCTGCATCAGGCGCTGATCGTAGCCGCTCTTGCCGTTCGTCGGGTAATCCGACCCGTCCAGCGGGATACTGCCGGTCACATTCCCCAACGCATCGGTCGTGATCACGCGGTTCACGCCCGCGATGTTTTCCGTGTTGAACAGGTTCTTCACTTCGACGAACAGCTCGAGGCGCTGCTCGGCCGTCAACGGGACGAACCGCGAGTACCGCAGGTCGAAGTTGAACACGCGCCCGAGCCGGCCGGCGTTGCGCTCGAGGTCGTTGGGCCGATCGTTCAGCACGCCGTCGCCGTTCAAATCCAGCGTCGAGCGGATGTTGAACGGCAGCCCGCTGTTGGCCTGCAGGATGATCCCGAGCTGGTTGTTATTGAGGATCGCCGCGCCTTTCGTGGAAGACGACACGGCCGGCGCAATCACCGTGGATAGTGCGAACGTGTGCGCCTGGTGGAACGGGGTGACGCCCTTCTCGCGATCGAGGTTCGACGGATCCGACACGCGGTCGTCAGCGCTGCCGACGACATAGGTGCCGGTGAGCGGCGCATTGTCCTCGCCGTGCGCGAACGTGTAGGTCGCCTGCGCCTGCCAGCCGTTCAGCATCCGCTTCGTCAGCGTCGTGGTGAACGCGTTGTAGGTGGCCTCGCCGATTGACTTGAACACGTTGACGTGATCGAACGTGGGATCGACGCGCGTGGCGGAGGACACCTGCGTCGAAAAGATCGGACGGCCGTCGGGCAGCGTTCGTCCGGTCGGAATCAGGTTCGTGTCCATCAGCACGGGCAGATTGCGACCGATCGAATTGACGTATCCGACCGAGACGGCGAGGTCGTTGCGCAAGGCGCGCTCGACCTGCACGTTGCTCAACCACGCGTGCTGCGTCCGGAAGTCGGGGTCTACCCCGATGATGCTCTGGCGCGGCAGCACGAACGTGGAGGGCACGTTGGCCAGGCTCGCGGGGAATGGCGGCGCGCCGGCGCTCGTGCCGGAAATCGAGACCGAGAAGCTGGCGGGATCGCCATTCTGCAGGATGGCGTTGTCGTAGAAATCGAGGAGCGGCGGCTCGTACATCAAGCCAACCGACGCACGCACGACGGTCTTTGCCGAGTCGTCAACGGCCCACGAAAGTCCTGCACGCGGCCCGAAGTTGTTCCTGTCGACCGTGAAATCCTGCGACAAGGGGTTCGCCGCGAAAGGACGCGCCGAGGGCACGTCGAACAGATCGTAACGAATCCCGTACAACACCTTCAGCTGCGGCGTCAGCTGCCAGTCGTCCTGGACGAAGAGACCGTAGAACGCCGAGTCGTACGACGCCTGCAGGTTGCCGAACACCTGCTGCAGCGTCGAATAGCCAAACGGACTGGCGCCGCTCTTCGCCGCCTGGTATGCCGCTGTCGTCGGGAACGTGTAAACGAACTGTTCGCCGCGCACGCGTTTGTCGCCCACGAACTGCGCGTCGACGCCCCCCTTCAGCGCATGCTTCCCGCGCATCCAGCTGACGTTGTCGATGACCTGCGTGATCCCCTGGTTGAAGTCGAAGCCGACGGAATTCGTGTCCCCCAGGCGCGCGCCGCCGAACTGCGCAGCGCCTGACACCGTGATGGCCGGCCCATCGACCGAGATCCCCTGCGTGCGGAACTGATGACGACGAGCGTACTGGACGCGCAGCTCGTTCAACAGGCTGTATCCGATGGTCGAGACCAGCTGCCCCGACACCGAATCCATGCGGTCGGTGAAATCGGTCGCGCGATCCGTGGTCGTGAGGCCGCCGCCGATGTTCGACGGCGAGAAGTTCTTGAAGAGGAAGTACCGTACCGCGAGATGATTGGCGTTGTTGATCTGGTAGTCGGTCTTCCCGAAGCCGAAGTTCACCTTCTGGTGTGCCGGGATGACGCCATCGGCCGGAAGCGAGATGCCAAGTGCCGCGGCATTCTCCGGCGTGACGGTGATGACCTGCCCGCCCGTCACGAGGCTGCGATCGACGAACTCGTAGGCGCCGTAGTAATGCCAGCGATCACGCTGGAGCGGTCCGCCGAGCGTTGCCGTAAAGTCGTTGGCCTCGGTGTCGGGCTTCCGCGCGTTCGGCGCGAGGAAGAACGGCTTCGCTGAAAACGGATTGCGCTTGAACCGAAAACTCGCCGTGCCGTGGACATCGTTGGTGCCCGACGGCGTGATCGCGTTGTAGACCATGCCGGTTGTCTGGCCGAACTCGGGTGCGAACCCGTTCGTGATCACCTTCACTTCGCGTACCAGCACTTCAGAGACCGGCAACAGGCGAAGCCCGGCGCGATCCTTTTCAGTGTTCGTGTTCCCATCGAGCTGGTAATTCGTGTGCATCTGGCTGCCGTTCGCGTTGATGCGCGGCACGCCGAACTCGTTGTTCTCGTAGCCCGTCACGTTCGCCTGGAGAAAGGCGAAGTTGTACGGGTTGCGCGACACGAGCGGGAGGTTCTTCACCTCGGTTTCCCCGATCGTCCTGCCCAGATCGATCTTGCCGGGCTGCGCGACGGGGGACTCCCCCGTCACCGTAATCGTCTCCGATACGTTGCCCACGCTGAGGGTGACGTTGATGAGCGCCGTCTGTCCGGCGGAGAGGCTGACCCCCTGCTGCTCGAACTTCTTGAAGCCTTGCAGTTCCGCCGCGACCTGGTATGTGCCTAACGGCAGGAGGGGTGCGCGATACACGCCCTCTTCGTTCGTGACGACGACGCGCTGCGCGCCGGTGTCGGTGTTGGTGACGGTCACGGTGACGCCCGGAAGGACTGCCCCGCTGTTATCCCTGACCGTGCCCTCGATGCTGCCATTGATCGCCTGCGACTGCGCCGCGACGGGCAGCGCGGTCGCCAGGACCGTCATGGCCACGAACGTCCGTGCGAGCCACACACGAATCATGAAGTGGACCTCCTAATAAACGTGGGGCTCCGCCCCACACCCGGCCCGGTCGCTCGCGGGGACCCCTGCGCCCCGCTCCGCTCCCTCGCACGCGCGCTGTGCGCGCCGCCGTTATGCGGCTCGCCGCGAGCTATCCAGGTTAGCGTTGCGAACCGCACAACGGATTAATAACTAATTGGAGACTAAGACGCTTGGTTATACAATGCCGGTTGCAACCGTCCCCGGGTTGCTGCTTTTCCCAGTGCCCACGGCCCCAAACTCGCCACTCGCGGAGAAGACACCCGCGCGTCCGCGGACCGCAAAAGGCGGCCATCGCGGCTGGAAGTTCTATGCCCTGATCGCCGGCGCCGCCGCCCTCGTCCTCTTTGGCGGCACCGTGGCCTACTTCTACGTGACCTTCTCGCGCATGATCGATGCGCGAATGCACGGCGAGTTCCAGCGTGCCGATCCGCGCATTTTCGCGCGCCCGTTTACGCTCCGTCGCGGCCAGCGTATCACCCAGCAGCAGACAATCGACCGGTTGAACGAACTCGGCTATGCGCAGCGCCCGCGCGCGCAAATGCACGGCGAATTCGCGATTGGACGCGATGCGCTGGCGGTGGTGCCACGTGCGGGGGACCGCCGGGGCCAGGTCCTACGTCTCGTGTATGCCGCGTCGAAAACGGGGACGGGCGGGCTCATCAATATCGAGGTGCCCTCGAAGAAACAGTCCATTGAGTCGCTGGCCTTCGATGCGCCGCTCATCACCGCGCTGGTCACCGGCGGACGCGAGAAGCGGCGCGACGTGCCGCTCGCGGCGATTCCACCGCGCATGATCCAGGCGGTCGTGGCCATCGAGGATCGACGGTTCTACGACCACCCCGGTGTCGACATCATCGGCACGACGCGCGCGGTGCTGACGAATATCTTCGGCAGCAGGAAATATCTGAGCGGCGGCAGCACGATCACGCAGCAGCTCGTAAGAAACACGTTCCTGACACAGGAGAAGTCGCTCAAGCGCAAATTTACTGAATGGTTCATGTCGGTCGCGCTCGAGCGGCGCCTCACGAAGGATCAGATCCTCGAGCTGTATCTGAATGACGTGTGGCTCGGGCAGCGCGGATCGTTCGCGATTCACGGTGTGCCGGAAGCGGCGCGCCTCTTCTTCGCGAAGGACGTGAGCAACCTGTCACTGGTCGAAGCGGCGACGATCGCCGGAGTCATCCAGGCGCCGCCGCGCTACTCCCCGTTCAACAATCCGGACCGCACGAAGGAACGGCGCAACGTCGTCCTCCACGCGATGCAGGAATCCGGGTTCATCAGTCCGGATGCCGAGCAGCGCGCCACGCTCGAGCCGGTGCAGATCGTCGCGCGCGCGCTCGAGTCCGAAGCGCCGTACTTCGTCGATTACGTCAGCCAGGAGCTGCAGGACCACAGCAAGGCCACCGGCGCGGTTGATGTGTACACGACGCTCGACCTGCAGCTGCAGCGCATCGCGCAGGATGCGGTGCGTGACGGCCTGACGCGCGTCGACGAGATCCTCGCGCGGCGGAAACGGCGTTTCCCGCAGGCCGCGTTGATTGCCGTGGATCCGCGCAGCGGCGAGATTCTCGCGATGGTGGGCGGACGGTCCTACAACCAGTCGCAATACAACCGCGCGGTCAGCGCGCGACGCCAACCGGGATCGGTGTTCAAGCCGTTCGTCTACCTCGCGGCATTCGAGCGAGCGCAGGCCGAGGGACGGACCGACATCACGCCCGCAACGGTCGTCCTTGACGAGCCGACGGCGTTTACTTTCAACCAGCAGACCTGGTCGCCGAGCAATTACGAGAACGAATACGACGGGCCGATTACCCTCCGTCGGGCGCTCGCGATGTCGCGCAACATCGCCACCATCAAGGTCGCTGAATCCACGGGGTACGACACGGTCGCGGCGTTGTGGCGCCGCGTCGGCGCCGGAACGCCGCCGCGTCCCTACCCGTCCATTGCCCTGGGCGTGTTCGAAGCGTCACCGCTCGAAATCGCGTCCGCCTATACCATCTTTCCGAATGGCGGCACGCTGCGCCCGCTCCGCGCGATCACGCGCATTGTCAACAGCGGCAAGGACCTCGCGGTCGACGTGTCGCCCGCCAAGTCTGTCGCGCGTCGCGACACGACCTTCCTCGTCACGAATATGATGCGCAGCGTGCTGAACGAGGGCACGGGCGCTGCCGCGCGCGCCGGCGGGTTCACCGTTGATGGCGCCGGCAAGTCGGGAACGACCAACGACCTCCGGGATGCGTGGTTCGTAGGCTTCACGCCGGAGCTCCTCACCGTCGTCTGGGTCGGGCTCGACGACAACCAGGCGCTCGGCCTGAGCGGCAGCCAGGCTGCGCTTCCGATCTGGACCCAGTTCATGACCCGCGCGCTCGCGGGACGCGGCAATGTCTCGTTCGAAGCGCCGGAAGGGGTCACGTTCGTAGATATCGACCGCGATACCGGCAAGCTCGCCGCGCCGGCCTGCCCGCGGATCTATCGCGAAGCGTTCCTCGTCGGCACCGAACCGACTGAGACTTGCCCCGTTCATCATTACTGAGCAGGTCCGGCGCACACCCGCCCCCGCGCGACACAACCCACTCCACCTGTTACAATTAAGCGCTTCCCCTATCTAATGAGGTGTACGTGAAGCTCAAGTTTTCTGCCTGTATTCTGATTGGCGCGCTGTGCGTGATCGCATGCCGCAAAGCTCCTGCCGCCAACGCGCAGGGCTCGACGACCGCGGCCACTTCCGGCCAGGCGGGCGCGGCCCCGTCGGGACAGCCGGCAACACCGCCCGCACCACCCAAGCCAGTACCGGCCCAGCTCCCAGAGGTTGTGGCCCGCGTCAACGGCGAAGCCGTGAAGAAGTCGGACTTCGAGCGGATGATCAAGACCATGGAGGCGCAGGCCAGGCAGCAGATCCCGGCCGATCGCCGCGACGAAATCCTGCGCGGCGCGCTCGACCGGCTGGTCGTCTATACCTTGCTCTCGCAGGAAAGCGCCAAGCGTGGCATCAAGGTCGATGAATCGGAAATCGATCAGAAGGTCGATGGGCTGAAGAAGCAGTTTCCCAACCCTGAAGCGTTTTCGAAGGCGCTTGCCGAACGCGGCATGACGCTCGAAAGCCTGAAGCACGATGCCCGGAAGGATTTGAGCGTCACGAAGCTCATGGACGCGGAACTGGCGGCCGAACCGGCGCCGAGCGACGAGGACATCAAGACCTTCTACGACAAGAATCCCGAACGCTTCAAGGAAGGGGAAAAGGTGCGGGCGAGCCACATCCTGATTCGCGTCGACCAGAAGGCTCGCGACGCCGAGAAAAAGAAGGCGCGCTCGGAGATTGACTCCGTACTCAAGGAGGCCAAGGCGGGCGGCGACTTTGCCCAGCTGGCGCAGAAGCACTCACAGGATGGCAGCGCGTCGCAGGGGGGCGATCTGAACTACTTCACGCGCGAGCAGATGGTGCCGGAATTCTCGAAGGTGGCCTTCGAGCTCAAGCCGGGTCAAGTCAGCGACATCGTGGAGACACAGTTCGGTTATCACATCATCAAGGTTGTCGATCACCAGGCGGCGCGCACGGTTCCGTTCGAGCAGGTGAACGCGCAGATCAAGCAGTTCCTCGGCAACCAGAAGAAACAGCAGCACGCCGACACGTTCATCGACAGCCTGAAGAAGAAGTCCAAGATCGAGGTCCTCATCTGAACGAAGAGGTGCTGCCGGCCGCTGCGTCAGCGCTCGAGCGCGGCGAGCCCGCCGCGCTGGTGACGATCGTGCGCGCCAGCGGCTCCACGCCGCAGCGGACGGGTGCCAAGATGCTCGTATATGCCGACGGGCGGACGGTCGGCACGATCGGCGGTGGATGCTACGAGAACGACGCGCTGGGAAAGGCCCGCGAGGCGATCGCCACGGGCAAGCCGGCGCTCGTTCGTTACGATCTGAACGACGATTTCGTCCAGGAGTCCGGCCTTATTTGCGGAGGGCAGATGGAGGTCTACATCGATCCCATCGCGCCGGCGCCGCGCCTCTACATCATCGGTGCCGGCCATGTCGGCTTCCACCTCGCGCGTGCGGCTGCTGACAGCGGATTCCGCATTCATGTCGTCGACGACCGCGAGAAGTTCGCCAACGCTGAGCGCTTCCCTTCCGCCGACGCCATCGTCGTTGAAGACATCGCCGACTGGCTGCACCAGGCCGAACTTCCACCGAGCGCGTACGTCGTCGTCGTGACGCGCGGGCACACGCACGATTTGGATGCGTTGCGCGCGCTCGCGGCCCGCGACCTCAGGTACCTGGGATTGATCGGCAGCCGCGCCAAGGTGGCGCGCGTGTTCGACGCGCTGACCGCCGAGGGTATGCCTGCCGAATGCCTCGCGCGCGTGCACGCGCCGATCGGCCTCGACATCGGCGCGATTACACCCGCCGAGATCGCCATCAGCATCCTCGCAGAGCTCATTGCCGTCCGTCACGGGAAAGACGTCGCCCCCCTGTCGATGAAATGGCAGCGGGCGGTACGCTAATCCGAAACGCCACCATCGTCACCATGAACGATGCGCTGGACATCGTCCGGGGCGCCGTGTCGATCCGCGATGGGCGCATCGTGTCAGTCGGACCCGAGCCCGCGGACGCGCACGAAACGGTCATCGACGCGCAGCGCGACTACCTGCTACCAGGCCTCATCCAGACGCACGTCCATCTCTGCCAAACACTGTTTCGCGGTTACGCCGACGACATGCCGCTGCTCGAATGGCTGCGACGACGGGTCTGGCCGATGGAAGCGGCGCACACGCCCGATACGCTCCGCGCCTCGGCACGGCTCGCGGCCAGCGAACTGCTCCTCAGCGGGACCACCACCGCGCTCACCATGGAGACGGTGCACGACACCGACGTCGTGTTCGATACGCTCGACCGCATGGGGATGCGTGCCGTCGTTGGCAAGTGCATGATGGATTCCGACCGCGAGGTCCCGAAGCGCCTTCAAGAGCGGACGCGCGATTCGATCGATGAGAGCGTCGCGCTGCGGACGCGGTGGGATGGCAAGGGGCGCGGACGGTTGCGCGCGGCGTTCGCACCACGCTTTGCCGTCTCGTGCTCACGAGAGCTACTCGAGGCGGTGGCCGATCTATCGGCGCGCGAGCGCGTCATCGTGCACACGCACGCCTCCGAAAACCGAGAGGAGATCGAAGTGGTCCGCCGCATCTCCGGCGGGATGAGCAACCTCGAGTACCTCGCGGATACGGGACTCGCCACACCTCACTTGTGCACGGCGCATTGCGTGTGGGTCTCCGACGCGGAACAGGCCCTCCTCGCTGAGCGGAACGTCAAGGTGCTGCACTGCCCCAGCTCGAACCTGAAACTCGGTTCCGGGCTTGCGCCGGTCACCGAGATGCGCGCGCGCGGCGTCTCGGTCTCCCTCGGTGCCGATGGCGCAGCGTGCAACAACCGTCTCGACATGTTCGAGGAGATGCGGCTCGCCGCGACACTGCAGGCCGTCCGCGTCCGGCCCGGCGCGTTGACTGCCAGAGATGCGCTATGGATGGCCACTCGCGAAGGTGCAAAGGCACTGGGCCTCGAGGCAGAGGTTGGATCCATCGAACCGCGTAAACGAGCGGACCTCATCCTTATTAATTGCCGCGGTCCTCACGTCGCGCCCGACCCGGACCCATGGTCCACGCTGGTCTATGCGGCGCGGGGCACCGACGTACGGATGACCATGGTCGACGGGGAGATCCTGGTGCGCGACTTCAGCCTGACGCGCGAGGACGCTGCCGGGATCGCGGCGGAAGCTCGTCAGTCCGCACGGATCCTCGCCGCGCGAGCCGGACTGTGAACGCATCGCGGCTCGCACTTCGGGGCATGGCGCCTCGGCTGTCCGACCTCGGTTATAATGACTTAGCACTCCCCGGCGGCGAGTGCTAAGTATCCATGACCCGACATCCTGAGCTACCCGAACGAGATAGACGAATTCTCGCGGCGCTGGTGCAGGCCTATATCGAACACGGCGAGCCGATCTCGTCCCTCTGGCTCGCCAGCCGCGGCTTTGGTGTGTCCTCGGCCACGCTTCGCAACGTGATGGCCCGGCTCGAGGAGCAGGGCTACGTACGTCAGCCGCACACGTCGGCCGGTCGCGTGCCAACCGACATGGGGTATCGCAGTTACGTCGACCAGTTGATGGCCGAGCGCAGGAGCGCGCGGCCTGCGCCGGAGGTCGAAGAACGGCTGCGGCGCGCGGGCACCGTGGACGATGTGCTGTCACATGCGTCCCACGAGATTTCGCGCGCGTCGCACCAGGTCGGGTTCGCGATTGCGCCCGCGACGGACGTGACGTTCGAGCATCTCGATTTCGTCCTGCTCGAGGCGCGCAAGATCCTCGTCGTGCTCATCTCGGCCGGCGGCCAGATCTCGCACAAGGTGATCGAGCCCAGCGAGCCCTACGAACGCGAGGAACTGCAGCAGGCGGCGAACTACATCAATGCGGAGTTCAAGGGAAGGACCCTCAGCGAACTGCGTCAGAGCGTGATGGAGCTCCTTCGAGAGGAACGCACGCTGTACGACCAGTTGATGGCGCGCGCATTGCGTCTCGCAAGCACGACGTTCGAGGGACTCGAACCGCAGCCGTCGATCTACATCATGGGCACATCGCTGTTGCTCGACATCGCTGGCTCGGACGATCCTGAGACGACGTTGGCAACCATGCGGACGCTCGTGCGCATGATGGAAGAGAAGACGCGGCTCGTCCAGTTGATCGACGCGTGCATGGATGGCACGGGATTGACCGTGGTCATCGGATCGGAACATCGCGACCCGGACCTGCAGCGCTTCAGCGTCGTGACATCGACCTATACCGACGGCCGCCGCACGGGTACCGTCGGGATCATCGGCCCGACGCGGATGCGGTACTCGCGAACGATCAACGTCGTGGACAGCTTGTCGCGAGTCATCAACAAGGTCCTCGAAAAATCGTAAGAAGCCATGCAAGACGACGAACTGAACGATTCATCCGAACAGGCGGCGGCCGCAACCGAGAGCGCCCCCGGCGAGCCTGACCTCAACGTGGCGGAGCTCCAGCAACAGCGCGACCAGTTCTACGATCGCCTGCTGCGGAAAACTGCGGAGTTCGACAACTATCGCAAGCGCATCGAGCGCGAGCGCGTGCAGCAGGCCGAAGCGGCCGCCGCAGATCTCCTCGAAGAACTGCTCCCGCTCGTGGACGATCTCGAGCGCGCGCTCAGGGCTGACGCCGGCTCCGAGGGGGCCGACGCGTATCGACGCGGCGTGGAGTTGATCCATCGCCAGCTGCTGGAGGTGCTGCGCAAGCGCGGCGTCCGTCCGATCGAATCACTCGGCGCTGATTTCGACCCGCACTTTCACCAGGCGGTCGCGCACGAGTCTGCCCAGGGACACCGCGAAGGTGAAGTGACCGAGGAATTCCGTCGGGGCTACATGCTGGGCGACCGGCTGCTGCGTCCCGCGATGGTGAAGGTGGCGAAAGGGTGAGCAAGCGCGACTATTACGAGGTGCTCGGCATCGGCCGGGACGCGACGGACCAGCAGATCAAGAGCGCCTATCGGAAGCTCGCGCTCAAATACCATCCCGATCGCAATCCCGGTGATCACACCGCCGAGGAGCATTTCAAGGAAGCGGCGGAAGCGTACGCCGTCCTGGCGGACGCGCAGAAACGCGAGCTGTACAACCGCTTCGGACATGCGGGGGTCAGCGGCGCCGGCGCGGGCGCGGGCGGGTTCGATCCAACGGTTTTCGCGGGCTTCGAAGACATCTTCGGCAGTCTCGGCGATCTCTTCGGGTTCGGCGACGTGTTCGGCGGGCGGCGGCGGCGTGGCGGCCCGCAGCGTGGCGCCGATCTCCGCTACGACCTCGAAATCTCATTCGAGGAATCGTTCGAAGGGGCCGAAACGGCAATTCAGATCCCGCGCGAAGAAACCTGCGAGACGTGCAAAGGCTCGGGCGCGGCCGCCGGCAGCATGGCGGAAGTCTGTAATCAGTGCCGCGGTTCAGGCCAGCTCCGCTTTCAGCAGGGATTCCTCACCGTCGCACGACCGTGCACGAATTGCCGCGGCACGGGACGCGTCATCAGCAAGCCGTGCCAGGCGTGCCGTGGTGCGGGGCGCGTGGGGCGCGAGCGCAAGATCACGGTCAAGATTCCTCCCGGGATTGCGACGGGTCAGCGGCTGCGGCTCTACGGCGAGGGTGAACACGGATCGGCGGGCGGCCCCGCGGGCGATCTCTACGTCGTGGTTCACGTGCAGGAACACCCGTTCTTCCATCGCGAGGGAGACGATCTGTACTGCGAGATGCCGGTGACCTTCCCGACGCTCGCCCTTGGCGGCGATGTCCGCGTGCCGACGATGAAATCGGAAGAAGAGATCAAGATCCCCGCCGGGACGCAGCCCGGCGCCCGCTTCAAGCTGCGCGGCAAGGGCATGCCGAACGTGTCAGGTCGCGGGCACGGCGACCTGCACGTCATAATGCGCCCGACAGTGCCGAAGAAGCTGACGCGCGAGCAGAAGCACTTGCTCGAGGAACTGGCGAAGACGATGCCGCAGGAGATCATCGATCCCGAGACGGCAGAATCGTCGGAGAAGCCGTTCTTCGAGAAGGTCAAGGACATCTTTGGCTGATGCCCCGGCCCTGGAGGTCGCGTTTCTCGCGGCGCCAGGTCCGGAGGCCTTTCTGCGCGAGCGCCTCTACGCGCTTCTGGACGACTTCAATCCGCTTGCCATTCACGAAGACGACAGCAGCGACACGTGGCGCGTGTTCTTCCGGTCGGCAGCCGAGCGCGATGCTGCCGCCGCGCATGTCACCGCAGCCGTCGCGCCACACCTGCTACGCATATCGGCTGTCGACGTTGCCGACGAAGACTGGGCACGGCGTTCCCAGCAAAACCTGACTGCAATTGAAGCCGACGGCCTGGTCGTCGCGCCCCCGTGGGACGTGCCGCGCGGTGCCTCGAAGCCGGTCATCATCATCGAGCCCTCAATGGGATTCGGCACCGGCCATCATGCCACCACGCGCCTGTGCCTCCGGCTCCTCCAGCAACTCGAACTGCGGGGCTCGCGCGTCGTCGACATCGGCACCGGCTCGGGCGTGCTTGCGCTCGCAGCCTGGAAACTCGGAGCGCGCGACGTGGTTGCGATCGACAACGATCCGGATGCGATCAACAACGCGCGCGACAACATTGCGCGGAACGGAGGCGCCGGTGCGATCGACATCATCTGCGACGATCTGAATTCGTTGAAGGTGGAGCCGGCAGATGTGGTGCTGGCTAATCTGACAGCCGCGGTGCTGGTCCGATTCGCACCGAGGCTGATGAAGCTCGCGGGTCCAAAGGGCTACCTGATTCTCAGCGGTTTTGCGCCCGATCATCTGACGGAGATTCAACCGGCGTTCGAGGCGACACAGGGGATCAAGGAACTCCACGAAGGCGAGTGGGCGGCAATCTGCCTCCGCAAATAGGAGGCGAATGCCAAACTTTCGTGATTCGGCATTTGGCATTTGACATTCGACATTGACCCGGCGCCTCAGGCGATCAGCCGCGGCGCCTCTCTCTACAGGTCCGACCACAGGAACTGCAGCACGCCAATCGCGACGATCGCGAGCGCGTCGGCGCGCAGCGTGCGGCGGCCGAGCGTAATCGGCACCCATCCCGCGCGCACGGCCGTCTCGATCTCTTCCGGCGCCCAGCCCCCTTCTGGTCCCACGAGCAGCGTTGATGAGGCCGGGCGTCGTCCCTGCAACGCCGCGACGGGATGCCCTTCAACGCTGACGCTGGGTTCAACCAGCATCAACCGCATCTCGGCGTTGTCCTGGACGATCAATTCGTCGAACGGCGTGCCATTGCCAATCACCGGGAGAACGGCGCGCCGGCACTGTTTTGCCGACGCCACGGCAATGCGGCGCCAGCGATCGGCCGCCTGCCCTTCCGTGAGCGCTTTCATACGGACCGTGGTATGCGCGGTGACGACCGGCTCGATTGCCGCCACGCCCATCATCGTGGCGTCGCGGACGACCTCTTCCATCTTCTCCCCTTTGAGTACCGCCTGCGCGAGCGTGAGCCGCACGACCGGCTCCGGCGCTGCGCTGATCTCTTCGAGAAGGTGCACGGAGGCCCCTTCACGGCTGACGCGCTCGATGCGCGCCCGGTACTCGCGGCCGTTGCCATCGAACACGGCAATCTCGTCGCCGAAGCGCAGCCGAAGTACGTTGGTGAGGTGATGCGTTTCCTCGGCAGAGAGCGACGCCGTGTTGGAAGCGGGATCGAGGTCGGTGGCCAGGAACCGCGGGAGCATGGGGGTGGCCATTATAGAGTGGGGCCAGAACTCCCGACGAGGGCGCAAGAATCCGCTATACTCAACGCACACTTGCTCTTCAAGGGACAAACGCTAGGGAAGTACAAGATCATCGCGCCGCTCGGCAGCGGCGGGTTTGGTACTGTCTACCTTGCACAGGACACCTGGATCGACAAGAAGGTTGCGATCAAGGTGCCGCACCGGCAGGGGCTCGACTTCGGTGAACTGCTTCGCGAGCCTCGCCTGCTGGCGTCCGTCAGTCATCCCAACATCGTCGCGATCACCACGGCGGAGAAGCAGGACAACGTCTTCTTCATCGTGATGGAGTACGTGCAGGGAGAAACGCTCGAGAACATCATTGCCCTGCGCGGCTCGCTCGAGCTGAACCGGGCGCTCGATTTCACCTGCCAGATCTGCAACGCGGTCGATCACGCGCACCGGCAGGGCGTCATCCATCGCGACCTGCGTCCCGCGAACGTGCTCGTCACGGAACACGACATGCTGAAGGTTGCCGACTTCGGCACGTCGCGCTTCCTGGAAATCGCCGCGCACGGCACCACGGTGATCGGCAGTCCGCCCTACATGGCACCCGAACAGTTTCATGGCAAGGCGGTGTTCGCGTCGGACCTCTACTCGCTGGGCGTGACGATGTACCAGATGCTCACGGGGCTGCTGCCGTACGACACACCGGCGCCGGCGGACCTGGACAAGCTGATGTCAGGGGAGCTGGTCTCGCCGCCGCGGCTCAAGAATCCGTCGATTCCCAAGCCAATCAGCGACATCGTCATGAAGGCGATGGCGCCGGACCCGTCGCAACGGTACCAGCGCGCGACCGACCTCATGGAAGACGTGCTCGCCGCGAGGAACGCGACACGAACGCCGCCCGCTGGCGCCCTGGCCCGCCCCGCCGCGGGCCCGCGCGCAGGACGCGACGATGCACAGAGCATTCAGAGCCGGTTGCGCGCGCGAGAGGCGCCCGCCGCCCGCTTCTGCTGGCACTGCCGCAAGCCGCTGCACGCGCGCACGAACCGCTGCCCCTTCTGCGGCGAGAAGCAGTAGGTGACGCAGCTCGCACTACCACCGACTGTTTCGCGGAGAGGCCGGTTCGGAGAGGACGGCTAATTGTTTTTAAAACAAAATAGACCTGATCTCTCCGCGCTCACCGTGGAAACAGGCGCTGCGATTCAACTCTTACTCCACTGGCTTGTTCATGTCTGCCTGGATCTCCGCCGCGCTCAGTGCGCGGTTGTAAATCCGGACGTCGTCGATCAGCCCGCGGAAGAAATCGCTGCCGTTGTTGGTTCCGCCAATCCGGAGCGGCCCCGTGCCCGTTGAGATCAACGCCGTCGCCGCGGTGTTGGTGACTTCGACACCGTTGACGAACAGGCGCAGCCTGGAGCGGTCGTAGGTCGCGGCCAGGTGCGTCCACGTGTTGCTCGGAATGGATGACGTCCCGGCCGCACTGACTTGCGCGGTCGTACGGATCCACGCTGCCGGCACGTTGCCGTTCGACGAGCTGAACAGGGCGTACGAGAACCCGAAGCCTCTCTCCTTGTAAACGATCGGCCTCACGTTGTTGCTGCTGGAGGACGGGCGGACCCACGCTTCGATCGTCATACCCGCCGTCAGATCCAACATTGCGTTGTCGGCGATCGTGACGAACGCATTCCCCCCGAACGACAGGGCCGATCCTGTCCGACCGGCGGTCGACCACGTGGTGCGCGTTGTGACTCCCGTGTTGCCGGATCCCGACACGTCCAGGGCTTGCGTGCCGCTCCCTTCGTTGAAGTTGTAGGCGGCAACCAGGCCCGCTGCTGGCGGTTGCGCGTTCAGCACGTCGACCGTTACGCTCGCCTGCGACTGATTGCCTGCCGCGTCGCGCGCGATCGCGGTCAACGTGTGCGGACCATCCGGCGCGCTCGTGCTGTCCCACGGTGCCGAATACGGACCGGCCGTCATCTCATCGCCGAGCGCGGTTCCGTCGACGCTGAACTGAACGCCAACCACACCGACGTTGTCGGTCGCCGTGGCGGTCATCGTCACTGAACCGCTGACGGTCGCGTCGTTTACGGGAGACGTGATGGCGACGACGGGCGGAGTAATATCCGGGATCACGCTCGAGACGGTGACCGTGATGGACGACTGCGCGTGGTTACCAGCCGCATCTCGCGCGATGACAGTCACGGTGTGCGGACCATTGGGCACTGCTGTCGAGTCCCACGTCGCCGCATACGGCGCCGTCACGATCTCGGCGCCAAGTGGCACATCGTCCACCTGGATCTGCACGCCAGCAACGCCCACCGCGTCTGTGGCACTGGCGGTGATCGAAACCTGTCCGGATACCGCCGATCCGTCCGCGGGCGACGTGATTGAGACGGTGGGTGCTGTCGTGTCCGGCACCACGTTCGCCACGGTGACACTGATGATCGACTCCGACTGGTTGCCGGCCGCATCTCTTGCGATGGCGGCGAGTGTGTGCGCTCCCTCTGCCGCGACTGTGGTATCCCAGGTTGCGGTGTAGGGCGCCGTCGACTTCTCGGCGCCAAGTGCCACGCCGTCAACCTGGAATTGCACGCCGACGACACCGACGTCGTCCGCCGCACTCGCGACGATCGCGACGGATCCCGACACGCTGGACTGATCCAGCGGCGCGGTAATGGCCACCGCCGGCGCCGTCGTGTCTCCGAGGACAACGACGGTCGCTTCGGGAGATGGGCCACTGACGTTGCCAGCGGCGTCCTGCGCCGTGATGACGTAGAAATACGTGCCCGGGGCGACACCCGTGCTATTCAGCGACGTGAGCGCGGTCTGCGCGATCAGATTCGCCGCGGATGGCGCAAACCCGGGGATCGTCGATCGGTGCACGTTGTAGTTGGACACGCCAATGTCGTCAGTCGCCGGAGACCACGACAGCGACACGGTTCCGACACCACCGAGGCCTGCCAGGCTCGAAGGAGCCGACGGCGGCGTGGTATCGCTCACCGCGGTCGGGAAATGCACGAATGGCGCGAACGACGGCACGCCGGCCGTGTTCACGATGAACAGCAGGTAATAACCCGGGGGCGCGAGGTTCGCATTGGCGGGGGCCTGGATCGTCAGGCTGCCGGCACCCGCGGTGAAGTTCAGGTTCAGGAAGCGCTGGTCCTGGTCGAAGCCGTGCGTCACCGCGCCCGGCCGAATCAGCGCCACCGAGGCGATCGAAGCGGCATCAGTCGTTTGCACCGTGAACGTCGAGCCGTACTGAATCAGATCGGGAGCGGCGGTGATTGTCGGCCGCGGTCCCTTGAAAAGATACGGTGGCGAGTAGAGTTCGGCGCGTGTCTGGTTGACGGCGGGGCCATCGTTTCCGCTGCCGGCAATCAGCACGCGCCCATCGGGAAGGAGCAGCGCCGTCGAGTGGTACAACCGCGCGAACGATGCGGGCGACAGTGATTTGAACGTCTCGGTCGCCGGCGACCAGAGCTCTGCGGTGAGGACCCCTTTGCTGACGTCGTACCCATCGAGGGCGGTGCCGCCGCCGGTGACGAGCACGTCGCCATCCGGCAGCAGCGTCATGTTGTGAAACGCGCGCGGGAACTTCATCGACGCGACCTGCCGCCATGTTGGCGACGGCTGGGTCATATCGATCACGTATCCGGTCGGCTGCGCGACGCCCGTGGTTCCGCTATCCGCGGCGGTTCCCGTCTTGAGCACCTTGCCCGGGCGGTACATGACGGCGCTGTGCCCGTCCTTCACCACGGGATCGACCATCGACCACGTACCGGTCGTCATGTTCAGCGTGCGGGTCTCGTACGCGTCCTCGTTCGATCCCGCAGACAGGAGACGCCCATCCGGGAGCACGAACATGAATGGGTAGTAGTCGATGCCAAGGCGCGCGCTCGTCAGCTGCGTAAACCGTCTCGAGACCGGATCGAAGATCTCGGGCACGTCCGCCAGACAGGTGAGACAGCTCTGCGCGCCGGAGGTGACGAGCATGCGGCCGTCAGGCAGCGTCGTCACCGTCGGGTACCAGCGACGGAACGACATGTCAGGGAGCGCCGACCACGTCTGCGATACGGGGTCGAAGATGTTGGCGTTCGCGGCGCCAAGGCCCGCCGGGTCGTGACCGCCCGCCACGAGGATCCTGCCGTCAGGCAACTGCGCCTGCCCTGCGCAGAACAGGTTGTAGAACGGATTCGGGACTGGCGTGATCGTGCCGGTCGCCGGATCCCAGACACGTTCGGGAGCCGAAAACACGTACGAACCGGAGAACATCAGTACTTTGCCCGTCCGCAGCAGCACCATGTTCACGGCGACGGTACCGACATCGAATCCTGGGCCCCACTGTCCGACGACGTCCGGCGTGTTGCCGACGGACGTGCTCGTTGCCGTAAAGTCCACGCCGGTGACGCCAGCGTCGCTGATGGTCATCGCGCGCGACGTCGGCGTGAACGTGAAGCCAGACTTCGACGGCGTTACCACGTAAGTGCCGTTCGCGAGCCCAGTCAATGAGTAGTTGCCGTTCGCGTCGGCGGTGATCGAACCGGTTGCAGCGCCGTTCAACGTCATCGTCGTACCGCTGCCGCTGCTCGACGGTGTAATCGTACCGCTCACGCTGAACGTGACCGGCGGCGTACCGCCGACGGGCGTGATCATGTCGGACTGGATCTCCGCTGCCGTCAGTGCACGGTTGTAGATCCTCACCTCGTCGATCGCACCAGAAAAGTACTCTCCCCAAACTGAGTTCCCGCCAATCCGCAATGGATCGAGCGACGTGGTGATCGTGCCAGCGATTGGCGTGGACGCGACCTGCTGTCCGCCGACATACGTGCGCAGTGTGACGCCGTCGTAGGTCGTTGCTACATGAACCCAGGCGTTCGTGGGCAGGGCCGTGGAACCAGTGGCATCGGTATCACCGCTGTCCACGGAGCGACGGATGTACGCGGCCGCGCGACCGGTCGTGTCTCCGCCATAGAGCGCGTAGGCCAGGCCGCCGGGACGTTCCTTGAGGATCACCGTCCGCCAGTTCGTCACAGACGCGGCTCTGATCCAGGCCTCGAGCGTCATGCCGTTCGTCAGCGAGAGCGGCGGCGCGTGGTTCACCGTCACCCAGTCGCCGTTGCCATCAAACGACAGGGCGTCGCCGGACTTTCCGGTGGTCCAGGTCGCCCCGGTGAGCGTGCCGGTATGGCCGTTACCAGAGACGTCGGCTGTCGTCGCACCGCTTCCCTCGTTGAAGCCGTACGCTGCGACCAAGCCTGTTTGCGCTGCAACTGGCACGGAGAGCGCAAGGAAGCTTGTAGCGAGAACGATGCGAAACCCAAGGATCGACCGACGGCGGCCCATATCAGGCACCCCTGCCAGCAATGTGTTCGACGATGATTGGACGCGTGTCTGCTCGCGAGATGACTTCCGTCACCACTCGAGCGGACGCATCTTGGTGCGGACCGTGAGGCTGGTGGCCGCCACAGCAGTTTGTGCAAGCCTTGCTCCAGTTGTGTCGGCACACATCAAGCCGGCGGACGTCACGTATTTGAAAGATGTCGCGCCGATTCTCTCGAAGCGGTGCGCAGGCTGCCACGCGTCCGGGGGTTCGGCACCCGTCCTGGACTCGTACGAGCACGCGCGTGCCTGGGCGCGCGGGATCAAGGAGGAAGTGCTGCAGCAGCGCATGCCGCCCTGGTCGGCGGCGTCCGGGCTCGGAGACTTCAGCAACGATCCGCGGCCGACGCCCACCGAAATCGACATCCTCGTGGCGTGGGCAGACGGTGGAACGCCGCAAGGATCTATCGAGTCGACGACGACAACGGGCGATGGGGCCGAAAGTACTTCAGCCGTTGTGGTGTCATTGCCGCGAGCGCATCCATCGCGCGTCGCGATTGAACGACTGCGTATACCGCTCGATGATCCAACCAGGGCAATGTGGGTCGCGGGATGGGAATACCGTCCTGGGGATTCGCGCGCGATCGAACAGGCTGTGTTCTTTGCTGATGATGTGCGAATTGGATCGTGGGTGGCGCCGGACTCGAAGGTCACCTTTCCCAAAGGAGTCGCGATCGCCGTCAGGAACGGAGCGACGATCACCGCCGAACTGCACTATCGCAAGTCGAGCGACGTGGAGATCGAGGCGGGCGCGTTGCTGCTGTATCCAGGAGATGCGGGAGTCGAGCCGCGTCATCGCGCGTTCGCGTGCGGCACCACGGTCCTGCGGCAGGACATGAGGGCGTTGACGGTGACGCCGTCAGCGGCCGAAGCGGGCGCGTTCGTGGAAGTGATCGCGCGGCGCCCGGACAACAGCGTCGAGCCGCTGGTGGCGCTGGCGCGTTACCTGCCGGCGTATCCCGCGACGTACCGCTTCCGCACGCCAATCGCGCTGCCTCGCGGAACGATCATCGACGTCCGGTCGTCCGCGCGGGAGTGCGCCGCCCGAATCGATCTCATCGCGTCGCGCCGGGGTCGCGCCGTTTCGCTTCAACCGTAAACGGTGCCGTCAGCACCTGGCCGCGACGCTGGAACTGCACCCAGGCCCGATACGGGCCGGCGCGCGGGAAGAGCACCTGGAACACGATACGCGGTCCCGCCTCCGTCGTGAGCCCGGCAACCGGATGACTGTGCGTCACCGACTCGAGATCGCCGCTCGCGAGCAGCAGGTGTGCGGGGGCGCCGAGAAACGGCTCGAGATCCTCGATCGGCTGGCCGCCCTTTTCGTCGACGAGCTCGAACGTCATCAGCTGTTCGCGTCCGGCAACCGGCTCAGGAACGATGGTCTGCACGCGGACCCCGCCGACGATCTTGTCGGCAACATCGACTGCCTGCGCCGCACTCGGCAGCACGCGTCCGCGGAACCCAGACGTCACGATCGACTTCTGCAGCAGTTGCGGCGCGCCGCCGGCAGGAACGACGTCCGCGATCAGACGATACGCGCCCGCGGTGGGCAGTCGCACGGACTGCTCGAAGCTGCCGTCCTGCGTGCGCGCGGGATGCAGGTGCGCGAAGAACTCGAGATCGTGGCTGAGGACGAACAGGTGCAGCAGACGCTCGTGCGTCTCCTGGAATTCCTGAACGGTCGCACCGGTCTGCGGGTTGCGCACGAATAAACGAATCAGCGCGTCGCGTCCCGCAACCGGCGCGCTCGGTATGACCTGGATATCAAGGTGATACGCGTCGGATGCAGTCGAGGGCGCCGGCACGAGCGCCATGCCGCATCGCGGGCACCTGTCCCCTTTCGAGCCACGCACGTCGGCGTGCATCGGGCACCAGTAGTCAGCCGGCGAGGCCTGGGTCTGTCGAGTGGCCTCGACATCGCGCGGCACGATAGCGGTCGCGGCCGCGCCGAACCCGAACGAACACACGACGGCCAGGACTCCCAGGGAACGCATGCACGGCAGGGTACCACGACACGCAACGATGGGCTCGAGGCTCAGGGCTCAGAGCCGGGACACTCACACTTAATCCCACAAACGGGACGAAGCGTGACTGTCCCCCTTTCGGATCCCCCGCATCCGCACCGTCCGTGACCAGAGAGACTCGGGATTCGGGACTCAGGACTCCTCGGGACCACCCCACGCTTGGCACTGTGCGGAAACGCCGGGGGTGGTTAAGATGGAGAAGGCTCGAACTATGCGACCGAGCCCGCGTGTGGGGCGAAGCCCCAGTGATAAGGAGCGTTAGATGGCGTTTCCCGGCACCGGCAAAATCTGGATGAACGGCTCGCTCGTGGACTGGGCCGACGCAAAGATCCATATCGCCTCGCACGTGGTGCACTACGGCAGCGGCGTGTTCGAAGGGGCGCGGTGCTACGAGACGCCGCGCGGCACGGCGTGCTTCCGCCTCGATGCGCACCTGCGGCGGCTGTTCGACTCGGCCAAGATCTATCGGATGGAACCTACGCTCACCTATGCGGAACTGCACGACGCGGTCCTGACCACGATCCGGGCAAACGACTTCAAAGCGTGCTATCTGCGTCCCCTCGTGTATCGCGGCTACCACACGCTCGGCGTGAACCCGTTCCCCTGCCCTGTCGACACGGCGATTCTCGCGTGGGAATGGGGGGCGTATCTCGGCCAGGACGCGCTCACGAACGGCGTCGACGTCTGCGTGAGCTCGTGGGCGCGCGCCGCTCCCAACACCTTCCCGACACTGGCGAAGACAACGGCCAACTACGCCAACTCGCAGTTGATCAAGATGGAGGCGATCGCCGAGGGCTACAGCGAGGGCATCGCGCTCGACAGCGGCGGCTATCTCAGCGAAGGCAGCGGCCAGAATCTGTTCATCGTGCGCGACAACACGCTGTACACGCCGCCGCTCACGGCGTCGATCCTTCCGGGTATCACGCGGAATTCCGTCATCACGCTCGCGAAGGACCTCGGGTTCCGCGTGCGTGAAGAAATGCTGCCGCGCGAACTGCTCTACATCGCTGACGAGGCATTCTTCGTCGGAACCGCCGTCGAAATCACGCCGATTCGCTCGGTCGACAAGATTACGGTTGGGAACGGCCGCCGCGGCCCGATGACCGAATCGATCCAGCAGGCCTTCTTCGACGTGATCAACGGCGAGGTCGCCGACCGGCATGGATGGCTGGAGTACGTCTACCCTGGCGAGCCCCGCCAGGCCGCCACGCCGGTCGCCAGGACAACGGCTGCCGAGAAATAGCCCTCACCTGCTACACTAGGGCACCCCAGCCCACGGCCCCACAGGACACGGCAACGCGGGAGACCGCGTTCCGTGTGTCTTCGGTATTGACATTTATGCACATCAACGATCTCTTGAAGACCGCTGTGGCCAGTGGCGCGTCGGACCTCCATCTCAAGGTCGGCAGCTACCCGATGATGCGCGTGAACGGCACGCTCGTGGTGGCGTCCGAGGAAAAGCGCCTGGATCGCCCCGATACCGAGGCGATGGCGCAGGGCATTTTCACTCCGGAACACCTCGAGAAGTTCCGCCGCAACCAGGACGTCGACCTGGCCTATAGCGTCGCCGGGCTGGGCCGCTTCCGCTGCAACGTCTTCCAGCAGCGCGGCACCGTCGGCCTCGTCCTGCGCGTGATCCCCACACGCATCAAGTCAGTCGACGAACTCGGCCTGCCCCCCGTGCTCAAGAAGATCGCGCAGGAGGAACGCGGCCTGGTGCTCGTCACCGGAACGACGGGCAGCGGCAAGTCGACGACACTGGCGGCGCTCATCGATTACATCAACTCGACGCGGTCCGCGCACATCATGACCGTCGAAGATCCCATCGAGTACCTGCATCGCGACCACATGTCGCTCGTCAACCAGCGCGAGATCTCGGTGGACGCGCAGTCGTTCGCCCACGCGCTCCGCGCCGCGCTGCGGCAGGACCCCGATGTCATCCTGGTCGGCGAAATGCGCGACTTCGAGACAATCGAAACGGCGTTGCACGCGGCCGAGACCGGACATCTCGTGCTCTCGACGCTGCACACGCTCGATGCCACTGAAACGATCAACCGCATCATTGCGGTGTTCCCGCCGCACCAGCAGCGGCAGGTCCGCATCCAGCTGGCGAGCGTGTTGAAGGCCGTCATCTCGCAGCGCCTCATGCCGCGCGCCGACGCCCTCGGCCGCGCCGCGGCGGTGGAAGTGATGGTCACCACCGCCTTCATCAGAGACTGCATCGTCGACAAGGACAGGACGTCGCAGATCTACGGCGCGATCACCGCGGGTGGATCGCAATACGGCATGCAGACGTTCGATCAATCGATCTTCGGCCTGTATCAGGCGGGCTACGTCACGCTCGAAGAGGCGCTGCGCTGGGCGTCGAACGTGGACGATTTCAAGCTGAAGGTCCAGGGCATCTCGTCGTCGACAGAGATGCGCCAGGCACAGGCGGCGGCTGCCGCGCAGGCCGCCCGGAGCGGCGGAGGCATGCCGGAGATTACGCGCTTCGGCGGTTAGTCTTCCTCCTTGCAAACTGATATTCAGCTCGAGAGTACGTAAGTACCGGGCGTTCGGCCTAGCCGTTGAGGAACGAGCATTGCTGCGATCGATGCCCGACCAGTCGTCGCTGCGGATTCAGTGCGCTTGAGGCGTACTGAATGACGACGACCGGGCGCAGGAGTTACTCGCTCCCACCCGGCAGCATCCACAACACCATGGGTTTCGCGAGCGTGCCGGCATGCGCGCGTACTCATGCGTATCGACGTGTCGCATCTTTTTGGATCGACACTCTGGAGCCTCAACCTATGCGTATTCTCACGCGCATGGCGGCTGCATTCAGCCTTGCCATGGCCCTCGGGTTCTTGTCTAAGCCTGTTACACCACTGGTTGCGCCAGTCCAAGCGGCCACGTCCGCTGGATGCGAAGGCGGTGGATTCTCAATCGTGTTGCCTGGAGGGACGACGCTCGCCGGCGACGTCGATACGAGCGTCCCGGCGTCGAGCCTCGGTTCGAGCTTCCTCGTCAGAGGCAAGTACGTCGAGTTCAATGTCGTCTCGGCAACGTTTGGCATCACCAACTACACGTTCACCGGCGCCCCAAATCCGCTGGACATGACCGGTGGTGTGCGCACGCCCGTATTTGCGCGCAAGACGCCAGACCATCGCGGTCTGTCGTTGACGAATGCGATGACCGCGGAATTGAAGGACGGAGATGTCGTGATCGAGAGAAGCGGACCCGGATTGGACATGAAGATCCAGGCCAAGGATTGTGCGAACGGCGGCCTCTTCCAGATGGAACCCCAGCGCGCTGATGGAACCCAGACTGACATCACGCACGTGCTCGCGACAGCAACTGGGGCCGAGGGCGCCAACCTGACGGTGTTCTATTTCGACAATCCGAACTTCCGCGCACGCGAAGGCGACGTGGTCCCCTTCAAGGACACGACGATCGTAGTACCGTCACGGATCAACTTCGCGAACGACTTCTCGCCGAAGTTCGTGGGTCGGGACAGTCCGCAAGTTGCGACGCGCATCGCGCAAGGCTGCCCGAACCAGATTCAAAAGCGCGACGGCACGTTCGTGACCGTCGATCATTGCGGCGGCGTGTCCGTGTGGCGTGTCGCCAGCGGCGGCCGGATGGGCGCAGTGTTTGGTGAAGATGCGACCGAGGTTTCCCCACCCGCGACGGTGTGCACGCAGAACTGCCAGGCGCAAAACCGCGTCAGAGGGCAGGCCGTCGTCCTTGGATTTCCGTTCCCCGTGCAAGATAACGTTCGTCTGAAGCCACGTTTCCCCGCCGGCTTCCAGCCGTAACAGGCCGAACGGAGGTTGCGCGCATTTCCGGTTGCGCGCACCTTGCGAGGCGGCCTGTAAAATAGCCCTTGAATGGAATCCGCCTATAGCGATGGCCTGCGAATGCTGGCCCGGCGTGAGCTGTCTGCCGCGCAGGTCAGGGCGCGGCTGCTCGAACGTGAGCACGCCGCGGAGGAGGTCGAGGCCGCGATCGAGCAATTGCAGGAGAGCGGCGCGATCGACGACGCGCGGGTGGCGCGCGCCTATGTTGAAACGGCGCTGAAGGTCAAAAACCGGGGACGCCTGCGCATCCAGCGCGAGCTGAACGAAATGGGAATTCCCCGCGAGGTCGCGGCCGCGGCCCTCGCCGATGCGTTCGGGGAGGTCGACGAGCGCGGCCTGATCGCCAAGGCGATCACGAAAAAACTGCACGGCCGAAAAAAGATCGACACGCCCGCCGAATACGCGCGAGTCTACCAGTTCCTCATGCGCCAGGGCTTCTCGCCCGCCGCCGTCAGCGCCGCGCTGCGCGCCTACCGCAAGGGAGCCGATCCGCTAGAATAACTGGATGGAGTCGCGCGAAATTCGCAGTAGTTTCCTCAAGTATTTCGAGAAGAACCGGCACACGATCGTGCCCAGTTCCTCGCTCGTCCCCGCCGACGATCCGACCCTGCTCTTCACCAACGCAGGCATGAACCAGTTCAAGGACGTGTTCCTCGGGCGCGAGAAGCGGCCGTACAAGCGCGCGACGACGGCGCAAAAGTGCATGCGCGTCAGCGGCAAGCACAACGACCTCGACAATGTCGGCCCGTCGCTTCGGCATCACACGTTCTTCGAAATGCTGGGGAACTTCTCGTTCGGCGACTACTTCAAGGCCGAGGCGATCCCATTCGCGTGGGAGCTCCTGACGAAGGTCTGGAATCTCCCGGCCGACCGACTCTTCGCAACGATCTTCAAGGGAGAAGCCGGCATCCCGCGCGACGACGAGGCTTACAAGATCTGGCAGCAGTTCCTGCCCGTCGAACGCATCTCGGAGCTCGGTCTCGCGGAGAACTTCTGGCAGATGGGTGACACCGGGCCGTGCGGCCGCTGCTCGGAGATCCACTATTTCCGCGGCAACCACGTTCCGTGTGAAGAGGACCAGCGCGGGAATGCCTGCCGGGGCCTCGACTGCAGCTGCGATCGCTACGTCGAGATCTGGAACAACGTGTTCATGGAGTTCGACCGGCAGCAGGACGGGACGCTGAATCCGCTGCCGGCGCCATCGATCGACACGGGGATGGGGCTGGAGCGGATCACCGCGGTGATCCAGGGGAAGTTGTCGAACTACGACACCGACCTCTTTACTCCGATTCTCGAGGCCATTGCGGAGCGCGCGGGGCGTACCTATGGCGCGACACTCGACGATCCCCCGGATGTCTCAATGCGCGTGATCGGGGATCACCTGCGGGCGATGACGTTCCTCATCGCGGACGGCGTGGTGCCCTCGAACGAATGGCGCGGCTACGTCCTGCGGAAGATCATGCGCCGCGCGATGCGTCACGGCAAAAAGCTTGGCATCACCCAGCCCTTCCTGCACTCGCTGGTCGACGTCATCGTTGCCGAGATGGGTGCCGCGTATCCCGAACTGCGCAGCGGGCGCGACGCGATCGTCCAGGTGGTGCGAAGCGAAGAGGAGCGCTTCGACGCGGTGCTCACCGCCGGCTTGCCACGTCTCGAAGAAGTGCTGGATCGCGCAGCGGCCGGGTCGAAGGTGGTGCCGGGGGACGAGGCGTTTCGCCTCTACGATTCACTGGGTGTGCCGCTCGATTTCATGGAGGACCTGGCGGGCCAGCGCGGCCTGACGATCGACCGTGAAGCCTACGAGCGCGCGATGGAGGGGCAGCGGGAGCGCGCGCGCGCCGGCAGTGCGTTCAAAGGGAAAGCCACCGATATGCTCTGGCAGACACGAGGTGGCCTTGAACGTGAGCTCGCGGCCGTGGGTGACAACTTCGAAGGGTACGATCGGACACGAGTCGACGGCGCTCGCGTACTCGGAGTTTTTGACGAGCGCGGAGTTGAAGTAGGAGAGCTGAGTGCGGGTCAACGAGGGTTCATTGCCTTAACGAGCACTCCCTTTTATCTCGAGGCTGGTGGACAGGTTTCCGATCGTGGATGGATCACTGGAGTTAACTCCGAAGCTGTGGTTGAGGGAATCACACGGTTCCCCAGCTGGCCTCGCCTGCATGCCGTGCTGGTCGAGAGCGGGGTAATCAAGCAGCGCGATATTGTCAGCGCGATCGTCGCGACCGACGTGCGCGACGCGACACGGCGAAATCACACGGCAACACACCTGCTCCACGCCGCGCTTCGCCAGGTGCTTGGCACGCACGTGAAGCAGGCCGGATCGCTGGTGGCGCCAGATCGGCTCCGCTTTGACTTCGTCCACTTCTCCGCCATTTCGCGCGAGCAACTCGATCAGATCGAGCGGATCGTGAACGAGCAAATCTATCGGAATACGCCGGTGCAAACGGAACTGCGATCGACGGAAGAAGCGATCGCTGCCGGCGCGATGGCGTTGTTCGGCGAGAAGTACGGCGACCGTGTACGCGTCGTGTCGGTGCCGGGCTTCAGTCTCGAATTGTGTGGCGGCACGCACGTGCGTGCGACCGGAGACATCGGTCCGTTCGTGATTACTCAGGAAGGGGGCGTTGCCGCGGGCGTACGCCGAATCGAGGCGCTGACCGGTGCGGGCGCGGTCGCCTTTCACCAGCAACAACGCGCGGCCCTCGATCGCATGCTGACCACGTTGAACACGACTGCCGATCAGAGTGTCGACGCCGTGCAGCGCCTGCAATCGGACGCGCGACGGCTCGCGCGCGAAGTCGAGCAGTTGAAAATGAAGGCGGCGCTCGGCGGCTCCCGAGGAGATTCCGCTGCACACGAGGACACGCACGATGTGAACGGCGTCAAGGTCATTGCCCGCCACGTGTCGGGACTCGAAAAGGGCGCGCTGCGCGGACTCGCGGACTCGCTACGCGATCGGCTCGGAAGCGGGATCGTCGTCATTGCGTCCGAGACCGACGGCAAGGTCGCACTCGTGGTGTCGGTCACCAAAGATCTCACCGGCCGCATCCAGGCCGGACGGATCGTCAAGGAGATCGCGCCCATCGTCGGGGGAGGCGGCGGCGGCCGGCCGGACTTCGCTGAAGCCGGAGGCAAAGATCCGTCGAAGATCGACGATCTGATTCGCCAGGCGCCCGCGGCAATCGCGTCGCTTCTGGGCTGATCACAAGGTTGCGGGGTGCCGTCCGGAAACGGCACACCCGGCCTCTAAAATCCCCCCTAAACCATTGAAAACTCTCGGCAAAGCCCTTGCCTTGAGAGACGGGTCCGGCTCGACTACACTGTTGAGCTCACACTCATAATGGTCCGGAGACTGCTGATCGCCGCCGCGCTTTGCGCGTTGACGCCTACGCTGGCGCACGCCCAGATTTACGCCTGGCGGGATGCGGCCGGAAACCTGGTGCTGTCGGACAAGCCGAAGGACCCGTCGGCCAGGACCTACGCGGTCGAACCGTCGAATCCTGCCGCGTCGCTTTCCACTCCCGCGCCCGCGCCGACTGGCTTTCGCACGACGAAGGCTGCGTTCAGTCAACGCGCCGCTGTCTACGACGACCTCATCGTCGAGCATTCCACGCGGCATGCGATGAGTCCCGATTTCGTGCGGGCCGTCATCCACGCGGAATCGGCCTTCAACCCGCGCGCGCGATCGGTGAAGGGGGCGATGGGGCTGATGCAGTTGATGCCGCAGACGGCGCGCGCGTATGGCGTGTTCGACCCGTACAACGCGGCGGAAAACATCCGCGCTGGCGTCGCCTATCTTCGGAGCCTACTGGACCGCTTCAATCAAAACGAGGAGCTCGCGCTGGCCGCGTATAACGCGGGCCCGAACGCCGTCGAGAAATACGGGCGCACCGTGCCGCCTTACAAGGAAACCCGCAACTACGTCGCGAAAATTCGCGGCGCCGCGTCGCAGACGGCGGCCGCGGCGACGCCTCCCGTCACCCGCGTATTCAAGTCCATCGACATCGTCGATGGCCGTCCAGTCCTCCGATTCTCGAACAAGCCGACAGACGGCGCCGAGGTCGTCCGCGGCGCGGACCGACGGTAAACGACTCAGGGCTTCCGCCTTCGCCGCAAGCGGCTACGGCGGACGAGCACCGACCGCGTATCGCCGCACATCGCGCCTCGCGCACATCGCACCTCGCGCATCGCGCCTCGCTTAAAATCACTGAATGCGATTGGACGTCTGGCTCGACGTCAGTTGTCTCTTCAAGACCCGGAGCGAGGCGCAGAAGGCCTGCAAGGGAGGCAAGGTCGACGTGAACGGCCAGGCCGCCAAGCCACATCGTGAAGTGGCACCCGGTGATGAGATCGAGATTACGCGTACGTTTGGAAGACGCCAGAAGGTGATCGTGAAGGGACTGGCCGAGCAGCACGTCCCCAGGGCGGAGGCGCGCCTGCTTTACGAGGATCTGACGCCAAAGCCAACAGCGGAAGAGCTCGAGATGCTCCGCATTGCGCGTCTGGCGGCGCCGTTTACGCGTCCGGCATCAGCGGGCGCACCGGACCGCCGGGAGCGTCGCATGCTGCGGCGCCTCAAAGGGCGCGGCTGAACCGACCACGGATGGACACGGAATCACGCGGATTCTCCCGCAAATGCGCGCGACCGGGGGCCTTCCCGCGCCTTCGCGCCTCCGATCCGTGTCCCTCCGTGTGAGTCCGTGGTAGAATCAATGGTTTGCTAACCCTTAAACATTGAGCATTTAGCATTTTCTCTATGGCTAGTCACGCTTCAGCACTCAAGGCCCACCGTCAGAACATCGTCCGCCGCGAGGCGAACCGCCAGCTCCGCAGCCGCCTTCGTGGCGCGCTCCGAAGCATCCGCGCCGCCATCGACGCCGGGGATCCGGCGCAGGTCAAGGACGCGCTCCGCAGCACAATCTCGCTGGTCGACAAGATGGCGGGCAAGCGCGTGATTCACCGCAACGCCGCCGCGCGCTACAAGTCGCGGCTTGCGAAGCGGGTGACGAAGAAGACCGCCACGGCGTAACGCGCCCGGCCTGAATCTCCGCGCTCGCTGCCCGACATCAACGCGGCGGCTTCGACGCGGCAAACTCCGGCTTACACAATTCCACGACGAGCCGTTCCAGCAGGACGCGCGGGTCGCCGCCCGAGCTTTTGAGGTCGAGATCCGTGCGAAACAGCGCATCGATTGCCGCTGGCACGCGGCGCGGGGAGGTCATGGACAGCTTTTCGCGGACGAACCATGCGAGCTGGCCGAGAATCTGGTACGGCACTCCCCCGCCGTCGAGCGCGAGCCCGATCTGCCGCAGCGCTTCCGCCGTGTTCCCCTGTTGAATCGCGTTGGTGACGGCCCAGTCGTCCTGTGACGCTTCGGCGCTCACCACTTCACGCGCGTCGGCGAGCGTGATGTTTGGTTTGCCCGCCGCATACAGCAGCAGCCGATCGAGATCCCCGCGCAAGCGGGCGATGTCGGAGCCGGCGCGTTCGGCGACGAGCCGCGCGGCCGGCGGCTCGATTTGCTGGCCGGCATCCGCAACCGCCTTCTTCACGAGCTGCTCTGCCATGCGCGCAGCCTGGCGAAGATCCACGCGCTCTCCCTTGCCTGGCTTCAGCCCCCAGCACTCGACAACTGTCGCCGATTTGTAGAGCGCCTTGCCAATGCGGCGCGACCTGTCCACGTCTGCCGCCGTGATCACGAGCGTCGTGGTTGGCTCGGGACGCTGAACGTACTCGGTCAACACGTCGAGGTCCGTTGCGGATTCGCCGTCCTCTTCGTCATCCTCTGCTTCCGCGGCACGGCCGCGACGCTTCGGCTTCAGCAGCCGCTCTCCTCGCAGCACGACCACCACGCGGCGATCGCTCATCATCGGCAGCAGTCGCGCCGATTCGACAATGGCAGCTGGCGTGACCGCCTTCTCACCCGCATACAAGCGATCGACATTGAACGCGCGGAGCTCGTCCTCGACGACGCCGGCAATGTCGGTCGCCAGGTGCGAGATCTCCGCGTCATCGTCGCCCACGATGAGGTAAACAGGCGCCGGGATACGTTTGGCGATGGCAGTACGCACGTCAGCGGGTGTTGCGGCAGACATTCAGATCCGTGTTATCCGTGAGATCCGCGGCTGTGATCCGTGTGTTTCGGTGATCCGTGTGATCCGTGGTTAAAAGGCTTCCAGGATGGCGCTGACGACGGCGCGCGCGAATTCCGTGGCCATGCGTTCGAGCGCGTTGACGTCCTGTCCGAAAAAGGTTGAAGGATCGAGCGTGCTGTTGCCCGACGCGACATCGAACTCCTCGCGATACTGCATGGACGGATTCGCCCACAGGACCTTGTTCGTTTTCAGGTCCTTGAACTCGACGCTGGCCGTCAAGATGAGCGCATAGCGTGTCGCCTGCTGCTGCTCGTTGAACGCGGCCGGCTGAATCGTGATCGAGGCAATCGCACCGGTCAGCAGCGCGTCGACACCCGTGGTCTCGGGAACAATCGTGTACTTGCCCCGGCCCAGGAACTCCGTGCGGACCTTGTCGGTCACGCGACGATCGACATCGAATATCGCCGTGTGGTTCGCGAACTGCGGTATCCCAATCCGATGAATGTATGACGGCAGAAACGATCCGCGACCCGCCAGCGAATATCCGCAGCCGGTCTGCGCGATCAGCGCCGCCATGATGACGATGCGCTTGATCATCATTGCACCACGATGCTGACAAGCCGTCCGTTCGCCACGACCACCTTCTTCACCGTGCGCCCCTGCAGGTGCGTGCGGATCTGCGGCTCGGCGAGCGCGGTTTCACGCAACTGTTCCTCGGTCGTGTCCGTCGGAACCGTGATCCGGCCGCGGAGCTTCCCGTTGATCTGAACCGGAACCACGATCTCCTCGGCTCTTGCGACCGATTCATCGTACGCAGGCCAGCCGGCGGCCGTAATCCCGCCCGAGTGTCCGAGGCCTTCCCACAGCTCCTCTGCCATGTGCGGGACGAACGGGGACAGCATCAGCACCAGCGCTTCGATCGACTCCTTCAGCACGGCAATCGTGCCCGGCCGCTCGATGACCCCCACGTGATCCGATTCCTCGCCAGCCGGGCCGCATTGCGTACGACTGCAGAACGCGTACAACTCGTTGACGAGCTCCATCATCGCAGAGACCGCCGTGTTCAAATGGACGCGAGGGTCCAGATCGTGCGTGACCCGCTTGATGGTCTGGTGCGTCTTGCGGCGTAGCGCACGTTCCTCGTCATTGAGCTCGACGTCCGACGGCCCTGGAATCCCCAGTCCGCCAATCGTCTCGCTCAGCGAGTCCACGAGCCGCCAGACACGCGCCAGGAACCGGAAGCTCCCTTCGAGCCCCGCATCGTTCCACTCGATCTCTTTCTCGGGCGGCGCCACGAAGATGACATAGAGCCGCAGGGCGTCCGCGCCGTACTTCTGGATCATGTCGTCGGGATCGACCACGTTTCCCTTGGACTTGGACATGACCTGGCCATTCTTCAGCACCATCCCTTGCGTCAGCAGACGATCGAACGGCTCGCTCAGGTGCGTCATCCCGAGGTCGCGAAACACGCGCGTGAAGAAACGCGAATAAATCAGGTGGAGGATCGCGTGCTCCACGCCTCCGACATAAAAGTCGACCGGGCCCCAGTACCCGACCGTCACCGGATCGAACGGCAACTGGTCGTTGTGCGGATCGCAGAAGCGGAAGAAGTACCACGACGAGTCGACGAACGTGTCCATCGTGTCCGTCTCGCGGCGCGCCGGGCCGCCGCACTCCGGGCACGTCGCGTTCACGAACTCGGGGATCTGTGCGAGCGGGGAATCTCCACGCCCGGAGAATTCCGCCGTCTTCGGCAGTTCGACCGGCAGCTGGTCGTACGGCACCGGAACCATGCCGTCCTTCTCGCAGTAGAGCACTGGAATCGGGGTGCCCCAGTAGCGCTGACGCGAAATGCCCCAGTCCTTCAAACGGTATTGCACGGTGCCACGGCCGATGCTCCGCTTCTCGGCCGCTTCCGTCATGCGGCGGTTGGCCTCTTCCCAGTCGAGTCCGTTGAACTCACCCGACGCCACCAGTTTTCCCGCGCCCGGTTTGGCTTCGGTCATGGTTGCCGCGTCGAGCGGTTCACCGTCCGGCTGAACGACGATGGTAATCGGCAGCGCGTATTTCCGCGCGAACTCGAAATCGCGCTGATCGTGTCCGGGGACACCCATGACGGCGCCCGTGCCGTACTCGATCAGGACGAAGTTCGCGATCCAGATCGGAACCGCCTGGCCGGTGAACGGATTGATTGCGCGGCGGCCGGTGTCGAAGCCTTCCTTTTCGACTTCCCCTTGCATGCGCGCGGAGCGATCCTGCGAGGTGAACTTCGCCACCTTCGCGCGGAATGCTTCCGGATCAGGCGAGCCGTCCGCGAACTCTCGGACGAGCGGATGCTCCGGAGCAACCACGATGAAGTTCGCGCCGTAGATGGTGTCGATCCGCGTCGTGAACACCTCGATGCCACCAGGCTGCGGCGTCGGTCGTCCACCGTCAGGGGCGAGCGGGAACGTGACGAACGCCCCGGCCGACCGTCCCACCCAGTTGCGCTGCATGGTGAGGACCTTGTCCGGCCACTCTCCCAGCAGCTCCATGCCATCGAGCAGTTCGTCGGCGTAGTGCGTGATGCGGAAGAACCACTGCTCCAGCTCGCGCGTGACGACCGGCGTGCCGCACCGCCAGCAGCCGCCGTTCACGACCTGCTCGTTTGCCAGCACGGTCTGGCAGCTCGGACACCAGTTCACGCTGGACCGTTTGCGATACGCAAGGTCCCGCTCCAGCATCTTGAGGAAGATCCACTGGTTCCACTTGTAGTACTCGGGCAGGCAGGTGGCGATCTCGCGCTCCCAGCCGTAGCTGATGCCGATACGCTGGAGCTGCCCCTTCATGTGCGCGATGTTCTGGAGCGTCCAGGCCTCCGGGTGCGTCCGGTTCTTGATCGCGGCGTTCTCGGCCGGCAGGCCGAACGCGTCCCATCCGAACGGGTGCAGGACGTTGAAGCCGCGCATCCGCTTCATGCGCGCGATGACGTCGCCGATCATGTAATTGCGCAGGTGACCGACGTGCGCGTGACCCGACGGGTACGCGAACATCTCGAGGCAGTAGTACTTCGGCTTCGAGGGGTCCTCCGTCACCTCGAACGCGCGCTCGGCAGTCCAGCAGTCCTGCCACTTCTTCTCGATAGCCTGGGGCTTGTAGTCGGGCACGATCCTTAAATTATATCGTCAGTCCGTCATGCGGCTCGGAGCGAGAACGGTGTGTCGTTGCGCGAGCCGCAACGGAACTGGCGCGCCACGGGCGCGCCGGGGGGTCCGGCGGGGCGAAGCCCCGGTCTGATTAGAAAAGCGCAACCGTGGCGTCGAGGCAGGCTCCGAGCGCGTCGAGGTCGTACCCTCCTTCGGTCACGAAGGCGATCGGGCAGTGTCGATCGGCAACGGTCTTGAGATGAGCGACGATCGCCGCGTAGCCTTCCGTGGTCACGCGCATCGAGGCGAGCGGGTCGTCGGCATGCGCGTCGTAGCCGGCGGACACGAGCAGCAGCTCGGGTGCGAACTCGTCGAGCCTGCCGACAATGGTCTTGTACGCCCGGTCGTACACAGCGTCCGTGGCTCCAGCCGCAAGCGGCACGTTCATCGTGTAGCCCTTCCCGGGTCCTCTGCCGACTTCATCCGCCGCACCGGTGCCAGGATAGAACGGAAACTGATGGGTCGATACGTAAAGGACGCGGGGATCGTCGTAGAACATCCACTGCGTTCCGTTGCCGTGATGCACGTCGATGTCGACCACTGCGACACGCGACAGGCCGCGTGCGATCGCCGCGGCTGCCGCGACGGCGACGTTGTTGAACAGGCAGAACCCCATCGCCCGGTCCCGTTCGGCGTGATGCCCGGGCGGCCTCACAAGCGCAAAGGCGGGCTTCCGAGTCTCGAGCGCGTGTTCCATCGCCTGCACGGCCGCGCCAGCCGCGAGCAGCGCGATGTCATACGACTCTGGCGATGTGAAGGTGTCCGGATCGAGCATCACTGCGCGGCCCGCCGTCGCCGTAATCGCGTTGATGTAGGCCGAATCGTGAACGCGCGCCAGCTCTTCGCGCGTCGCGGATCGGGGCTCGATGACCCGCACGCCCTTCTCCTTCCAGCGAGAGGCAACCTCGCTGAACACGCGGGCGCGCTCGGGACGCTCGGGATGGCCGGGTGGCGTCGTGTGTTCCTCGAAGCGTTCAGAAGCAATGAATAGCATCGCCGATCGCCGTATACTCTGAAGACAATGGTACTGGAAGCCCCGGCGGATAGTACAGCCCGGGTTCACCGTATTCTGGTGGTTGACGACGACGAGACGCTGCTCGACGCTGTCGCCCGGGGGTTACGAGCAGGCGGGCAACTCGTCGTCCCGTGCGGATCCTTTGAAGCGGCGCGAGAAGTGCTGCGGCAGCAGACCTTCGACGTGCTCATCACCGACGTGCGGCTACGGGCGTCGAACGGCCTGCAACTCGCGATTGTCGCGCGCCAGATGAACCCCGCGATGCAGTTGATCGTGTTTTCGGGGTTCGACGACCCGGTGCTCCGCGCGGAGGCCGGCAAGATCGACGCGATGTATTTGGTGAAGCCGGTCACCGCTGCGACACTGCTCAAGCTGATCCACGGACAGGAAAGTTAAAAAGGTCCGCGCGATCACCCGATCGAATGGACCGGCCCCTGGTGCGCCATCAAGACGCGATAGGTGTCCTCGGTCGGCGCGGCGCGCGAATGTGCCAGGAAGACTAAAGTCTGCCTCGGCGCAGACTTTGTGCCTCCGCGCGGCGCCACAATTGCGGTATTAGATCTCGGTGAGCAGCGTGTAGACGAACCCGGCGGCCACGCGAGCGGCGCGTGTCAGGTGTCGAATTGTCAGGGTGATCATGGCTTCGCCTTCAACGCGACGATGACGCTTCGGTCCGAATCGACGCGTCTCGAGGATCTTTCAGTGTTCGATCGTTGCGGCGTCACTACGCGAACGGCGTACCAATGCGGGGTGGGGCGTGCAGAGCGCGAAGGATCAACGCGCGCACAAGTGCCGAGGATTTGTTCTGCCTGTGGGTGGCTTCTATCCCCTGTCAGCGAGCAGTGCAGTGGTGCGCGTCTCGAGCGCGGCGAGTGACGCTTCAAGTTCGCGACGCTTCGACTCGATCGCATCTTCGGACGTATCAGCGACGGCGATTGGGGCGCCAATCGCGATGGCAGCAGAGCTGAACGGTTTGGGGATCTGCGTCCGATCCCAGCTGTTCGCTGTCCAGAAGCGAGAGGATTCGATGTGAAACGGCAGCAGCGGATTGCCTGTGGCGCCAGCCAACCAGACGGCGCCAGGCTGCGCCACCCGCGCGGGGCCGCGCGGGCCGTCGAGCGTGAACGCCGCGGGTTTCCCGGACGCCATGCCCCGCTTCAACTGCACGAGCGCACGAACGCCGCCGCGCGACGATGAACCGCGCGACGTGCCGTACCCGAACCGCTCGATGATGCGAGCGATCCACTCGCCGTCGAAGTTCTCACTGGTGATGACGACAATGCCGCGGTCGCGCCAGAACAGCGTGGCCGCGAGGATGCGACCGTGCCAGAAGGCGAAGATTGGCAGGCGGCCCGATTCGACGATCGCGTCGTAATGGTGAAGGCCGTCGACGCGCCATTTGAGCGTGGAGCCCAGCGCCGCAATTATCGGAGAGCCGACAGCCGCAATGACGCCGGCTTTGCGCTGCTGCGCGGAGGTCAAGCTCATGTCTCTTGAACGCCGGGTCTCTACGGCGGCGCCCCGAACAATCGCTGAGGGCGCCGTATCAATTACGAATGACGAATGCCAAATGCCAATACCATGAAAGTTGGGCATTCGGCATTGACGCGCAGAGCCTTGAGCCCTGAGTCCTAAGCCCTGAGTCCTGAGTCCTGAGCCAGCTACATCCCCTCATACTGCGGACCGCCGCCCCCTTCGGGCGGCACCCAGTCGATGATCTGGTAGGGATCCATGATGTCGCAGGTCTTGCAGTGGACGCAGTTCGAAGCGTTGATCTGCAACTTCTTGCGCGATGTGCCGTCACCGATATCGACCATCTCGTAGACGTTCGCGGGGCAGAAGCGGATGCAGGGATTGCCGTACTCTTCGCGGCAGCGCGTGCGGCACACTTCGGCGTCGTGGACGATCAGGTGCGACGGTTGATCCTCCGCGTGGCGTGTGCCCGAGTAGTGCACGTTCGTCAGGCGATCGAACGTGAGCTGGCGATCGATCTTGACGGGATTGACCGTCGAATCCGGATCCGGCGGGCCGTCCTTGTAATACTCCGCGAGCTTCGCCATCCGCGCGTAGCCGGCATGCGCCGGCATGGGATCCCTGACCCACCATCCACCCGTGACGAGCGAGAGACCGGAATAGGCAAGACCGGCCAGGAGACCGTAGCTGAAGCTCTGGTGCACATTGCGCACCGGGTACAACTCGCGACGCACTGGACCGGCATCGATGCGATCGGCGTAGACTTTGAGCTTCGACGCCGACACGTCGCCGGCGCGCACGGCCTCGAATGCGGTCTCTGCCGCAAGCATGCCGGTGCGCATCGCAAGGTGCACGCCTTTCAGCCGAATGGAGTTCAGGAACCCCGCGGCATCGCCGGCAATTAACGCCCCGTCCGCGTACACCTGCGGGATCGTGTGCCACCCTCCTTCGGGCAGCGCCTTCGCCCCGTAGCGCACCATCTGCCCTCCCTGGAGCAGAGACGCGACGAGCGGATGCCGCTTGAAATGCTGAAACGCGATGTGCGGATCGAACATCGGGTCGCGGTAATCGAGACCTGAAACGAACCCCACGGAGATCACGCCGTCCGGCATCGCGTAGATGAACCCACCACCGAACTCGTCCATCTTGAGCGGGTAGCCCATCGTGTGGATGACATGGCCCGCCGGCAATCGATCCTTCGGTACTTCCCACAGCTCTTTGATGCCAATGGCATAGAGCTGCGGAATGCGGCCTTCGTCGAGACCAAGCTGGCGCACGAGTGACTTCGTCAGGTTGCCACGCACGCCGTCGGTCAGAATCGTCACCTTCGCGCGGATATCGACGCCCGGCTCGAACGTCGACTTCTGCTCGCCGTGCTTCCCGATCCCGCGATCGCCCGTGCGCACGCCGACCAGTGCGCGATCCTGTCCTGCGCCTGTCGAGGGGTCGAACAACAGCTCGGATGCCGAGAAACCGGTGAAGACGTCAATCCCCTCGGCTTCGACGAGACCGCCCAGCCATTTCACGAAGCGGTTGAGCGAGATGATGTAGTTGCCGTGATTGTGCAGCGGCGGCGGGATGATGGGGAACTTGAGCTTGCCAGTACGGGTCAGGAAGTACACAGCGTCGTGGCGTACTTCGGAAGCCAGCGGCGCGCCCCTGGCGGCAAAGTCGGGGACGAGGTCGCGGAGCGCGGAGGGATCGAGCACCGCGCCGGACAGCATGTGCGCTCCGACCTCGCGAGCCTTTTCCAGCACCGCGATCGCGAGCGGCTCGCCTCCCTTTTCCTTCTGTAGTTGCGCGAGGCGCAGTGCCGCGGACATGCCCGCCGGACCGCCGCCAACGATGAGGACATCGACCTCGAGGGTCTCGCGTTCCGCCACGCTATTTGTTCAGTTCAGCAATCATCGCCGGCACCACCTCGAACAGGTCGCCGGCAATTCCGTAGTCTGCGATCTCGAAAATTGGCGCCTCCGGATCCTTGTTGATGGCGACAATGGTGCGGGAGCCCTTCATCCCGACCAGGTGCTGGATGGCGCCCGAGATCCCGAGAGCGACGTAAAGCTTTGGCGCCACGGTCTGCCCCGAGCTGCCGATCTGCCGATCCATGGGCAGCCAGCCGGCGTCGCAGATTGGACGCGAGGCGGCGAGCTCGGCCCCCATCGCCTGCGCGAGTTGCTGCGCGAGCTGGAGGTGCTCCTGCCCCTTGATGCCGCGGCCGACCGAGACGATACGTTCGGCCTGCGACAGATCGACCGCCTGCTTCGCCTCCTTGAACGGCGCTTCGGGCTTCTGGCGGATCTTCGCGGCATCGACCGCAACCGCCGCCTTGCGCACCGGCGCCGCGGCTGCTCCCTTTTTCACCGCGTCCGCGCGAAACGCGCCGATCTGGAACGTCACCAGGTGCGGCGATGGTCCGTCCACGGTCACCTCTGCCTGCAGCTTGCCCTGGAACACCGGACGCACGTATCCGCTTCCTTTCAGGGAGACGACGTCGGTGACGAGGGGACGTTGCAGGCGCGCGGCGAGCGCGGGCGCGAAGTCGCGCGTCTGGTACGTATGGGGAAAAAAGACCTTTTCAGGTTTGTCGCTTTCGATCAGCGCCTGGAGCGCCTGCACGAAGCCATCGGCCGTGTAATCCTTCAGCGCGGGATCGTTCACCGCGATCACTTCGGCCACGTCGGCCGCGCCGATCTCTCCTGCGACCGCGTCGACTGCACTGCCGAGCACCGCGACTTTCACCGGGGATCCCGCGGCCTGCGCCGCCGCAATCGTTTCCCACGTGGCGCGATTGAGCGTGCCGTCCTTCTGCTCCGCGACGACGAGAATCACAGCGCCCTCGCTTCCTCGCGCAGGCGCTTGACGAGATCCTTTGCGGCGTCGGCGGGGCTGCCGGAAATCATCTGTGTCTTCTTGCCCTTCTCGGGGAAGTACACGCTGGCAATCTTCTGCAAGGGCTGCGGCGCCGCGGCGGGCGTGACCTTCTTGATCTCTTTCTTCTTCGCCGCCATGATCCCCTTGAGCGTCGCGTAACGGAGCTGGTTGATGCCGCTCTGGATCGTCAAGAGCGCGGGAAGGGGCAGCGTCACCCACTGGAACCAGCCGCCTTCGAGCTCTCGCTTCACACGGAGGGTCCCCTCTGAAGCCTGGACCTCCATGATGATCGTCGCGTGCGGCATGCCGAGTTTCTCTGCGAGAAGCACCCCGATCTGGCCAAAGCCCTGATCGTCGGACTGCAATCCGGTCAGCACGAGATCGACCCGCTCTGCCGTGATCGCGTCGGCAAGCGCCTGCGCGACGGCGTTCGCATCCGCGGTCGCGAGCGCGTCCGATTCGACGTGAATCGCGCGATCGGCGCCGCGGGCCAGCGCCTCGCGGATCACCTGCGCCGCGCGCGCCGGGCCGGCCGAGCACACGATGACCTCACCGCCGTGCTTCTCCTTCAGACGCAGCGCTTCTTCCAGGGCGTAGGCGTCCGGCTCGTTCAGTTCGAAGCTGGCATCCTGGTCACGGATCCAGGTCTTTCCCTCGTTCACGCGCAGTTGCCATTCGCGCGTGACGACCTGCTTGATACAAACGACAATTTTCATTGTTTGGCGCTCGGGGCCGGCCATCTAACATCGACCGTCCTCCGCCTTCTATTCCTCATACCGCTTCAACAGCAGCGTACCGTTCGTGCCGCCGAAGCCGAACGAGTTCGACACCGCGTAGCGGATCGGCATGGGGCGAGCCTTGTGCGGCACGTAGTCGAGGTCGCACGCGGGATCCGGCGTATCGAGGTTGACGGTGGGAGGCGCGATCTGGTGCTTCACGGCAAGCGCCGTGATGCCGGCTTCAAGGCCGCCGGCGGCGCCGAGCAGGTGACCGGTCATCGACTTGGTCGACGACATGGCGAGCTGGTACGCGTGCGCCCCAAACAACGATTTCACGCCGAGCGTCTCGGTGGGATCGTTGATGGGCGTGGAGGTGCCGTGCGCGTTGATGTAGTCCACGCTCGTCGCCTGGATCCCCGCCTTCTTGAGCGCCATCGACATCGACCGAATCGCGCCGTGCGCTTCTTCAGGCTGACCGGTGAGGTGATAGGCGTCAGACGTGAGGCCGTAGCCCACCAGCTCCGCGTAGATGCTGGCGCTGCGGCGCCGCGCGGTCTCGAGATCCTCGAGGATGATGATGCCGGCGCCTTCGCCCATGACGAAGCCGTCACGATCCTTGTCGAACGGCCGGCTTGCCTTCGACGGCTCGTCGTTGCGCGTCGACAGCGCGCGCATCGCGGCGAAGCCGCCGACGCCCATCGGCGTGATGGCTGCCTCCGAGCCGCCGGCAATCATGACGTCCGCGTCGCCGCGCCGAATGATCTCGAACGCTTCGCCAATGGCATGCGCCGACGCGGTGCACGCGGTGCAGGTGGCAAGGTTGGGACCCCGGGCGTTGAAGCGGATCGACACCTGGCCCGCCGCGAGATTGATGATCGACGCAGGAATGAAGAATGGGGAAATGCGCCGCGGGCCGCCGTTGATGAGCGCCTGGTGTTCGCGCTCGATGGTCTGGAACCCGCCGATGCCCGAAGCGATGTAGACGCCAACGCGATCGGCCAGGTCCGCCGTAACCTCCAGCTGCGCGTCGTCGACCGCGAACTGCGAGGCGGCCAGCGCGTACTGGATGAAGACGTCCATCTTCTTGACGTCTTTCTTGTCCACGAACTGCAGCGGGTCGAACTGTTTGACCTCGCCCGCAATGCGCGCGGAGTACTGCGACGCGTCGAAGCGGGTGATGGGACCAATCCCGCTCCGGCCCGCGCACAGCGCGTCCCAGTTCGCCTGTGTTCCGATGGCGAGCGGGGACACCAGCCCGACGCCCGTCACCACCACTCGCCTGCTCAATCCGCCTCCGGTCCTGTGTGTCCGCCCCTGCCGGCGGACCGTGCGCAACGATCTACTTCTTGGTCTTCGCGTGAGACTCGATGTACTCGATCGCTTCCTTCACGCGCGTGATCTTCTCGGCGTCCTCGTCCGGGATCTCGATCCCGAACTCCTCTTCGAAGGCCATCACGAGTTCGACGGTGTCGAGCGAGTCGGCGCCCAGGTCGTCCACGAACGAGGCATCTGGCGTCACTTCCTCTTCGTCGACTCCCAGCTGCTCCACGATGATGCTCTTCACCTTGTCTGCTACGGCCATTCAATCCTCCAGTTTTGGCGCTCGGCGCCCGCCGCTTCGCGGCGGGTTCCCTCCGGCGCCTCGCTTACGCTCGCGTCACTCGCTCGCCGCTGCGCCGCCTCGCTCCGTTTCGCTCGCTCAATCCTCCAGTTTTGGCGCGCGGCGCCCGCCGCTTCGCGGCGGGTTCCCTCCGGCGCCTCGCTTACGCTCGCGTCACTCGCTCGCCGCTGCGCCGCCTCGCTCCGTTTCGCTCGCTCAATCCTCCAG
>JBKOZS010000055.1:0-20131 GCA_046726015.1 Acidobacteriota bacterium
CTCGTAGAGTTCAGCTACCGCTTCATGGATTCCCCCAATCGGCGGGGTACCCTCGAGCACTCTCCTGTAAATAGCCAGCGCCGCCGGAAACTTTTCCTGCGAGACGGCAACGTCGGCCACGACGAGCTCGAGCAGCGGCGAGTCGGGCGATTGTCGTTGCAGCGCGGCAAGTGCCTCCTGCGCGATTCCCTCGTAGCTGCGCGCCAGGCCATGCCAGCTCTTTGGCACCTCCGGCTGCATGGCGGTCAGCGTGCGATAGCTTGCCGCCGCCTTTCTGAACTGGTCGGTCTCCAAGTACGCGCGCGACAGCATTTCGCGGGCGTCGGCGTTGTCCGGCATCGCCGTCACGGCACGCTGGAGAGGCGGCACCGCCTCTTTCGCCCATCCGAGGTCGAGAAGCGAGGCGCCGAGAAACAACGATGCCGGCGCCAGTGACGGTTGCAGACGGATGGATTTCTGAAGCGGCCCCAGAGCATCCTGCGGATGGCCCGCCATGTAGCGCGCCATCCCGAGGTTCATCAGCAGGCCGGCGTCACCGGGACGCGCCGACGTCAGCTCGTCGTAAATTCTCGCGGCGTCATCAAAACGGCCTGCCTGCATTGCTGTCGCGCCTTCCGCCGCGCGCGCAGCAACCGGATCGGCCGTCTGGATTTCCGTGAACGAAGATGCCGAATTGGGCCCGCACAGGATAAGCAGCGCGACTACTCGGCACCATGCGCGAGCCCACGTCACTCCCATAAGGAAGAGGCTTGACGTTCCTTCGACGCTTCGCCTCCTTCGACCCTTCGATTCCTTCAGAACTGGAACCGGATTCCCAGTCGTATTATACGTTCGCCGCTTCCAAAGTCGCGTGCGCCCTTACCGTCTGGACCCCCACCGCCCCCGTCGGCGACGCTTAACGTGCGTCCGAACGTGCCACTGTTCACGTCATGGTCAGGAATGACCCACTTTGGATGGTTGAACAGATTGAAGGCCTCGACGCGGAATTCGACGCGCTTGTCGGATCCACCGATTGGGAACGCTCGGAAAAGCGACGCGTCGGCGTTCCAGTATCCGGGCCCGCGGAACTGGTTGCGGCCGGTGTTCCCGAGCGTCGTACCGGTCGGCTGACTGAATACCGTCGGATCGAAATAGAACCCGGCGTCGTTGTGCTCTCCGATCACCTTATAGGTCCCGTTGAGGTTTGCTGTCTGTGTGTTGCCTGGCATATTGAGATCCGCGCCGCTCGCGAAGATCGTAAAGGGCGCGCCGGACAACGCACTGAAGATGCCGTTCACCTGCCAGTCGCCAAGCACGGCACGCGCTGCCTTGTTGCCCGAACCGCCCTGCGTCTTGTACGGCAGTTCATACACGAACGCCATCTGGAATATGTGCGTTCGATCGTAGCCGGCCGGCGCGTAGTTGCGGCCAAGAAGGCTCGGCGCGTTCCACATGAGCGTGTCCCAACCGTCATCGTCGGTCTCGTTCTTTGCACGCGAGAGCGTGTAAGCACCCTTTAGCAGCAGACCGTGCGTGAACGGCCGGTTGATCGCGACCTGAAGCGAGTGGTAGCGAGACTTCGTGAACGGACCCCAGAGCTTGGTTTCGTTGGTGCGACCGAGCGCGAAGAACGGCTGGCTTGCCGCTCCTCCACCGGGGACATCCGAAGCGTTCGCGTTAATGTCCGCAAAACCACCGTTCTTTGCGGTTCCCACGTACGCAACATCCACCGCGATGTCGTACGGCAGCCGCCGTTCGACGGCCACGTTCCACGAGTGAATGCGGCTGCGCGAGACGTCCGCCATTGGCGTGCGCATCAGGTATTCGTTCGGGAGTGGAATCACTCCTGGACTGATATCAGGTCCCGCGATGTTGGGAATACCCTGGTCGAACGTTGTCACAAAACCGTAAGGTTCAGTGGCGAAATAGTCAGCCGCAAGCGTCAACGGGTAGAAACCCCGGAGCGGCCGGGAGAACGGCAGCGGGTTGTAAGTGATCCCATAACCCGTGCGGAATACCGTCCGGTCGGTGACGCGGTAGACAGCGCCGAGTCGTGGAGCGAACAAAGACTTACTGGTCTTGATACCAAGGTCACCGCCCAACTGTACGTTGAGCGCCCGCAGGGCGCGAGTACTCTGCAGATCGTCGGCGCCGACAATCCGCTCGATGCCGCGATCGGCGCGCTGCATCAGCGGGTAGTACTCGTATCTGAGCCCGAGGTCGAGGGTCAGCTTGTTGTTCACCTGCCACCGATCGCGCGCGTAGAGCCCGTGTTGCCACTCGCGCGTCGTCATGGTCTCGAACTGCACGCTGGTGCCACCATGGCCGACGAGGCCGAGCAAGAATGCCGCGTAACCGTTGTACAAGGAGTTCGGGGTCTGGCTGCCCCCGTTGAGTCCAGTGGCGTTTGTCGCTGTCTCAAAGAAACCTCGCGGGCCCTGGCCAAGCTCGGGTTGCCAGTGGTTCATCCACAGTCGATTCAGCGAGTACCCGAACCGGATCTCGTGTGCCTGCTGGACCTTGGTAACGTTGGTCGTTAGTGCATACGTCCGTTCATCGCGCTGCACTGGATCCCAACCATCGATATTTCCAATCCAGTCGAACCCGCCGCTCCACGCGGAGCCGGGAGAAATGGTCGGAATGCCCGCGTAGCGGGGATCGTTGCTGAAGTTGGCGCCACCGTTCGTTCCCGGAATGTGGAGTGTGTCGAGACCGAAATTGCCGAACTTGGCATCACCGGCGATGGTCTCATGGGTCATCCTCGCGATGGCGTACGTGGCATCGAGCACCATTGTTGGACTGAACGTCCACGTCGTGCCGAACGTTTCCATGTTCACCGTGGTATCGCCGTTACCGCGATCGTCGAGGCCCAGATGCGGATCGAGCGCCTTCACGTTGGCGCCCATCCGCGAATACTTGCCCCAGATCTGCATCTGCGACGACGGATTCCAGTTGACTTTGAGGTCGTAGTTGTTCCGATCGAACTTGCGCGGCAGGCTGCGCGCGAAATTGCGCGCAATGGCTGCTCCGCCAACATTCCCACCAGCCGTGCTGCCGGGTTGATTGGGCAGCGGATAGAGGTCCTGAATCTGACGGGCAATGGCGTCGATGCGGTCCTGCGGGATGATGTTGCCAGGGAAGGGCAGACGCCCGGTTCCGTCCGGATTCCCCGTCAACGGATCATAAATGATCTGAAGGGACCCGTCCTCGTTGAACGCCTGGCTGAAGTCCCCGTTACGCAGCGCGGCGGGCGGCACGCTATAGAAGAACTGCTGCGGGGTGGTCTGGTACTGTCCTTCCCACGCGCCAAAGAAGAACAACTTGTTTCGCTGTATCGGTCCGCCCAGCGTGGCGCCGTCGATGTGCGCGCTGGCGGGCCCCTTCTCCGTGGCGAAGTACGGCTTCGCGTTCAGCTTCTCGTTGTTGTAGAACGCGAACGCAGAACCCCTGAACTGATTCGTGCCGGACTTCGTGATCACGGTAATCGCCGCACCGCCGGCCATGCCCTGCTCTGCGTCGAAGTTGCTCGTGCTGACGTTCACGGAATCGACGGTCTCGGCTGGGGAGACGATCATCGTGTGATGCGGCAGCCAGATGTTCAGGTTCGTCGCGCCGTCCGTCTTGGTGCCGTTGTTGTTGCGATCCAGTCCGTTCACGTTTGTGCTCAACGAGCGCCCGGGCGTATCGACTTCGCTATTCTGCACTCCGCCCGGAGTGGCACCGGGGGCAAGGTTGATGAGCGACTGATAGTTCCGGTTCTGAGCGAGCGGCAACGTCGTGATCGTCGTCGACTTGATCTCCGTGTGCGTGTCGGCCTTGTCCGTCTGAAGGAGCTGCAGCTCCGACTGGACGGTCACCGTGTCGCTCAAGGTGCCCAGCTCGAGTGACGCGTCGACCCGGCTGACCTCGTTGGGAGAAACCGGAACACCTGTTTTCACGAACTCCTTGAATCCCTGCAAGGTGATCTTCACTTCATAGAGACCTGCCAGAACGTTCGTGAATGAGTACGAGCCGGTGTCGCTCGACACGGCGGTCCGCGTCAAGCCGGTGTCAGGGTTCGTAATCGTCACCGTGACACGCGGAACGGCTGCGCCCGACGTGTCAGTGACCTGACCGACGATGCTTCCGTAGAGGACCTGGGCGGCAACGGTAACCGGAGCCAACAGACTGAAAACTGTTGCCGTTGCCACCAGTGCGAGGGGACTCGACCTGTGTGTGACCACAAGGCACCTCCCGATAACAGAGTCCTATCCTGTCCCTGGGGCGGGTTTTACATCGCGCGGAAGATAATGAGAATTGTTTCGAAAGTCAATGCGAATTGGGACGTCTGACGGCACGCTCGAACTAACCGCCTCCGCCAGGGCTTCGGCGAGTCCGCCACAGCGCTCCGCGCGAAGACGAAGGGTCGGGCCTGCCGGGGATCTCAATTGGCATACGCATTGGACCGCCCCGTGGCGAGCACGTCGCGCAGGTAGCGTCCGGTGTGTGAATCCGGATTCTTCGTCACCTGCTCCGGAGTACCCGTGGCGACGATGCGGCCTCCCTCTTCGCCCCCTTCCGGACCGAGATCGACGATCCAGTCGGCGGTCTTGATCACGTCGAGGTTGTGCTCGATGACCAGCAGGCTGTGGCCGGCCTGGAGCAGCTTCTTGAACGCGGCAAGCAACTTCGCGATGTCGTCGAAGTGCAGTCCCGTGGTTGGCTCGTCGAGAATGTAGAGGACGCGGTCGCCGGTCTGCGTGGACAGGTGCGCGGCGATCTTGATCCGCTGCGCTTCGCCGCCCGAGAGTGTTGTCGCGGGCTGACCAAGCCGCAGATACCCGAGACCGATCTCGTCGAGGACCTGCAGCCGGCGCAAGACTTTGGGCGACGTGCTGAAGAAGGTGAGCGCCTCGCGCACGGTCATGTCGAGCACCTGGTCCACGCTCCTGCCGCGGTACTTCACCTCGAGCACCTGCGGCTTGAAGCGCTTGCCTTCGCAGACCTCGCACGGCACGAAGACATCCGCGAGGAACTGCATCTCGACCTTGACTTCTCCTTCTCCCTCGCACGCTTCGCAGCGTCCGCCGGGCACGTTGAAGGAGAAATGGCTTGCCGTGAGGCCCCGCGACCGCGCGTCTTTCGTTGCGGCGAAGAGCTCGCGGATCGGATCGAACGCCTTGAGATAGGTGACGGGATTGGACCGGGGCGTGCGCCCGATCGGCGCCTGGTCCACGAGCACCACGTCGGTGACGAACTCCGCGCCTTCGAGCTTGCGGTGTGTGCCGACGCGGCGGTCCCAGTCTCCCTTCGCGCGCTTCAGCGCCGCATACAGGACGTCGTGCACGAACGTGCTCTTGCCCGAGCCGCTCACGCCGGTGACGCACGTCAACATCCCGAGCGGCACTTCGACGTCGATGTTCTTCAGGTTGTGCTCGGACGCCCCGAGCACGCGAATGCGCTGATTCGACGGACGCCGACGACCGGCAGGAACCGGAATCGCGAGCTCGTCGCGCATGTACTTCGCGGTCAGCGATCGCGGCTCCCGTAGCAGGTCCTTCAGCGGCCCGTTGAAGATCACGCGTCCGCCCTGCTCTCCGGCTCCCAGGCCCATGTCGACGACGGTGTCGGCGACGCGGATCATGTCGGCGTCGTGCTCGACGACCAGCACAGTGTTCCCCTGGTCGCGCAGCTGACGCAGAATCGTGATCAGCCGTTCGTTGTCCCGCGAGTGCAAACCGATTGAGGGCTCGTCGAGGACGTACAGCGTATCCACGAGCGCGGACCCGAGCGACGTCGCGAGATTGATCCGCTGCGACTCGCCGCCCGAGAGCGTCGACGACAGCCGATCGAGCGTCAGGTAATCGAGGCCGACGTCACGCAGGAACCCGAGCCGCTTGCGGATCTCACGCAAGACCTTGTCGGCAATCGCCGCTTCCTTCTCTGACAAATCAAGCGTCGCAAAGAACCGTTCCGCTTCGCGCACGGTCAGTGCGCAGACCACATCGATCGTGCGGCCGCCGACGCGCACGTCGCGCGCCTCGCGGCGGAGCCGCGCGCCCGTGCATTCAGGGCACGTCAGGTAGCCGCGATACCGGCTGAGGAACACGCGGACGTGGACCTTGTATTTCTTGCGTTCCAGCCAGCGGAAGAAGCCCTTCACCCCTTCCCACTCGGCGCCGTCTCCTTCGATGACCAGACGCTTTTCGTCGTCACTGAGATTCGCCCACGGCACGTCCAGCCGAACCCGCCGCTTGGCCGCGCGCTTCAACTCGGCGAGCTGCGCGCGATAGTGCGGCTTGCTCCACGGCTCGATCGCGTTCTGCTGGATCGACTTCGACGCGTCGGGGACGACGAGGTCCATGTCGAGTTCGATGATGTTCCCGAACCCGTGACAGACCGGACACGCGCCAAACGGGTTATTGAACGAGAACAGCCGCGGCTGCGGAATCTCGTACTGAAGATTGCACGCCCGGCATTCGAACTTCTCGGAGAAGCGATGGACCTTGTCCTCTTCGATGGCGAATGCGGCGCCGCCACCTTCCGTGTACGCGGTCTCGATCGAGTCGGTCAGGCGGACCCGGACGTCAGCGTCAATCTTCACGCGGTCGACGATCACCTGGAGCGTCGGGCGATCCTTCAGCATTGCCGTATCGACGTCCTCGAGGGTGATCGTCTTGCCGTCGAGGTACAACCGGCCGAATCCCTTGCGCCGCAGTGCCGCCAGCGTTTCGGCCACTGGATCGACCAGGTCCGGCAGCTCCGGCTGAGGCCCGGTAACTTCCTCACCTTCTTCTATTGGGTCGCCGACGACCTCTTCTTCTTCTCCTTCGGGTTCGCGCGTGGCGAGCGGCGCCGCCGTCACGACCGGCATCTCGAATCCGATCATCAGGCGCGTACCTTCCGGGAGCGCGCCGAGCCGTGCCGCGACCACCTCGGCCGTTTCGCGGATCACTTCCTTGCCGCACGATCGGCAGAACGTGCGCCCGATGCGTGCGTAGAGAAGGCGCAGGTAGTCGTGAATCTCGGTCGTCGTGCCGACGGTGGATCGCGGATTGCGAATGCTGTTCTTTTGCCGGATCGCGATCGCAGGGCAGATGCCCTCGATGCTGTCGATGTCCGGCTTCTCCATCCGCTCCAGGAACTGCCGTGCGTATGCCGACAACGACTCGACGTAGCGCCGCTGACCTTCCGCATAAATCGTGTCGAAGGCGAGCGACGATTTGCCCGATCCGCTCACGCCCGTCATCACCACGAGCGATCGTGGCGGCAGCGTCAGGTCGACGTTCTTCAGGTTATGGGTCCGTGCGCCCCGAACGATGATCTGGCCGCGGGCGGTTTCGCTGGGTATCTTCATCTATGTGGGAAATTCCGGCACTTCCGGAACACTCCATCATAGCGCGGCCGGACAGGTTCGTTCAACCTCGGCCGAGGCGATCCGTGTTATTTTGTGAGGCCGCGCCATTGGGGCGCCATACCAAGAGGGAGCTGTGTCAGTCCGTTTGTTCATTGGCAATCTGCCTTATGTCGCCACGGAGGCAGAGTTGCGAGCGCACCTGTCGAGCGTCGGCGAACCCACTTCTGTCGTGCTTCCCGTGGATCGGGAAACCGGACGACCGCGAGGCTTCGCGTTCGTCGATTACGCGGATCGCGCCGTCGCCGAAGAAGCGATTAAGCGGTTCGATCAGCAGCCGTTCAAGGGACGTCCCCTCGCGGTGAGCGAGGCACGGCCGCGCGAAGAGCGTGGGCCGGGCGGCCCACGCCCGGGCGGCTTTAGCGGGCCGCGCCCCGGCGGGTTCAGTGGCCCTCGTCCCGGCGGCCCGGGCGGCTTCAGCGCGCCGCGGCCGGGAGGGTTCAGCGGGCCGCGGCCGTTGGACACGGGCGGCGGCCAGGCCCCCTCGCGCAACCGCAACTTCGGACCCGACGCGCCACCCAAGCACAAGCGCAAGCCGCAGCACAGCGCGAAAGATCGTGGACCGCGTGGACCGATCAAGGAACGTCCGGTGGGACGCCTCTACGACGCCGACGAGGACTGGCGGGCGCAGGACGACGACATCGAGCTCGATAACGTCGCCACGCACAAGGACGACGACGTAGAGGACGACAAGTGACAACGTGGTGATCTGGCGGACGCCAGATCACCCCTCATTTCATTCCCGCCAGCAGCACTTCCACCGCTTTGTCGAGCTGCGTGTCCCTGGCGCCATAGCTCTCACCGATCGGGCTGGTGACTTCGACGTCAACGGGCCGCGGGTGCATCTCCATCGGCGCGCCATTGCGATCCGTGATCCGCGTGCGCGGCAGGCGCAGGACGGTCCCGTCGAGCAGCCGTGTGTTCCACGTGTAAATGATCCAGCCGGCGGTTGGCTCGCCAACCACCTTGCCGAGACCGAGCGCCCGGTAGCCTTCCGTGAAGTCTTCCGCATCCGACAAAGAATGCTGGTTCGTCACGAGCACGGTTGGCTTCTCGAGCGATCGCTGGCCGAGCACGGAACGGGCCGGCGCCGTCGGGGCGCCGCGACGCGTCATGTTGAGGAACGGGCGCCGCGCGAGCACGTCGAGCGCGTAGACGTTCACGAACCCGCCGTTGTTGTTGCGCACGTCGATCACCACGCCGTCACGGGCGAAGTTGTCCGCATCGAGATCGACGTGAAGCTGCGCGAGCGAGGCGGCCGACATGTCCGGCATGTGGATGTAGCCCAGGCGGCCGCGGCTGGCCTTCGAGACGTACTCACGCCGTTCGTCGACCCACTGCCGGTACCGCAGACCGCGCTCGGTCGCTGCGGACACCGGCCGCACCGCGATCTCCTTCGCATGCTGGCCTGACGCCTCTTTCGAGATCGTCAGCAGCACGCGGCGATTGATTTTGTTGTCGAGGAGTGAATCCAGGTTCACGCGAGGACCGATTGGGTCGCCGTCAACGGCCGTGAGGTAGTCGCCGCGCTGAATGCCGCCGACGAGCGACGCGGGGCCAAGCGTCACGATGCCGGTCACTTTCAGCCGTCCTGCGCTTTCATACTCCGCGCGATCGAAATCGAGGCCGAGATGCCCGACGCCGCCCGTGCCGCCGGCGGCAGCGGGTGGCGCGGTGATGCCGAGATGGGACGCGTTCAGTTCGCCAATCATCAGGCCGGCAATGCGCCGCATTTCATCCGGCGTGCGGGCGCCGGCAATGAACGGTTCCACGCGCGCGCGGGCGGCCGTCCAGTCCACACCATTGAACGCGGGGTCGAAGAAGTTGTCGCGCAGCAGCCGCCAGGCCTGATCGAAGACCACGAGCTTCTCCTTCGCGAAGTCCACGTCGAGCTCCGCCGTGACGCTGACAGTACGCACTTCGCGCTTGTCGAGCGTGACCGCCTGGATGCGTCCCTCGTCGAGGTAGTAGACCTCTTTGCTGTCGGGCGAGAAGCTCACGTCCGCCTTCGGCCCTGCCGTCGTTGTCAACTGTTTCGCGACGGGCCGCTCGCGGGCGAGTTCATCGAGCGACCACGAATACAGGTTCTGCTGCCCGGCGGCCCCGGCAATCATGACGAGGGTCTTGCCATCGGGACTGATGAAGGCTTCCCCGATGTCGAGGCCCGCGGGGACGAGCGTGAGGCGCTGGCGGATGTTGTCGAAGACAATGTCCACTGGCTTGGGTGGTTTGACCGATTCTTCCGACTTCGTCGAACGGGTTCTATCGCTGTCGTTCGACTTCGTCGAGACTTCGTCGGCCGGCGCGGTGGCCGGCTTCGCCGGGTCAGGCGCCGGCCTCCTCGGGGTATCAGGATTCTGGGTCGTGGTGTCAAAAAGATCTCTGAACTGATCCTCGCGGAACTTGGGCGTGCGCAAGATCAGGTCGACGCGCGCGAGTTGCCCCTGTTCGGTGCGCTGGCCGGTATCGAAAAGCAGGAACGTGCCGTCGGGCGCCCACGTCACGCCGGTGGCATTCGCGTTGGCGAGGAAACTGATCTGCCGGCTCTCACCTCCCGCGGAGGGCACAACCGCGACGTTCGTGAATCCGCGCGTGCCCTCGGAGAAATACGCCAGCCACTTGCCATCGGGAGACCACGCGACCGGGCGGCCGATGCCGACGGTGTCCGCGATGATCCCTTTCGCAAGCGTCCGCTCCTTCTTCGAGTCGAGGTCCACGATGTGCAGTTCGGTACCGCCGCGAACGAACGCCACGGATTTGCCGTCCGGCGCGAAACGAGGTGCGTAATCCTCCGCCCGCGCTTCGATCATGGCGGGCAGAGCCTCGCCGGAGCCGCTCCGCGGGGAAGGCGGGTCACCGGTCAGCTGTGCTTCTTTGTTCGTTGTGAAATCGTAGACGAATAGCCGCGCGGGTCCGTCCCGCTCCGACGAGTACACGATCTTCTTCGAGTCGGGAGACCACTGGACCGCCGATTCGGCCGCAGGCGTCATCGTCACGCGTGCGGCATCGCCGCCGTCCTTCGCAGAGGCGGCAAAGATCTCGCCGCGCGCGGCAAAGGCGACTTTTTTCCCGTCCGGCGATAGCGCGAGATCCTGGAACTGCGACGTGAGGCGCAGGTGCTCGACTGCCGGCCCCGCGGGCGCCCCCATCCGAGTGATCGCGATCTCGGATGCCGTGCCCTTGGCGGTGTCGAATTTCCAGATGGCGAAGTTGCGCTCGAAGACAATCGTGCTGCCGCGCGCGTCAATGGACGGCCACAGCAGCCGGCCGTCGGTGAAACGCGTCACCTGCTTTGCCGGCACGTCCGCGGCGGTCGAGATCTGCCACAGGTTTTCCGCGCCGCTGCGATCCGACACGAAGAACAGCGACCGGCCGTCCCCCGACCACATCGGCCACAGCTCCTTCGCGCCACGATTCGTCAGGCCGCGCCAGGCCGCCGGCGTGTCGGCGGCCGTGAGATCGCGAAGCCAGATCTCCGCTTCGTCGAGATGGCTGTGGCCGCGCCGCCACCACTGCCCCGAGGCGCTGCCGCGCGCCGTAATAGCAAGCGTGCGCCCATCGGGAGACGCCGCCGAAAAGAATTCGTTGGCGTAGCGATCGCCGCTCACCGGCATCGGCGTGCCCCCTTCGGCCGACACGCGATACACGTCGTTCATGTTGCCCGCGAGCTCGTGCCCGTTCGAGAAGAAGTACAACCAGCGGCCGTCCCGCGACCACCCATCGAGCTGATCCAGCCCATCGTCGTTGGTCACGCGCCGCACGTCACCGCTCGCGAAGGTAAGCACGTAGATGTCGCCGCCGCCCGTGCGTGTCGAGACGAATGCGAGGCGCGTCTTGTCGGGGGAATAGACCGGGTGCGTCTCGTTGGCCGCGTTCGACACGAGCAACCGCGCTTCGCCGCCGCCGGAGGGCACGGTCCAGATATCGCCGCCCGAGACGAACGCGATCTCGCTGCCGTCCGGTGCAATCGCAGGTTCCGCGTAAGCCGGCCGGGCCGCCGGCTCGCGCGGTAACTGCGCCGACGGTGCCACAACGAACCCGGATAACAGTACGGCCGCTGCACGGACCGCAGTAGAACGAATCATTCAGGCCCTCCGGTGCGCGAAGTATACGCTCACGGTGCTAAGTGCAAGGTGCCGGTGCTCGGTGCCAGGTGCTCCGCAGCTCTTGCACCCGGCACGGAGCACGCTTGCACGTGGCACCCGGCATCGGGCACTCTTGCACGTGGCATCCGGCACCGGGCACTCTTGCACTGAGCACCTCTTATGGCAACGCACGTGAAAGTTCTTGGCGTTCTTTACATCCTGTTCAGCGCGCTCGGCCTCATCGCGGCGCTGTTCCTGTTGCTGGCCGTGACAGCCGCCAGCGGGATCGTCGCGACAGCCGCCGAGCCAGGCGATGCGGCCATCGCGCTTCCCATCCTTGGCATCAGCGGAACAGCTCTGGTGATCTTCCTTCTCCTTCTTTCTACTCCGGGTCTGATCACCGGGATTGGACTGCTGAAGTTCCGGCCGTGGGCTCGCATCCTGGGGATCGCACTATCGGCCTTCAACCTCATTAACATCCCGGTGGGAACAGTCCTCGGGATCTACGGGCTGTGGGTATTGCTGAACAAGGAAACGGAAGGGATGTTCAATACGGGCGTGGTGCCGTCCACTTAGAAAACACGGCGGGTTTAAACACCGCCGTGGAAGAACGGTGGAATCGTGCGGGCGTCAGCTCACAACTAGGCGCGAAGATTGCAGAGCTCGCGGCTGCCATGAGTGCGCACATCTCCCACACGTCGAGCGGCGAGTGGCAGAGCTTTGAAGCGCGCATGCGGCGACGCCGCGCCGAACGATGCATCCTGCGTGCGGAAGTCGCGGCCCAGCAGGGGTCGCTGGACGAAGCGCGCGCCGCGATCGATGAGGCGCGAAAGCTCGCGCCCGGTCTCGCGGACATCGACCGCATCGAAGCGAACATTTTCGGCCGGGAAGAGACCAAAGTTCCGGACACACCGCCGCGTCGATCGAGAGCCCTGTTGTACACGGCGGCGGTGGTGGCCTGTATCGTCGCGCTCTCGATGGGCTTCGCCTGGTGGCAGCACACGCAGCAGACGCAGCCGCTCGCCTCGCCCGCGACCGAGCGCGTGCCCGCGCCCGGACCAAGCGCGACTGTGACACCTCCGGCGCAGCATCGGCCCTCGCCGAGCGTGCGCATCGAAACGTTCGACGTGACGGCGACCAGCGTGAACGAGCCGCCGGTTGCGACGATGCCGGCAGCCGCAACGCTTGAAGCGCGAGCCGACACTCCAGCGCCCCCGACGCCGATTGCGACGACCATGACTGCTGCGCCGCCTCCACCGGCAGACGAACGCGAGCCGGCGATTCGTCGGGAGCCTGCGCCCGAACCTGCAGTCCGTCGAGAGTCGTTCGCAAACCTCGACGCGCCGGTGCCCGCACTCCGTGAGATGGAGTTAACGTCCACGCCGACCGTGGCAGCCGCCGCGTCGCCCGTGCCGGCGCCGCCGCCGCCGAGAATCGACGAGAACAGCGCGGTCCGGACGGTGCTGCATCGTTACGCGGACGCCTACAGCCGGCTCGATGCATCAGCAGCGCAGCAGGTCTGGCCCGACGTGAATCGCGCGGCGTTGTCGCGCGCGTTCGGGAGTCTCGCCTCGCAGGACATTTCGCTGGGTGAATGCGTGGTGAACGTAAGTGGCGCGTCGGCGCGCGCAACCTGCGCGGGCGCCGCGACGTGGGCGCCGAAAGTGGGCGGCGGCGGCGCACGCACCGAGCCGCGCAACTGGACCTTCCAGCTCGCCAAGGCCGACACGGGCTGGCAGATCGTCAACGCCCGCGTTCAGAACAGGTAGTCCAGCGAGAGCGTCGGCGTGAACGGCGCGGTGAGGCCGCCGTTGCCCAGCCGCCACTGCACCTGCCCGGTCAACACCATCGACGCTTTTACGTTCCACTTCACGCCGCTGACCAGCGTCGACACGACCGTGCTGTTGGTTCCGGGCGACAGACGGAACGTATGCACGGCGATGGGATTGCCATTGTTGGGGTCGCGGAAGGTGGGATGCGGCGCCGACTCCGTCCCAATCGTGTGCAAGTCGGACAGGTGCCGCAGCAGGAATTCTCCGGTTGCGGTGACACGGGGCGTCAGGGCAACAGTGAGCGCGCCGCTGCCATCGATCTCATCGGTCACACCACCCTGCACGACAGCGAAATTCCCGTGCACACCTACGCGCGCCCGCTCTACTGAACCCACGGCCAGCAGTCGCAGCGCGGCGCGGCCCGCACCCAGAAGGGCCGCTTCATCGCCGGTCGGCAGTCGAAGCTCCGCACCCGCTGCGACGCCGGCTCCGGGCACGCTGACGAGCGTGTATTTCGCACGGAGGGCGACGTCGGCAATACCGCTCGCATCCGCGATGGCGCTGACCTGCGGAATGACATCGCCTCTGTACACATTCACGCTCGACCCTTCGAGATGCAGCTGCACCAGCGGAACCGCACCACCAATCTCGAGGCTATCGGTGACGCCGTAGCTGCCGAAGAGGGTGAGCGTGCTCGTGCGGATCTTCAACGTCAGCAACTCGGTGTCAAACGGAGCCGGCTCGTCGTCGAACTGGTTGGCGGTCGTCACCAATGTGCCGTCGCGCAGGTTCAATCCGTCCAGCCGATCGTAAGCGGCGGTCGTACCCGACATGCCGAATGAGGTCCGTCCGCGGCCGCTCGTCATGGCACGTTCGACGAAGAACGTGCCGAAGCTGTCGCTGACGCGCGTCATCGTTCCAAGCTCGGGATCGAGCCGATAGACGAACCCGCTCGACGACGTCGCGATCGGTACGCTGGCGAGGCTGACGAGCAGGGCCCTGGTAATCGTGTCGCGCGTCGCCGCAGCCGCGTCCTGGTCCTTTTGAACGTCTTCCGTCTTCACGCCCGTCAGCGGATTCGTGACCAGAAACGAGATCACACTGGCTGGTGTTTGCTGTGCGAGCGCTGGCGTCGCAATCGAGACGAGCCCCAGCGTGAGAACACACGCCCTCACTTGTCCACCTCCACGCGTTGTGCGAATACGCGCCCGTCGGAGAGCAGTTGACCTTTCACTTTCACGTCACGGTTCTCCCTGATGTCGCGGCATGAGCCCTTCCTGAAGTCTGTCTCACTCGTCGTAAACACGATCCGGTTCTTGACCCGGAACTGCAGCGTCGGACACGAGCCGGACAAATCCTCGACCTCGCCATCGAAGTCGATGTCCCTGACCGGCGTCGGCGCCGGCGGCGGCCCCGGCGTGGGAGGGGGCGGTTCCGGCGTCGGCGATGGTCCCGGCGTCGGCGACGGACCGGGCGATGGTCCGGGTGTTGGCGGCGACGGAGCAGGTGTCGGTGCCGGTGCTGGCGGAACCGGCGCAGGTGCACTCTGCCGAACGACGACACGGCCTTGTGCGATGGTCAGGGTGACCGAACGCTCGGGTCCCGCATTTGCCGCTGCCGTGACCGTGACGGCACCGTTGCCCGATGCGGATGCCGGTGCGACGCGAACCCATGGCGCATCGGACGCCGCGGTCCACGAACAGACGGCATGCGTGCGTACATCGATCGTGGCCTGTCCTCCCGCCGCGGTAAACGCAGCTGGCGGCTCTGAAACGGTGAACCGGCATGGCGCGGCGTCCTGGGCGATGTCGGCGCGCTGATCGTTGACGGCGATCGATCCGCGCCGCACGACCGGATCGGCGTTCTCGCGGATCCGATACGCGATGGCGCCGTCGCCCTGACCTTGCTGGCCTGATGTGATCTCAATCCACGACGACTGAGCCGTAGCGGTCCAGGCACATTCGCGGGCGACACCGACGTTGACGGTGCCCGTCCCACCATTCGCGCCGAAGCTCGACGATTGGGCATTCAGCGTTACGGCGCAACGACCATTGGAGCTCGGAGCCGTTACGTTGCCGCTATTGACTGTTGCGGAACTGCCGCACGCGGCGGCCACAAGCCCGGCCGCACAGGCCACTAGCAAGAGTCCACGTACGTGCACGGCTCATCGGCATGCACTTCGCGCACCAGCACAAGAAGCCTTGATGCGCAATCGAAGGGACCTCGTCGTGGGTGTCCTGTTGCCCATCGTGTGTGTCGCGGCGGCTTGTGTGAGCAATGCGGCACTCGTACGCGATGTCGTGTCGCCCCCCTGCGCCGCGATCGACGGCCGCGTGGAGTGGCTTCGCATTCCCGCGGGGGACGAGCGGCAGCAATCGGATCGCTGGTGCCAGGCCGTCGGACAGCCGGTCATCGAGTCTCGCAGCCGCTTTCAGGATGGAACCAACCGGCTGGTCGTTGTCAGCTGGAACGTGCACGTCGGTGGAGGAAACATCCTGGCGCTCGTGGAGGACCTACGGACGGGCCGGTTGACGGGCCGGCCCACGCGCTCGTTCGTACTGCTGTTGCAGGAAGTGTATCGCTCTGGCCTGGTCGTGTCGGCGGCCCCCGGCGCGAGATTCGCGAGCGCAGTAAAGCCTGGCGGATCCAACCGCGTGGACATTCCCGCGACGGCGCGGGCGCTCGATGCCTCGCTGTTCTACGTCCCGTCGATGCGAAACGGACCGCCGTCGACGAGCGAGGAGGACCGTGGCAATGCCATCCTGTCGACATTGCCGCTCGCCGGCTACACAGCTATCGAGCTCCCTCTGGAGCGCCAGCGCCGGGTTGTCGTGACCGCTTCGACGACCGGCGACGCTGGCAGCCGCCGGTGGCGGCTGCGGCTTGTGTCCGCCCACTTCACCAACGCCGTCGGGCACCATTTCTGGGTGTTGTCGGAACTGGGCCGCGTACGGCACGCGCTGGCACTCGGCGCGGCGCTGGACCCGAACGAGCCGACGCTGCTCGGCGGCGACTTCAACACGTGGTTCGGTTTCCAGGACGCCGCCTACCAGCTGCTCGCGCGGCGGTTCAGGAACGAGCCCCCCGGCGATCGGCGGCCGACGTTCAGCATCATGCGGCTGGATCACGTGTTCCATCGATTGCCGGCGGGCTGGCGCGTGACGGTGAGCCGCGCCAGGCAGAAGTACGGGTCCGATCACTACCCGCTCATCGCCGAGCTGATCATCCCCTGACGCCTGATAGGATCGCAGGGTGCACGGGCTCCGGGGGACCTTTGTTCTTGTCGCCATCACGCTCTGCGTGTTGCCGTTGCTCGTGTCGGTGCCGCTGCTCGATCCGGACGAAGGGCTGCACGCGGCCATCGCGCAGGAAATGGTGCTGCGGCACGACTACCTGACGCCAATGTTCCTTGGCGAGCCGTTTCTCGACAAGCCGGTGCTGTTCTTCTGGGCCGAAGCGTTTTCACTCCGCGCGTTCGGTATGCACGAATCCGCTGTGCGACTTCCGGCGCTGCTCTTCGGGACGCTCGGGATGTTAGCGGTCGCGTTGCTCGCGCGAGCAATGTTCGGTGCGACCGTGGGCCTGGTGGCCGGAATCGTGTACGGCACGATGCTCCTGCCCGTTGCGGTCAGTAACGTGTCGGTGCATGACATCGCGCTGGTCCCGTTCATGTGTGGCGCAGCGTGGTGCCTGTGGCGTGCGTCCACGTCAACCCGCGCGTGGGCCTGGGGTATTCCCGCCGGTGTGTGTCTCGGCCTGTCGATTCTGACGAAGGGACTTGCGGGAGCGGTCTTTGCCGGCATCTTCGCGGTGTGCCTCGCGGTGCGACAACCCTCCGCCATCGCGCGCCTCGCGATTGCCCTCACGATCGGCGGCGGCGTCGCGTTGTCGATCGCCGCGCCGTGGTACCTGGCGATGGAGCGCGCGCATCCCGGATACCTGCATTACTACTTCATCGAACGTCACGTCCGTGGATACCTGACCGCCACGCAGCGCCACGCGGGCAGGCCGTGGTGGTATTACCTGCCAATCGTGGCTGCCGGTGCGTTGCCGTGGACCGGTTATCTCGTGCGGGCCCTGCGCGATGTGCGACGCACGACGAAGCGGCCGATCTTGTGGATCGTCTGGATATGGTTTGCGACCGGCCTGGTGTTCCTGAGCCTGGGCGAATCGAAGCTGGCCACCTACGCGCTGCCGGTCTTTCCGCCGCTGGCGATCGCGATTGCCGAACGGGTCGTGTCGTGCGGCCGTTCGCGGCCCGGTGTGGTCGTGCAGATCGTGACGTTGGCGGGCCTGCCGCTGGCGGCCGTGATCGCTGCGCGTGTCCTGCTGAAGGCGCCCATCGGCCTGACATGGATCGTTCCGGCCATTGCCCTCGTGGCTGTGCTCCTTCTCGCGCGCGGCGCCCTGCGCGCCACGTCGGTCGAGGCCGGCGTGCGGGCGGCCGCTCTCATGGCGCTCGTCAGCTTCGTCGGTTTGATGCTCGCGCCGTTACCTCGCGCGGCCGAGTACCTGACGTCGCGCGACCTCGCCGTCGCATTGAACGCCAGCGGCCGCCTGCCGTCACGCGTGATGGTCCTCGACGAGCGGATCGGATCTCTGATCTTTTATCTCTCGCCAACCCTTCGCGCCCAGGCGACGGCGGATCGCATTCAGCTGATATCGCTCGCCTCCGCGATCGACCGTGCCCGCATCGATCCCCCTGATGCCGTCCTCGCCGTGCGTGATGAGCAACTGTATCGTTTTTCACGCCTGTTCGCGGATCCGCCGGAGCCGTCCGGTCGCGCCGGAACGTTCTCGCTGTTTCGCGCCGACGCGCTGCGCGACGCGCTCGCCAAGGGCGAACGGTAGCTGCGCGAAGCGGCCTCGGTTGTAGCCGGTCAATGGCGCACGGCCGAAGGCGGCTGGACCTCGATCCTCGGACCTCGACCCCACATCGCGCCTCGCGCCTCGCGCCTCGCACCTCGCACATCACGCCTCGCGCCTCGCGCCTCGCGCACGTCATTCCCCCACCGTTTGAATCACGACTTCGCGCCGGCGCGGCCGCGTATCGAACTCGACCAGCATGATCTGCTGCCAGGTTCCCAGCGTCATCTCGCCGCCGACGACCGGAACGGTGATCGAGGGTCCGAGCAAGGCCGCGCGCACGTGGCTCGACCCGTTGTCGTCTCCCCACCGGAGGTGATGCTGGTATTCGCCCTTCCGCGGCGCGAGCCGCTCGAAGACGCGATTCAGATCCGCAATTGCCCCCGGCTCGAACTCGATGGTCGTGACGGCAGCGGTAGAACCCACGACGAACACCGTGACGGTTCCATTCGCGATGCCCGCCTCGCGCACCGCGTTCGCGACACGATCCGTGAGATCGTGGGCGTCATCCTGTCCGCGGGTCTGCACGTTCGTGCGGTGTGTCGCCACCATCGGTTTTGCCGGCGCGGCCGGCTCTGCTAGAATAGTCGTTCTGGCCGGTCGACGGCCGGACTCTCCCCGCCAAGCCGGCGTAGCTCAGTTGGTAGAGCAGCTGATTCGTAATCAGCAGGTCCTCGGTTCAAGTCCGAGCGCCGGCTCCAGACTCGCGTATCATGCGCGAGCTTCGTCCGGGCACGCCATCAACCTCATATGCAGGCAGGCCTTCCGCTCTCGAGTGATCATGCGCGAGCCTCGTCCAGGTCCGTCGCGCCGAACGGCGCCAGCCGCGGCCATCGCCGGCGAGCGCAATCGCGGATCGCGTAGAGGAAGAAATCCGGTAAGTGCGTGCAGACTTGAAGGGGAAGGCACCGATGAAAACATGCACGGTTCGACGCATCACGGTCCTCGGACTCACCCTCACGCTGTGCGGGATCCGTCTGGCTGCTCAAACTGCCGACCCGATCATCGGCACGTGGGTGCTCAATGTCGCCAAGTCGACGTTCAGCCCAGGTCCGGCTCCGAAGAGCGAATCGCGCACGTACATCCTTGAGGGCCAGGAAACCAGGCCGACGTTCAACGGGGTGAGCGAACCACGCAGGTACGTCATCGTGCGCCAGGAAATCAAGGCGACCTCCGAAGTGGTGGACGGCAACGGGAAGTCCACGACTGTGGAATGGACGATTGTCTACGACGGAAAGGACCGCCCGGTGACGGGCAATCCGGACGCCGATATGCTTTCGCTGAAGCGAATCGACGCCTTCACGACAGAGTTTACCCAGAAGAAAGCTGGCAGGGTCGTCATCATTGGTACGGGATCGATCTCGACAGACGGGAAAGTCATGACCATCACTACCAAAGGGATCAACGCCAAAGGTCAGACAATCAATGATGTCTCGGTGTTCGAAAGGCAATGAGGAGCCAAGCGCCGGCGACTTGTCCACCGTAGCGGCATCGCAGCGAAGGCGGAGCGCCGATCCGTTTGCTCACTTCTTAAGTGTGAATGAGAGTTCAACGTTGACGATGACGGCGACCGGCTGCCCGTTCAGCATCCCGGGACGGAAGCGCCACCGCTTGAGAGCCTTGATCGCTTCTTCGTCCAGCCCGTACTTCCGATCGAGCGAGTGAGTTATACGGATGCGGCCAACGGAGCCATCAGGCATCACCACGGCTTCCAGTTCGACGACACCCTGGAAGTAATTGTAAAGCCATGACTTAACGAGCTTCCCTTGACGGCGGCAATAACCTCAGCTATTATTGTGAACAAACGTTCACTCACATGCCACGACATCGCTTCTCCGACACGCGCCGTCGCATTGAAACCGCCGCCACTCGCCTGTTTGTCGAGAAGGGCGTGACGGAAACCGGCGTGCGCGACATCGCTCGCACCGTCGACATTTCTGAAGGGGCGCTCTATCGCCACTTCGCGAGCAAGGAGGAACTCGTCTGGCGCCTTTTCGAGCGCCACTACGTCGAGTTCGCCGGCCGCCTTGTCACGC
>JBKOZS010000056.1:0-11855 GCA_046726015.1 Acidobacteriota bacterium
GTCTCGTGGGCTCGGGAGATGTGTATAAGAGACAGGCGTGTACATCTCCGAGCCGACGATTACCGCCATCGGGGACGAATGTGTGTTCAATGAGCGCAGCAAGATCCAGTGCGACTCGCAGGAGGACGGCACGTACAAGTCCGGCCGAACTACGCTTGGCGCCGGCTGCACGGTTGGAGTCGCCGCTTTCGTCCACTACGGCGTGACGATGGGTGATGGCTCCGCGCTCGCCGCCGACTCCTTCTTAATGAAGGGAGAGAATGTCCCACCCCGCGCACGGTGGGGAGGGAACCCGGCGAGGGAGATGTGAAATGAGCAGTGTCAGCCCGCATGACGCGGTAACAGCTCCTGAGCTCGGACGCGAGTTCTGGCGCGGCGTACTTCTCGCCGGCGCGCTGGCCGCGATGATCGGCGCAGCCGCTGCCCTCGGTGCGTCCGCCGAGCGCCGGGCTGACGATCGTGTCGAGCACCCTCGCCCGCTCGGGTTCGCTCCGACCTCGGGCTCAATTGAAGGCGGCCGCCTCGTCTTCGTGGAAGTCGATGAAGGCCCGACGGTCCGCGGCCGAGGGACGGTCACGTGTCGATTCGGCAGCCACGCGGCTATCGGGGCCACTTACGACCGGCCTTCGGGTCGTTACGCCTGCCGCGCACCCGCGCACGAGCGGCCCGAAGCCGTAACGCTGACGATCGCGGTCGGCGGCGCGACGGTGACGATGGCGACTCCGTTTGTCTACGTCACGCCGGGTATGGGGAGCGCTCCGCCCGTGGTGGTCGACCTCTCAGCGCTGGCAAAGCAGGCCGAACGCGTCCGCGCCAATCTTCCCGCCGGCGTCCGGTTGTGTGCCGTCGTGAAAAATGGCGAGCCACCGGCCGCGTTCGCCGCCGCCATCTCGCGTGCCGCCAGGATCGACTATTTCGCTGTGCCCAATCTCGAGGACGGGATCGCGCTGCGCAATGCCGGCATCACGACTCCGATCATGGTCCTTTACTTGACCGAGGCCTCCCATGTCCCCGAGCTCGTGCATTACGATCTCGAGCCCGCCGCCTACAGCCTCGAGTGGGTCGATCAGGCGGAGCGACTGCTCGGGTCGGCCGCCCGCCCGCTGAACGTCCACCTGTGGATCGACACCGGCCTCTCGCGCGAGGGCGTCACGCCCGACGAAGCGCTGCCGATCGCGCGCGCCGTACACGCGAACAGACGGCTGCGCCTTCGCGGCATCGCCACCCACTTCTGTTGCCTCGGCAAGGACGATCTCGTGCCGCTAGAACGCGACGATATCACCAACAAGACCGCGCTCCAGAAGCGTCGCTTTGACGAGGTCGTCGCGGCGATCCGTGCCGAGGGGATCGGCCGCGATGCGCTGCTCCATGCCGGCGCGAGCGACGCCCTGCACTCCGGCCTCACGCCGGTCTACTTCGACATGATGCGGATCGGCACAATGCTGTTCGAGAACCCGTCGCCGGAGCACATGAACTATCACTGGACGACCCATATCCTGCAGACCAAGACGCTCCCCGAGGGCTGGTGCGTCGACTACGGCTGCAAGGTGACGTTGCCTCACGCCACCAAGGTCGGCCTGCTCGGCTACATACCCAGAGACGACGTCACCTATCTGATCCGCGGCAGGAAGGTCGGCAAGTTGCTCGATCACGAGCATGTCGTCACGCTCGATCTCTCCGCCTTTGCGGACGTCATGCCCGGCGAGGAAGTTACGCTGGTCCTGCCCGACGAGCACTCGCCCCTCGACACCTCGTCGACGCTGGCACCGGTGACGCTTCGCGACGCGCGCCCCGTAGGCTCGGAGCCGTCGCCAACATCCACGAAGGCGAGGCGGCCGCCTTCTGATAGAGGCCGAGATCGTCGGGAACCTGTGAGATGAGCAATATCAGTCAGCATGACACGGTGACCACTGCGGAGCACGACCGCGAGTTCTGGCGGCGCACGCTGCTGGCCGCTACGTTCACCGGCATCCCGCGGTGGACTCGTGAGCCGGTAGCCGGCTTGCCAGCCGGAGCGCCGGCCCGCCTTCGCGAAGGCTCCGGCGGGCAACCTTCGCCAGATATCGGCGCGAAGGTTGGCGAACACGTCACGAGAATCCCGGACCGCCTCGTGGCGGCACTGGACTGGCTGGCTTATGAGCAGGGCGTGTCATTCAGCTCCGTGCTGCTCACTGCACACGCGAAGGTACTTGGCGCGCTGTCGGGTGAGCGCGGCGTGTCGACCGGCTACGTCGCCAGCGATCGTCGTCCACCGTTGCTCTTCCGCATGACAACGGCCGCGCGCTCCTGGCGGCGGATGCTACAGGATACTCATCGAGCCGAGCTGGAACTGCTGTCGCACGCGAACTTCCCGGTCGAGGATTTAAAACGGGAGCTGGGCCTCACCAAGCCATTGTTCGAGACCGTGTTCGACCGCGCCGCCTACGGACCGGGCGAGCTCGCTGAGCACACCGTGCTGAGGGTTGGGATGGTGGAACGCGAAGGGGTCGTGTTGAAGCTGCGTTACAGGACCGACGTGCTCGACGCGTCGTACGCCGCGCGGATCGCCGGCTATCACCTCACCGCTCTCAGGTTGATCGCCGCCAACTTAGATGCTGAACACGAGCATCAGAGTCTGCTCTCTCCCGGCGAGTTGCGATTCCAGCTCCACGCCCTTTCCGGACCGCCCACAACGCTGCCGGACCGCCGAGTCCACGAGCTGTTCGAGGAGCAGGTGCGGGCACACGCGGATGCCATCGCGGCCGTGCAGGGCGACAGGCAGTGGACGTACCGGCAGCTGAACGCCCGCGCCAATCGGCTGGCACGAGCGCTGTTGGCGAAGGGACTGTGCCCCGAAGGCGTTGTTGCCGTCGTGACCGAGCGCAACCTGGAGTGGATGGCCGCGGTGCTTGCGATCTTCAAGGCGGGTGGCGCCTACCTTCCGATTGAACCGCATTTCCCGCCCGATCGGATCGCGAGAATGCTTTCGCGGGCCGAGTGCCGGCTCGTGCTGATCGAACAGGGCAGCACGACTACGCTCGACCACGCGCTCGCGTCGCTGTCCGGAGTCCAAACACTGAATATCGACGCGGCCTCCAATCCGGATGCTGCCGACTCTGATGTCGGGATCCGTGTCACCTCCGACCAGCTCGCGTACATCTATTTCACCTCTGGGTCCACTGGTGAGCCCAAAGGTGTGATGTGCGAACACGTGGGCATGCTCAACCATCTCAGCGCCAAAATCCATGATCTGGGCATCGGCGAGGGAGATGTGGTGGCGCAGACCGCACCCCAGTGCTTCGACATCTCGCTCTGGCAGTTGCTGTCTGCGGTTTTGGTCGGGGGGCGGACGCTGCTGGTCGAGCAGGACGTGATTCTGGACGCCAAGCGTTTCGTCGACACGATCGTCGACGGCAGGGTGGGATTCGTTCAGGTCGTGCCGTCCTATCTCGAAGTCGTACTGAGCTATTTGGCGCAGCACCCACGCGAGCTGCCGCATCTGCGGTGCGTCTTGGTTACTGGCGAGGCACTGAAGAAGGAGCTCGCGCAGCGCTGGTTCGCGGCCCAGCCTGCGATCAAGTTGGTCAATGCGTACGGACTTACCGAGACCTCTGACGATACCAATCACGAGGTCATGGATAGGGTGCCCGACCGGGGACGGGTTCCGCTAGGTCGTCCCATTAACAATGTGTCCGTCTACGTTCTGGACGAGCACCTTTCGCTGGTACCGCTCGGCGCACCAGGCGAGATCGTCTTCTCGGGGGTATGTGTCGGCCGTGGGTACATCAATGATCCGGAGCGCACGCGGCGATCCTACATGGCCGATCCGTACCGCGAAGGCCAACGATTGTACCGGAGCGGCGATTATGGCCAGTGGCTGCCCGACGGCAAATTGGAGTTTCTTGGCCGCCGGGACACCCAGGTCAAAATCAGCGGCTTCCGGATCGAGATCGGAGAGATCGAGAACACGCTGCTGCGACTGCCTGGCATCCGGGCCGCCGCAGTCGTGGTCACGGAGGCGGTCGACCACACCAAACGTCTGGTCGCTTTCTACACGGGCCAGCGGCCGCTCGATGCCGGCGCGCTGCGCGACCAGGTAAGTGAGTCGCTGCCAGAGTACATGGTCCCTTCGGCCTTCCATTGGCGGGAAAACATGCCGTTGACCGACAACGGCAAGATCGACAGGAAGGCATTAGCGGCGCTCGCCAGAGAGCTCGATGTCGCCGAGCAGCACTACGACAGGCCGAGGACAGCGACAGAGGAGCGGGTGGCGGCCGCGTGGGCTAAGGTGCTCGCCATTCCGAAAGACCAGATCGGCCGACGGGATCAGTTCTTCGACCTGGGCGGAACGTCACTATCGGCGCTGAAGCTGGCGATCGCTCTCGACCGTGCGGTGTCGTTCAAGGATCTCACGGCTCACCCGATCCTCGCCGATCAGGCCATGCTGATCGACGGCAGGTCCCAACGGGACGTCCAAGCGATCCCAGTTCCGAGAAACTGTTTGGCTTCGTCTTGAGCGGCAGCGACTGCAAGGAGATCGAGATGTCGTCCTCATCCCCGACCACTCTGCTCGACGTGGATCTGCAACCCGGCAAGCCACCAATACTGCCCGTCGACGGAGCCGTCGACGCGCCACGCTGGGTGGCCGAGCACCGCGACGCGTTGCGCGCCGCGGTCGTCGAGCACGGTTCGCTGCTCGTTCGCGGTCTCAGCTTGCGCGACGTGGCCGAGACCGAAGCCGTCTTTCGGCAGCTAGGCAGTCTCATGATCGAGAAGGAGGGCTTCGCCGCCCGGCGCAACTACTCACACGGCGTGTACTCCTCATCGAAATGGCCGCCGAACCAGCCAATGTGTGTGCACCACGAACTCAGCTACCGGCTCGAATTCCCCTGCCTCATGCTGTTCGCGTGCCTGGTTGCGCCAACTGATGGAGGCGCGACCCCGGTAGCCGACTCGCCGAGCGTATTTCACTCCCTGCCCCGCGAGTTGATCGAACGGTTCGAGCGGGTCGGCTGGATGCTGATCCGCAACTACAACGACGAATTCGGGTCGTCGTTCACTGACGCATTCGGCACCGACGACCATCGCGCCATCGAAAGTTACTGCCGCGCCAACGCAATCAAGTTCGAGTGGCAGCCCGATGGTGCGCTGCGCACATGGCAGCGCCGCAGCGTCGTCGTGCATCATCCGCGCAGCGGACAGCGGTGCTGGTTCAACCAAATCGCATTTCTCAATGAGTGGACGATAGACCCGGAGGTGCGCGAGTACCTCGTGGACAACTACGGCGAGGATGGGCTGCCGTTCAATACCCGCTTCGGCAACGGCGAGGCAATCGGCGCCGACGTCGTGCAGGTGATCAACCAGGCCTACGAAGCGAACACTGTCCGCGAGCCGTGGCAGGCAGGCGACCTGATGCTTGTAGACAACCTCCGCACCGCGCACGGCAGAGAGCCCTTCGAGGGACCGCGCGAAGTACTCGTCGCGATGGCTGACGCCGTGCACCTGGCCGACTGCTCGCCGACGATCGAGGTGACCGCCAGCTGACGACGACTGCGATGTCTCTCACCCCGTCACTACGGAGCGCAGATTTCCGAGGACGACTATGTCAGCATTACCCCCCACTATCGCATCGCCGCCCGCGATCGGGCCAGTTCTTCGCCAAGAGCGCATCGAGACCATAGACATTCTGCGCGGCGTAGCGATTCTTGGAATCCTCATCGTTAATTTGAGTATGCGCGGCTTCAGCTTGCCTGAAGGTCTGCCCGCGCACGAGCTTTGGCCGAACATGGTTGATCGGTCGGTGGAAACGCTGATCCTCTTCTTCGCGGACCAACAGTTCATCACCCTCTTCGCCTTCCTCTTTGGTCTGGGCCTGGCGGTGCAGATGATGCGCGCGGAAGCGGGAGGAGCGCGCTTTCTTCCCCTCTACCTGCGCCGGTTATGCGTCTTGTTTCTGATCGGGATAGCGCATTTTCTGCTGTTGTGGGATGGCGACATCCTGCACGCTTATGCGACGGATGGTTTTATTTTGCTTCTCTTCCTCCGCCGCTCGCTCAAAACACTGCTGGTCTGGGCAGGGATTTTTCTCTGCATTCCATTGCTGTTCTTTGGCTTCACCACACGCTACGCCATCACCGGCCAGGTGAACCCGTACGTGATGAACTGGATCCAGTATGAGGATCTGGCTGAAGATCGGCAGACCATCGAAGAAGCCCGGCGTGTTTACTCGCGCGGAACCTATGCGGAGATGATCAAATTCAGAGCGGGCGGCCTGGGGGAGCTACTGCCAGGTAGCGATGATGCCTATATCCTCGTAGGCTTCCTGCTCGGATTATATGCTGGACGGCGCGGGATCTTTCACGATGTCTCCACGCATCTGGCGTTCATCCGGCGAGTGCAAAGGTGGGGGGTGATGATTGGCGTAGCGGGAAGCGCGGTGTTTGTAATCGGAGAGTCTGATCCGTGGGCCACTTCGGTCATGCAGAATGTGGGAAGGATGTGCCGGGTCTTTGCCGCTCCAGCAATGAGTTTCTTCTATGCTTCAACCATTATTCTCCTGACTCAAGGTGAGACCTGGAGGCGGCGGTTGGCGCCGCTTGCGTCGGTCGGGCGCATGGCGCTCAGCAACTATCTGCTTCAGTCGGTCATCTGCACCACGATCTTCTATAGCTACGGCCTCGCCCTTTTCTGCAAGGTCAGACCATCTCTTGGCCTGCTCCTTACAATTATTATCTGGCTCATCCAGATTCCGCTGAGCGTGTGGTGGCTGCGGCGATTCCAGTTTGGCCCGATCGAATGGCTGTGGAGATCGCTGACCTATTGGCAGCGTCAGCCGATGCGAGTAAGCACAAGGGCAGTAATTGGAAGGCAGCGGGTGACCGCCAGCTGAGGACGACAATGTCGCTCACGCCGTCACCGGCGGGCTCCTTTCAACTGGCGCCCAACGAAGTGCATTGTTGGCGCGCCACTCTGGACGTTCCGCCTGAAACGTCCGCTCGCCTCTACACGACCCTCACGTCTGACGAGCGTAACCGGAGCTCACGTTTTCGATTCGAGCGCGATCGGCAGCGGTTCATTGTGGCGCACGGAGTGCTGCGTGACGTCCTGGCGCGCTATCTCCGGACAAACCCCCGCGACATAACGTTTGCATACAACGCGTTCGGCAAGCCTGACCTCAGCCCTGTGTTCGGCAGCCGGCTCAAATTCAATCTTTCTCACTCAGCCGGTCTTGCCCTCATCGCGATCGCCGCTGACTCGAACGTCGGCGTTGATCTCGAATGCATGCGGGCGCAATGTGATTACGCCGAAATCGCGCAGAGCTTCTTCTCAGCAGTTGAAATCGACTGTTTGCACGCTCTCCCGAGCCATCTCTACGCCGAAGCCTTTTTCAATTGTTGGACGAAGAAGGAGGCTTACCTGAAGGCCCGCGGCGAGGGCCTGGCAATACCGTTGAATAGTTTTTCTGTTCCCGTGACAACCGATCCTGCGCGTACGCCCGTCGACCTGTATCGAGCGCCACACGGTGTCCTTCCAGCCAAGCGTTGGTCGCTCTATACCCTTCAACCTGCTCCGGGTTATTTCGGGGCACTCGCAATTGAGGGAATTGGCTGGCGTTTGAGTCAATGGCAATGGTAGGCGCCTCAAGGCGAACGTGAACACGACATCGGTCGTCTGCACGGCTTGAGAATTAGCCATACGATTACCCTCCTGGCAAACAGTGATGCCACCCGTTAACGGCGCTTTTCGCGCGGTGGCGCAGGAATGCGCGAATGGCGAACCTTTTCCATTGGCGTTCCTGAGAGACGCAACGACGGCGCCTTCGAATTCCGCGGCGGCGTCGCTCAGTTCGTGCGTGGCGTCGCTCGTGCGTCGCCATTGCGGGCTTCAATGGCCTTGACGGTCTTGGCCAGCTCCGTTCCCAGGACGCGCTGACCGAAGATCCTGAGCACGAACGCGAGCACCCGTCCCTTGAAGTTCTTGCCGTCGCGTACCACGACCGCGTCCAGGTCGGTCGTTCCGTCCCGCCGCCGCGTGAAGGTGTACGTGTGGCCCGAGCTTCCTCCCCACAGGTTGGAGTCGGTGGTTCTCATGACGATGCGATTGGGATCGGACCAGTCATAATGCAGGCGCTCCCAGATGCCGCCGGAGCCCTCCGTGACGTCGGCCTCAAACGAGCCACGGTGATGCACCTTGAGGTACTGGTCGGCGCTTCTGCCAAAGAGCTTCGAGCGGCCCGGCCCGAAGTCAGTGAGCCCGGCGAGGAACTGCTCGGGCGTCGCGCTGGTTGTCTGGTGGAGGTGGATCGTCGACATGCGTGCTCCTTCGAGACAGCCGTTGGCCGTCTCAAGATGGCGACCATTCGTCACCGATTCAAGTGGGGACGAGAATCCCGCGCGTGCGGCCGATCATTTGACCACCTCGGTGAATGCAAATCTATTGGACGATGGTGTCGGTCGTTGGCAGTCAATCCACCTCTGCCGTTTCGACCGTTTAGCTGGTGATACCAAGATCTGATGGACGACCGCGCTTCGGTCGCCCATGCTTGGTCCATGACGCACAGATACGACGCGATTATCATCGGCACCGGCCAAGCAGGGCCGGCTTTGGCCCGGCGACTATCCGACGGCGGCATCTCGGTTGCTGTCGTCGAGCGCCATCTCTTCGGTGGCACGTGCGTGAATACCGGCTGCACTCCAACAAAGGCGATGGTTGCCAGCGCGTACGCCGCGCATGTGGCACGCCGAGCGCGCGACTTCGGTGTGGAGATCGACGGTGACATTCGCGTCGACATGAAGCGCGTCAAAGCCAGGAAGGACGCGATTGCCGAACGGTCACGCATCGGCCTCGAGAAGATGCTCCGCAGCCTGCCCCTGTGCGATGTCTACGTCGGACACGCTCGATTCAAGGCCGCCAAAGAAGTCGCGGTCGAGAATCAGATCCTGGCGGCGGATCGCATCTTCATCAACGTCGGCGGACGCGCAGCCGCGCCTTCGATGCCGGGAGTCGACCAGGTTCCCTTCCTAACAAACAGCTCGATGATGAGTTTGGATGCAGTACCGCCGCACCTGGTCATCATCGGCGGTAGCTATGTCGGACTGGAATTCGGGCAGATGTTTCGCCGCTTCGGGTCTGAAGTGACGATCATCGAGATGGGATCACGCCTTGCTCAGCGTGAAGATCCGGACATCTCCTCCGCGATTCAGGAGGTGTTCACCTCCGAAGGGATCAATCTGCGCCTGAACGCTCGTTGCATTCAGGTGAGTGGACATGCGGGTGCTGTGACCGCCCATGTCGAATGCGGAGAAGGCAGTCCGTCGATTGACGGCACGCATCTGCTCCTCGCGGTGGGCCGTCGACCGAACACGGACGATCTGGGACTTGAGGCGGCCGGCATCTCACGCGATGAGCGTGGGTACATCACGGTCAACGATCGACTGGAAACCAACGTTGAAGGTGTGTGGGCCCTTGGCGATTGCAATGGCAAAGGCGCCTTCACACACACGGCTTACAACGATTTCGAGATCGTCGCGTCCAACCTGCTGGACGGCACGAGTCGCGGGGTTTCCGAGCGAATTCCCGCGCATGCGCTCTACATCGACCCGCCACTCGGCCGTGCCGGCCTGACGGAAACTGAAGCCCGGGATCGCGGACACACGGTGCTGGTTGCAAAGTTCCCCATGACTCGCGTCGCTCGCGCGATCGAAAAAGCGGAGACCAACGGTGTCATGAAGATTGTCGTTGACGGGCAGTCACAGGAGATCCTCGGCGCTGCGGTGTTCGGAACCGGCGGCGACGAAGCCATCCATTGCGTGCTGGATTCGATGTACGCGAAAGCTCCGTATTCGGTCCTCCGGCGCGCGATGCACATCCATCCCACCGTATCGGAACTCATACCCACTCTGCTCGCAGAGCTCACGAGCGTGGCGACCTGATTCCCTCACCACGAAACGACGGAGATCAGCACGCAGCTCGCGACCTCCGGCGTGACAGGTATTTACTCACCCACGGTCTTCGCCTGCGCGAAGGAAATCACGAGACCATCGCAGATCGGCGCCCTTTTGGGTTGCAGAATGCGACCGCCGAAACTGGATTGCCGCAGCCGCGTGCTCGCTGGATCCACCGCGGACGCCGCGCAGCTCGTCGGTCGCAGCACGTCAGGCCGCGCCTCGGTTCTGGTCTCAGTGCGGCTTATGCGCCCAAGCGCCCACGAGGTTTGCAAACACAATAACTCCGCCTGTAGCCACTACTTCATCGCGTAAGCGCTGGGCGAGCGAATCGACCTGCACTTCGTCCGCCGTGGCCACGCCAAAGCGCTCCATCATCGGCAACAGGCTACGGACGGTCTGTGCCGCGTACTCGTAGGCAGGAGAATCCAGTCCACCTTCAACACGCGCCCCGATAATCATCTGCGGCGCCGGCAGGCCCGCCGCGATGAATATCTGATAGAGCTTCAGTCCCAATTGCAGGTCTATGCCGCCACGCCGGAACGTTTCCCGAATCCAGTGAGCACATCGCTCAAACAGCGGGGAAAGCGGTAGGGATTGACCACCGCTACTGAAGTCACACTCTTGAAAGGCGACGAGGCCACCGGTTCGCGCGTACGCAGCCGCGACGCGAAGGGTCGCGGCAGGATTGCCCTGATACAACAGAACAAGACGGCCGACAACTGCGTCAACAGGCTGATCCAAAGAGATCCGGTCGATCTCGCCCTGGATGAAGATAACGTTCTGAAAGTTATCGGCAGAGGCGCGTTTGCGCGCGATCGCAAGTGCTTCAGCCGATCTGTCTACACCTATAACCGTTCCCGATGGGCCAACAAGCTTGCGTGCCAGAAACGAGACGTCACCTACGCCGCACCCAAGGTCAAGCACCCGCATGCCGACGTTCATCCCTGCGCTGAGAAAAACTTGCTCAGTTAAAGGACCAAGAAAACGGGACTGATTTATGAGTCGCTCGCGTTCATCGTCCGAATGTCCCGGAACGTAAACGGGATCCTGGTCGGGCTGATCGCTCATGGGCTCTGCCTCGGACACTGAACGTGGCGGGTTCCGCCGCGTCTACATCCTCTGAACAGGGCCACACTGCGCTGGTCGGGCCTCCGACAGCGCGGTCCCGGGCAGTGGCCGATGCACATAGGTTCAAAAGAGAAATCGCGCCCGAACGGAATCTCACGCGAGGCAAACCTCGTGCTGGTGATCCGACCGAAGTGTACGTTCCCCAGCTTGTCGTTCGCTTGGAGAGTGGGCCTTCTTGAACATCTCCCACCGGCCTCATTGAACAATCAACGAGAACGCCGCCTCGATCTCATCCTCAAGCTCGGTCGCGAGACCGGGTTGTCGCGATTCGTAGTAGTCAGCCTCACGATCAATCTCGTCAACCGCGAGGCGGTAGATGCAAAGATTCATCGACGCGCACGAGCGGCGCGTCGCTGTCGCACGTGTGCTCTGTATTCGTCGACCGTCATCGTCTCCGCGGTGCCCGCGTCGACCTCCGCGCTGCGACGCGTGATTTCGGCATTCCAGGCGTGCAGCGCCGGCCTCGACTTCCGGATCGAGGCTGCGTCGGGCCGCTCCTCAACGGGAAGACGGAGGATTTCGGCGAGCATGTCTGGGGCAGACATCGACTCACTTTAACAGCATCGGCACCAGACGCCGGGCTGACAGCCAAAATGCGACGGTCAGTGGTGCCACGCTATCGGCTCAGGATCGGATCCCCGTGAGCGATTCGGACCGTGCGACCCGAACGAGCGTCGCATTTTGGTAAGAAATTTGCGTCGGGTCGGACGACCGTTCACGGCCTCCTTCTACCCGACCAGCGGCTGGGTCAACCCGAGGTCATCGGCATCGATCTCGGCACTCCCTCTGAACGCCTATATC
>JBKOZS010000057.1:0-8424 GCA_046726015.1 Acidobacteriota bacterium
GCATCCTGGCGAACCTCTCGATGGCCCTCGGCCGCTCGCTGCAGTGGGATCACGTGAGGGGGCAGGTGGTTGGCGACGACGAGGCGAACCGGCTGTTACGGCGGCCATACAGAAGCCCCTGGGTGCATCCGGACGCGGCGAGTGTGTAGACTTGGCCGCGCGGTGTCGATGCCGAATGCCAAATGCTGAATGCTGACGTTGTGGGACGCCTTTCGGCATTCGGCATTCGCCATTCGTCATTGACAGGCAGGCTGTGCATTTCACAGCCTGCCAGTGCTAGTCCGCGCTGCGATCGCGCTTACGCGTCGCCATCCGCGCCTCGTCGGCTGCCGCATCATCGATCTCTTCCATGCGGCGGCGCCGCGCGTCCGCGCTGAGCTCGTCCGGATCCGTGATCAGGCTCTTCGGTTGCGTAACCGGCTCTTCCGCGTCCGGATCATCCTTGGTCGTGTAGCGGTCCGTGCGCCCGAAGCTCCCCTCCCGAAGCAGTTCGTCACCATGCGGCGGGGTCACATCTCGCTCGTCGAGCGGGTGATCGTGCGCCGTCGCGTCACGGCTCTTCTGGTCGTTGTTGGCCATGGACCCTCCGGCATCTAAAAATGCACCCTTTGTGCCTCCGCTTTATGGTTGAGTATCCCGCCACTTATGAGAACGCACCCGCACCTCTACGAGATCAGTGCGTGGCCCTGGCTCGACCGGCTCTCGCGCCGGGCGGACCGCCGGATCACGCTTGCCGACGTTCCTGGCGAGGAATGGGACCGGATCGCCCAGGCCGGTTTCGACATCGTTTACCTGATGGGCGTCTGGCACCGCAGCGCGATCGGGCGGCTGATCGCGCGCACCGATCCCGGACTGCTGAAGGAATACGATCGTGTGCTGCCGGGATGGTCGATGCGGGACATGCCCGGTTCCCCTTACTGCATCCAGGCCTACGAGCCGGATGCGCGCATGGGCGGATGGGACGGTCTTGATCGCGCGCGCGCGGCGCTCCGGCGGCGCGGCCTGTCGCTGTTCCTGGATTTCGTGCCGAACCACACCGCTTTCGATCACGAATGGGTACAGTCCCGGCCGGAGTTGTATGTCGAGGGCACGCTCGACGATTTCCGCCGCACTCCGGACAATTTCCACCCGATCGACATGGGCGATACGGTGCACTTCATCGCCTGCGGGCGCGATCCGTATTTCGCGCCGTGGCGGGACGTCGCGCAGCTCAATTACTTCAACCCAGAGACGCGCGACGCCATGATCGGTGTGCTGCGGGCGATCGCCCAGCACGCCGACGGCGTGCGCTGCGACATGGCCATGCTCGTGCTGAACGACGTGTTCCAGCAGACGTGGGGTCACACGATCGATCTGCTCTGGAGCGCGCCGCCGCAGGAGTTCTGGCCCGAGGCCACTCGTCGGGTGCCGCAATTGACCTACCTTGCGGAGGTCTACTGGGATCGCGAATGGCAGCTCCAGCAGCAGGGATTCGATTACACGTACGACAAGCGGCTGCTCGATCGGCTGCACCACGGGTCTGGCAGCGACGTCCGCGGGCACCTGCAGGCGGACCCGTCGTTCACCGCAAAGCTCGCACGATTTCTCGAGAACCACGACGAAGCCCGCGCGGCGGCGACGTTCGGTTCCCGGCTCCCCGCGGCCGCAGCGGTTGCGCTCACCGCACCCGGCATGCGGTTCTATTACGACGGGCAGCTGGACGGGGCACTCACCAAACCACCAGTACAGCTTGGCCGCTGGCCGGACGAACCGGCGAACCCGCAGGTTCAGGAGCTCTACGCCCGCATTCTCCGCACGACGAACACGTCGCTCTTTCACGACGGCACCTGGGAGTTGCTTGGCGTGTATGGCGCCGGCGACACCACGTACGACGACCTCGTCGCGTGCTCGTGGCGAAAGGGCACCGCCCACGCCGTCATTGCCGCCAACGTGTCGAATCACGAGGCCCAGGGGTTCGTGCAGCTTGGCGCGATGCCGCATGCCGCGGCCTTCTCGTTCAACGATCAGTTGTCGGACCAGCGATACCGGTGGGCGAGGAGGGACCTGGAGGATGGTTTGTACGTGCGCCTCGCGGCGGGCGCGGCGCACCTGTTTTTGGTGGAAATGGCTTAGGGCTCAGGGCTCAGGGCTCAGGGCTGCGTTCCGCCCACAGCGCCTTGCACCTTCTTCATAGCGGCAACGAATCGGCGCGGGTCGTACGAGCTCGGCGACTCGAATTGCTGGAACAACTCGGCGAAGGTCGCCTTCGTCGAGGCGGGATCCTGGCCGCGCGAACGGGCGAGGGCCGACGAAAGCGTCTCTACTGCCATGGCCGCCTGTTCGGCGGCGCGCTCTCCGCGCTCGGCGATTTCGGGGGCGTCGGCAAACATCGCGCGCAGCAGGCGTGATGTCGACTCGGCGCTCGGCGTCGACGCGATCGCACGCGCGACGCCGCGATCGACGATGCCCCGCGCCTGGCTGGCGAGGGCCAGGACGTCATCCTCTTTGACACGCAGCCGGCTGGATTCAATCACCAGCTTCGGCATCACCGTATCGAGCTCGCCGGCGGCCTGCGGGTCCAGCACTTCGAGCACGCGGCGCGCCGTCACCCAACGTGAGACGTTCAGTGGCGGATTGCCCGGCCGCGGGCGCTGCTCGTAGCCCTGCGCCTGGCGCCAGCTGTCTTCCGCGCGCGTCAGGCTGTGGTGACACGCGAAACAGTCAAGCTCGGCGTACTCCGGCCACACCGGCCCTTTGACGCGACGCGACAGGCGATCGAGGCTCGATCGCAGGTGGACGAGCTGACTCACCGCGAAGGTCCGAACCGGGCGGAATGCGTCGGCGTCGGTCGACTCACGCCAGTGACGCGGCATCGCGGCGCTGAATGCCTCGAGGTCGAACACGAGGTCCGGATGTCCCGCCGCGATCATCTCGTGGTCGACCCACTTCTCGGCGGTGCCCAAATGACAGGTGAGGCATTTCTCGGTTCGCTTCACGACATCCTTGGTGTCGTACATCCCGCGTCGGACCGATTCCTCGTGCCTGGCGTCCTTTGTGACGTGATACCCAAGCCAGCCGGTCGCGGGCCCGTGACAGGCTTCGCAGCTGACACCCTCCGTCATGAAGTTCCGCGCACGCTGAGCCTGCGGTGCGTCGAGCCCATGGCAGACGAGACACTTCTGTGCCTGGTCCGGACGGCCAATCCCGAGGATGCGCCCCATGCGGACCGAGACTTCGTTCGATAGCACTTCCGTTGCGCGCGCGTGGCGATCCTGCGACACCCACGTGCTGTATTCGGTCTGGAGAATGCGGCTCCCGGCGACTGGCCGAATCGAGCCATGGCAGGCCACCGCGCTGCAGGATCCCGGCCCCGTGAAGTTGTTTCCGTCGGTGCCTGCAGCCTGCCGGGGAACGGAAGGCATCGCGTTTGGTGACTCAATTGATGCCGGAACGCTGGCTCGAAGTGAAATTGTGAGAGCCGCCAGGAACATCGCGGCAGCCGCAGCTACCGCAGAGAGGGACCGCACTGAACGCATGGCGGATGGTTATATCAGAAAATTTGGTATATTCCGTTGCCCGTGCCCCCGCGTTCGCCAACGACCCCCATCTTCGACGAGCTTCGTGCCATCCAGCGCGCCCATGGCTATCTCCCGCAGGGTGAACTGCGTGCGCTGGCCAACCGTCTCGACGTGCCGCTCTATCGTCTTCAGGCCGTTGCGAGCTTCTTCCCGCACTTTTTTCTGAAGCCTCCCGCGCGCGCCGAGGTGCGCGTATGCGGTGACATGTCGTGCCATCGTTACGGTGGGAACGCGCTTCGCGAGACCTTGACCGCGCGCTTCCAGGGGCAGGACGTCAACATCAAGCACGTGTCCTGCCTGGGCCGCTGCGATCTCGCGCCGGCCATTGCGGTCAACGATCAGATTTTCGAGCGGGTGAGCGAAGCGGAAGCGTCGGCGCTCATCGACGCTGCGCTTGCCGGCGCCTCGCCCGAACAACTCGCGACACGGAAGCGTCATCCCGAGCGGTCGGCCGTGCAGTGCGACCCGTATCGCAGTGGACCGCAGTACGGCGTCCTGCGGAATTACGTACAGTCCAAAGACTGGGCCGGCCTGATTGCGACGCTGAAGGCGAGCGGCCTGCGCGGGCTTGGCGGAGCGGGCTTCCCGACGGGCATGAAGTGGGAGCTGGTCCGCAACCAGCCCGGCGACACCAAATACATCGTCTGCAACGCCGACGAGAGCGAGCCGGGCACGATCAAGGACCGGCACATCATGACGAACGCGCCGCACCTGCTCGTCGAGGGCATGATCCTCGGCGGCCTCGTGGCCGGCGCGCGGCAGGGCGTCATCTACATCCGCCACGAGTACACCGACCAGGAGCACATTCTTCAGCACGAGATCGACCGTTGCTATCGCGAGGGTATTCTCGGCAGCGGCGTGATGGGATCGGACCTGTCGTTCGATCTCGAGGTGTTCGTCAGCCCGGGGCTTTATATCTGCGGTGAGGAAAGCGCCCTGCTCGAAGCCATGGAAGGGAGGCGCGCGGAGCCGCGCAACAAGCCCCCTTTTCCCGGCCAGCACGGCGGCGGTCTCTGGGGAAAGCCCACCGTCATCAACAACGTCGAGACGTTCTTCTTCGTACCGGTGATCCTCGCGCGCGGTCTCGACTGGTTCAAGAGCGCCGGGCGCAACGGGTCGGCGGGAGTGAAGTTCGTTGGCGTCAGCGGAGACGTTACGCGCCCCGGGGTCTTCGAAGTGCAGATGGGGATTCCCTATCGTGAGCTGATCGAACAACTCGCCGGCGGCGTCGCGCCGGGCCGCACGTTCAAGTCGTTTGCTCCTTCAGGTCCGGCCGGCGGCTACCTTCCCGCGCGGATGGCGGACCTTCCCCTCGACTGGAACGCCATGACGCAGGCGGGTGCGACCGTCGGGTCCGGCGCAATCGTCGTGTGCGACGACCGCGCGTGCATGCTGGACATGGCGCTCAACGCGGTGCGCTTCTTTCGAAACGAATCGTGCGGCAAGTGCGTGCCGTGCCGCGTCGGATCCATGAAGCTGGCCGACCTCCTGACGGAATGGACGCGCGGCCGCCGCGGTCCGAACGACATGGTGCTTTACGAAGATCTGTCGCATGCCATGCGCCAGACATCGATCTGCGGCCTGGGCCAGGTCGTTCCGGTGCCGATCGCCTCGGTCCTCAAGCATTTCCCTGACGAAGTCGACGCGCACGCGAAGGGCGTGTGCCCGGCGGGCGTCTGCTTCAGGGGGACCGCGTGAGCAACCAGGTCACGCTCACGATCGACGACCGCGAGGTCACGGTCCCGCGCGGCACGACGATCTTCGATGCCGCGCGAACGCACGGCATCCCCATCCCGACGCTGTGTCACCAGCAGAACCAGACGCCGGTCGGCGTCTGCCGCGTCTGCGTGGTCGATGTCGGCGCCCGTGTCTACGCGGCGGCGTGCATCCGCGAATGCGACCCCGGCATGAAGGTGAAGACGAACACCGCGCCGGTCGTGCAGGCCCGAACGACCCTCGTCGAGCTGCTGATGGCGGATCACCCGTCGCCCTGCGCCCGCCAGCAGGCCAGCGGCGACTGCGAACTGGAAGCGATGGCCAGGGCCGCGGGAGTGGCGGAGCCTCGCTACGCGCGGCGGCTGTCGCCGCGGGGGCGCGACGATTCGTCGCTCAGTATTGCCGTCGATCACGAGGCCTGCATCCTCTGCGATCGCTGCGTGCGCGGCTGCGACGAGGTCAAGAAGAACAACGTCATCGGCCGGAGCGGACGCGGCTACACGGCGCACGTCGGCTTCGATCTCGATCTGCCGATGGGGAGCTCGACCTGCGTGTCGTGCGGCGAGTGCATGGTCTCGTGCCCGACGGGCGCGCTCACGAACAAGCGGGTCGTCGACGCGCAGCTTCCCGGCGAGACCCTCGACCCCGAATGGATCCTGCAGCTGCCGGTCTTCAAAGGAGTCAGCGGCACGTTCCTCGAGTTGAACAAGAGCTCCGTCGTCAAGCGGCGGATTGCACCGGGAGAGGTGATCTGCCGCGAAGGGGAGTTCGGATCCACGGCGTTCTACATTCTCGAAGGAACCGTGGAAGTCTTCATCGGCTCGCCCATCGGACACGTGAAGCAGGAGGATGCCACCGCCGGGTGGTTGAGCCGGATCCGCAGCCGTCTTGCCGACCGCCAGGAACACACGCGAACGGAAGAGAGCGGACGCCGGTTCATCCCAATCGACGCGCCGGTCGACCTGCCCTACGACAAGCCGGTCGCCGAGCTTGGCGCCGGTGAACTGTTCGGCGAGATGACCTGTATGAGCTTCCATCCCCGGTCCGCGACCGTTCGCGCCAGGACCGAGGTCGTGGTGCTCGAGATGCTGCGGAACGTGCTGGACATTCTCCAGAAGAACAAGACGTTCCGCGCCGAGCTCGATCGCAAGTATCGCCAGCGCGCGCTCGAGAACCACCTGCGCAGCGTGCCGGTCTTTGCCTCGGTGCCGACCGATTTCGTCAACTACCTGCGCGACCGGGTCGAGCTGATTCGCTTCTCGCCCGGCGAGGTGATCGTGCGCCAGGGAGACGCGGCGGACGCCTTCTATCTCGTTCGCCTCGGGTTCGTGAAGGTCAGCGAACGCCATCCGGGCGGCGAGGTGGTGCTCACGTATCTCGGGCGCGGTTCATACTTCGGCGAGATGGGCCTGCTCGGCGGCGGCGTGCGCACGGCGACCTGCACCGCGCTCGACCACGTCGACGTGGTGAAGATTACCGGCGAAGACTTCCAGCTGATGATGTCGCGGTTCCCCGATATCCGCGCCGGTCTCGAAAAAGTCGCGCGCGAACGCGCGGAGCAGAACCGCCAGCGGGTCGCCGCCACCGAAAACATCCCGATCGATGATTTCCTGAACCAGGGCCTGATGGAAGCGCAGAGCCTGCTGCTCCTCGACCTGGAGAAGTGCACGCGCTGCGACCAGTGCGTCCGCGCGTGCGCCGACGCGCACGACGGCGTCACCCGGCTGGTCCGCGAGGGCCTGCGGTTCGACAAGTACCTGGTCGCCACCTCGTGCCGCTCGTGCCGCGATCCGCTGTGCATGGTCGGCTGTCCGGTCGGGTCGATCCGGCGGCGGAACTCGATGGAAATCATCATCGAGGACTGGTGCATCGGCTGCGGCCTCTGTGTGCGCAACTGTCCGTACGGGAACCTCAACCTGCACCCGTTCGACGTCAAGATTCCCGACCCGCAGCAGCCGTCGCGGATGATTGCGTCGACGAAGAAGAAGGCCACCGGCTGCGACCTGTGCATGGAACACGCCGAGCCGAGCTGCGTCTACGCGTGTCCGCACGACGCCGCCCATCGCGTCGAGCCGCTGGAGTTCTTCGGAACGATGTTCGCGGCGAAGGATCTGAAGCGTACCGGCGGTACTGAGGCAACGAGCAAATGAGTGCCGAGGTCCGAGGTTCGAGGTCCGAGGTCCGATCGTGATTATCGATCGCTCCCACCGGTCGTGGGCCATCGCGAGCGCGGCAATTCTCGCGGTGTCTGTGGTTGCATACGTGCCATACGCACTCGGGTCATCGCGCGTCGGTGGCGGCACGCCGCTGGGCCTGGCTTACGGCATCGTTGGCTTCGGCTTCATGGTGTTCGTCACGCTTCTCAGTCTCCGCAAGAAATTCCCGATCTGGCGGATTGGCCGCACCCAGACCTGGATGCGCGGTCATCTCTGGCTGGGTGCGCTGAGCCTGCCGCTGATCCTCCTGCACGCGGGATTCCTGTTCGGGCACGGACTGACGTCCGTCCTGACGTGGCTGTTCGTCATTGTCTATGCGAGCGGGATCTACGGCGCGTGGCTGCAGCACACGATGCCGCGGCGCATTCTGCGCGATGTGCCGATGGAAACGATTTTCGAACAGATCAGCCAAGTTCGCGAGCAGCTGCTGGACGAAGGGGACACCGTCGTCGCGGATGCCTCGGGACGCCTCGAGGTGGCGGTGGCGCCGGCCGCATCAGGAGCGACCGCACTGGCGACCGTGATGCGCGCCGACGTGACCGCGCCACTGCGCGAGTTCTACGTGCAGGAGATGCGCCCGTTCGTGCAGCACCCCACCAGGCGGCACCCGCTGGCGAATGAGACCACGGCGGCGGGCCGGTTCGAGAAGCTGCGCCCCCTCGTGCCACCGTCGGTGCACGCGGCGATCTCCGACCTCGAGAGCATCTGCGAGGAAGAGCGGCAGCTGATGCGGCAGGAGCGCATGCACAGCGTCCTCCACGCCTGGCTGCTCGTCCACGTGCCGGCGTCATTTGCGTTGATGGCGCTGGCCATCGCGCACATCATTGGCGCGCTGAGATACTGATGCGCATCCGAACCGCCAAGACGCTCGCGGAGAGGATCGACCTCAATTACTTCAAGCACGCGCACGGGCTGCGCCGGTGGCGGAACATCCT
>JBKOZS010000058.1:0-19613 GCA_046726015.1 Acidobacteriota bacterium
TGGCGTTTCTCAGCACCCTCTGAAATTATGCCGCGTAGAATCCCGTGCAGCCCCTGCGTCGACGAGGCCGACCACGGCTACGCGGCATAATCCGCCAGTCGGCATAATGTCGTTTATGCCGATATCGGCATAACCGACAGCGAAGCTGGAGATTCTCGGTCGACGTCGCGCCGCCGTCGGCAAACGGGACCACGTGATGAAACTCGAGAAAGCCACGCTCGGTGCAGCGGCCATGCGTGCCGATGAACGCGCATTGGCCTCCGTCGCGCATCCAGACTTCACGCTTGACAGCTGCCGGAATGTGGCGTGATCCGCGTGATCCGCTCGCGGTCCCGGGAGCAGTGCGCGGCCGCGCTGTTGCCGCGAACTTCGTCTTCTCGAGCTCCGCCACGAGCAGCGTCAGCGCGCGATCGAACACTGCGGCTGGATTCGCATCAGGAATGGTGTGTCGAATCAGGTCCTGGGCGCGACGCAACTTCTCGAACGTCTCGCGTGAGACCGTCATCTTGATGTTGTACTGCTCTTGCGCAATCGGCGCGACGACGGCCGCACGCTTCGGTGCCGGTGGCGGGTGTGGCGACGGCACGACCTCGGTCGGATCCCCTTTGGGTGCGCTGGCCGATTCCAGATGTGGCTCAGGCACACTGGCCACCAACTTCGGCGCGGGCAGCTTGCGCACCGATGACTGGATGGCTGACGACGGATGAATCTGCGCGACGATGTGCTCGACTTCGTGCTTGCTCTTGTGCCGTGCGCTGTCGAGCAACGCCGCGTGGTTGTCGACCGTTAGATGCGGGCCAAGCAGACAGACCGTCGTGAGCGTAATCGATCCATCAGCGAGCAGATCGAGAATCAGAGGAAACCGCTTCGCGGCACGCGCAGCCTCGATGCGGCCGTATGCGGCGTGTTCGGAGAGATGTAGCATCTGCGTGCAATACGTGAACAGCGAAGAACAACCTTCACCGAGGTACAGGCGTCTTGCATCGAGCTCGGCGAGCGACGCGATGAGCTGTGCGGTCGCCTGCCGCTCGCGGTCGGAGAGCGCGCGCACCTGATCGAGCAGCTGCGCATCAGAGAGAGCAGTGAAAGACGAGAGGATCGTCGTCATACTCCCTTGTAACATCGTCATTTCTGGCGCGTCAGAACTGACGACGTGACGCGATCGGAACGTGAACCGAACTCGGACTTCACCGCAGCGGGAATCGTCGCGCATGGCGAATCCTCGCAGCTCTGAGAGTGGGTCTGCGAGATGCGCGACACACCTGTCGAGCCAAACGAAAAAACCTGTCAAGAACTGTTTCACGAATGTCGCCCGGCGGTCCCCGGTGGACGACGAGGCCATGCCTGTACGTCGTCACTTGGCGCAGGGCGGTGCGTTGGCGCGAATACCAGCCATACGCGATGACGACGAACGCCATTGCGAACTGCACGGCGTGGATCGGCTGCCGCGGAGCGAACAGCACCGTAAGGACCGCGCATCCGGCGAGAATCGCCACGATCACGACTCGCGTGAACGACCAGCCACGCCGGAGCGTGAACGGCAGGTGAGGCGGCGGCGGCGCGACGCGCGTCACCACATCGACGAACGCTTGCTCGAGCCCATCGACCTGGTATTCGAGCGTCGCGAGGAGCCGCCCGTCTTCTGCGCGGAGACCAGTGCCAGATCGGTCGCCGCCGCAACTCAGCGACCGCTGACCAGCGGTACGATCTCCTCTTCAGCCTGCCGGCGGCGCTGCGTGAAACCCTGCTCGAAAATCAGGAACGCATAGCCGATGAAGGTGTTCGCCCCGTGAATGCTGAGGCATTGTCAGCCGACACTGATTGCGAGTTCCACCGCGTGCTCCACTGCGCGCGGCTTGCCATCTGCCGGCGCGACCATCAGCGCGACAATGGCGATGGTGAGCGCGGCGACGAACACCGCCCCCACAACGAAGACGGTCACATAAGACCGCGGTTCTCGAGGCGGGTACGTTGCGATCGGCTGCAGTTGCGCGTCCTGCTGCGAATGACGCATCGAGCAGGCCGCCATCACGTCGACCCGCCCGGAGATCCGCGCATCCCGCCGCCCAGTCGGGGCGCAGCGCGGAAACGGGATCGACGGTATTGGACAGCACGCACCACTACGCTCACGGGAAGTGTTCCATAGGCTTCACCAGGTCCTCGCGGCGCAACCCGTAAACAACTCAACGAAGGGAGACCCGGCGTAAACGTTAGAGTCTAGAGTGGACTGTATCAGGTGAATCGATAGTGATTCGATGCGCCGGATTACTGTAGGTCCAGCGAATCGGTTTCGGGTGCTCGTTGTAGCGCGTGATGTATCGCCGAATCTTACGAGCCAGGTCGGGGATCGAGCTAAAGATCCCGCGCGCGAGCAGGTCGCGCTCGATCTTCGCAAACCAGAGTTCGATTTGGTTCAGCCACGACGCATAGGTCGGGGTGAAATGCAGATGCACGCGCGGATGCGCCTCCAAGAACACCTGCACGCCGTGCGTCTTATGCGTCGCCAGGTTATCGACAATCACATGAATGTCCCGTCGGCGCGGTTGCGTGGCGACGATGTCGCTCAGGAAGTCGACAAACGCGGCGCTCGTGTGGCGCGGCACCGACTGGCCGATGATCTCCCCGGCCTTCGTGTTCAGCGCCCATACAGCGACAGGGTGCCGTGCCGATAGTATTCAAAGCGATGGCGTTCGGCGCGGCCCGGCGAGAGGGTCAGCACCGGATCGAGGCGGTCGAGCGCCTGGATCGCCGTCGTTTCATCCGCCGCGAAGACGACGACATGCTGCGGCGGATTCAAATAGAGACCGATCACGTCGGCCGCTTTCTCTTCGAACTGCGGATCATCGGAGAGGATGTAGCGCTCGAACCGGTGCGGCTGGTAGCCGGCGCGTCGCCACACGCGCCCGACCAGCATGTGGCTGATGCCCAGGACCTTCGCCAGTTTGCGCGTCGTCCAATGCGTGCTGCCATCGGGCGGCTTCCGTCTGGTGTCGCCAGGACGCGCGCCGGGCCGGACCGAGTTGATCGGACAGAAGCGATCGCCGGCCGACAATTGAGTATTGGTTGCGGCAGCCGAAGCCTGCGGCCCCATCATGTCGTATGGTCGGCGAGGGCTGGCAGCGCGACAATCCGATGATGGACGGAACTCAGCTCCAGCGGCGTTAACGTGATGGCCTGTGGAGGCTGCGGACCTATGGGCGCGCAGGCGCGCACAGGTCCTTGCCGACCTCCCTCCTTCACGCCGTCGTCGAATCGGCGCGCTTGCTGCGGACCACGAAGTACGGCTGGCCCGACAGGTCCGGACCGAAGCCGGGATAGATCCCGCTGCCGCCGGCCTGGTGCACCTCGAAGTAATACAAAAGAGGATAGGGTGACGCGCTGTAGTCGCCCGGGATTGCGCCACGGTAGGCTCCGTTGCTCCAGCTCATTGCCGTGCTCCGCCAGCTCTGTGACTGATCGGCCTGCCGATAGAGCAGGTTGACGGTCTGTCGCTCGTCCCGGTCGAGCGACAGCGCAATCTCGAGCGGCCTGCCGGGATTGAAGCGTCCCCCCGGCGTGTGGCGCGCGGCGAGCGACGCCCGTCGTGGACGCGCCAGCACGGTTGTAATTGCTCGCTGAACGATCGCCGGATCGATTGGTGACCCCGTGGTGCCGGCTGGCTGCGACAGGCGTTTCTCCATGTCGGCGAGATCCGCGTCGATGCCGGGAAGCCGATCGATCCAGTGGCCGCGCATGTTCGCGTTCGGGCCGTACGTGATGTCGGCGACGTACACGCCCTTCGCCTCTTCCGCCATCTTCGCCCAGGCCTCGCGCGCGGCGCGATACGCCTTCAGCGCTTCCTTCGACGCGGCAAGATCGCCGCTGCGTTCGTGCAGCGACCACAGGACGGCGCTTCGGAGCTTGTGCGCGAAGAACGCGCCGGTCCCCGCCTGGATCGCCACGTCTGCGAGCAGGCGGCGAAGCGCCGGCGCCTGCTTGTCGCGCGCCGCGGCCAGCGCGCGAGCGTGTTGATCGGATGCGTCGCGCGCGAGATCCTCCAGCCACTGCGCGACGTCGAGCGGCGTGTACTTTGCCATCTCCTCGCCGCTGGCGAGCGCGTCCGCGCATTCCTCGACCGAGGCAAACAACTGCGGATCCAGCGCGCTGACCGTGCCGAATTTTTTCGGCTCCGGCGTGTCGCTGTAGGGCTGCGCGCGCTTCGGATCCACGATCGGCATGTTCGTGTACAACTCCGGCCAGTAGCTGTTGTTCGACGCAGAGGGATCGTGCGCGGTCGTGATGATCGGCAGGATACGGCTGGCACTGGCGAGCGCCTTCTCTGCAGGCTCTGCCGCCGGTCCGAACTGTTGTCGCAGGTATCGTCTCCAGCCGTCCGCATCGGTCGCCGGGTTGTAGACCAGTCGTCCCCAGACGCGGTACTGATACTCGAATTTCTGCCAGTCGTACTTGGGATCGAGCGACGTGTCCGCGTACGCATTGCGCCCGCCCGGCTTTCCGCTTCCCATGCGCCCTTTGAACGAAAGCGGCTCGAACAACTCGACGCCGACGCTGCCCGCGAAACTGAACGCGCGTCCGTATGCGGCGCCCGTCACGGGATCGCCCCAGAGCAGATGACGCTGCGTGCCCGGCCAGACGCGATGCAGTATGCCGAAGTTCCGATCGTCCTTCAGATAATCGCCGTAGCCGTAACGCAGGAATCGCCGGGTCGTCGCGGCGTTGAGCGGTTCACCAGGGCGCGCCGGGCGACGCTCCAGCTCGCGAATCGCCGCCTGGTGATACGGCATGCCGAGATGTTCCGCCCAGAACTTCGGCACCATGCTGACGCGATTCCCCGTCGACAGCCCGATATCGATGTGACGCTGATCGGTCGATTTGGCGTGCTGATCGATATCGATCTTCCGGCCCGCGGCCTTAATCCCGGCGAACAGCGTTTCCCAGAACTCGTACTTCCCGTCAGGAATGCCGCTCTCACCATGCATGCGGAAACTCAGGCCCGTGATGTTCGGACATGCTTTCAGGAGCGCGGTCAGTGCGTCGCGGCAGTACGGCGCATGGCTCTCCGGCGTCAGCCCCGAGATTCGGTAGTTCGTGTCGGGATTGGGCCACTCGTAGGCATGCGACCACAGCGCCAGGTTGAACTGCAACCCGCGCTTGACGGTTTCGTCGCTGATGAACTGCAGCGTCTCGAGATTGCGATCGCGCTCCGCGTCGGACAGGCCAACCGCCTTGACATCGTAGCCGGGCACCGCCAGCAGAAACGGATACGCGAAATAGAAATACGCGTCGGGCACGTTCCGCGCGCTGTTGTAGCCGAGACCGAACGTCAGGTTGAAGCGGTTGTAGCGGTGCGCCGCCAGCATCGAGAGATACTCGGTCCAGTGGCCGCGATCGTAGAACCACGCCTTGTCCTCGACATCGCTCTCGAAGCACCGCGCGCAGCTCCGGATCGTGTTGACCGGCTGTTCCACGATTGCCGTCCGCACCATCAGCGGATCGACAGCGGAGTCCGCATACGCGGCACGGTCCGCCAGTTCGAGCAGGGCATAGACGACCCCCCGCACATCGCTCCCTGACGCCAGCAGTGCCTGGCGGCCGGCGATCGCGCCGGAAACGAGGCACAGCGACTCGGCAACTGACGGCAGCGTCACGCTGGCGGCTTTGAGAATCGACTGTGCTGCCGCACTGCCAGCCCCCGCCACGACCACGCATCGGGTTCCGGCGGGTGCAGCATCGAATCGCGGAACCATATTCACCGCGCTGCCACGTGTACCCAGCGCCGTTCGCAGTTCGCCGACGGCCCATGTCACCGGCGCCGCGGATCCGACGGGGTCTGCGGGGTCGATCACGATCGATACATCCTCGGCGGCGCCGGCCAGTCTGCGGACGGCCGACACGCTAATGACGACGCCACCAGCGGTCTTGAGGAAATCTCGTCGATCCATGAGAGGTCTCCTGAAGAGAAACGCGAACCAGCGACAGCGAGCGTGTAGGGGGTCCGGCGGGGCGAAGCCCCCCGGACTAGACCATCAGAACGTCAGACGCGCACCCAGCTGAATCGTGCGCGGCGATCCGGCGCTGCGAATCTGACCGAAGAACGCCGACAGGATGTTCGTCTCCGGACCGCTGTAGTTCACGCGATTGAGCACGTTGAACATGTCGGCTCTCACCTGGAACCGCATCTGTCCCGGCATCGGGATGGCCTTGGCGAGCGACAGATCAACTACCCATGACGCGGGTCCGCGGACCTGATCGGGCTTGACCGTTCCGGGACGCAGCGTCGCTCGCGTGACATTGCTGGTCGGCACGAGCGCGAACGCATCGCGGTTGAGATACAACCGCGTCGCGTGCCAGTCGGGCAGCACCGGGTTGCCGCCGACGAAGTCCGGACGGCTGTTCGGAATCCCCGACGGCTGCGTGATGAGCAGCCGCTCGCCCGATCGCGACGAGAAGATGCCCGACACCTCCCAGTCCCCCAGCGTGTACCGAATCAGCGGATGCCGATCGTGGAACTCGGGCAGCGCGTAGATGGCGTCGGCAGTGACCCGGTGTCGCGCATCCGACACGGTCGGACCGCGATCCGCCTCCGGGTCGTAGAAGTCCTGGGTGAAGTCCTCGAAGTCCCCCTGGTAGTACGCGCCGACATCTCCGCCCTGCGTTGCCCTGCCCTTGCTCAAGGTGTAGTGGACGTCGAATGAGAAATGATTGGAGAAGCGTTTCCGAATCGACGTCTGCAAGGCGTTGTACTCCGAGGTCTGACCGTTGTCGACGTAGTAGCCGCCGGGCGCGCCCAGCGACGGATTCGGCCTCTCGCCCGTCTCGCGATTGATCGCCAGGTTGAAGAGACGCTGCTGAATGAACTTCCGGCCGTCCACGCGGACCCAGCCGACTTCCGCCATCAGCGTGCGTCCCAGCCCGCGCTGAAAGTTGATCATCGTCTGCACCGAGTACGGATTCTGCAGGTCGGGATCGAGCAGCGAGAAAAAGAAGGGTTGTCCGCTCGCCGCCGCTTCGCGTTCGACGACGACCCGGAGATCGTCGTTGTAGCTTGGCCACTGAAGGCCCCGGGCCAGCGCCTCGGTCCGGTTCCACGAGACTCTGAAGGGAACGATCGGGTGCGCGGCCCCCTGACGCACGACGGCCGGCATCTGAGGGCTGTACATGACGCCGATGCCGCCGCGCACGACCGTTTCACGCTCGGCATCGAGCGTCAGCGCGAACCCCGCGCGAGGTCCGACGTTGACCCATCCATCCGGGTTGTACGGCTTCAGCGGATCCAGGGGGGCGCCGAAATCCATCTTTCGCAGATCCGATGGCGCCGCGAGGTTCACGATCTGTACTGGCACGTCGGTGGTCGGCACGAGCTTGACGGTGGCGTAGTAGTCGTAGCGGACGCCGAGGTTCAGCACGAGGTTGCGGGTGACGCGCCAGTCGTCCTGTGCGAATCCCCCGTACTCGTCCATGTGCGACTTGTGCGGCGGCGCGCCGAACGTGGGGCGCACCTGGCTGGGAATGTTGGCGAACAGATCCGCCTTGTTCTGGAACTGGAAGACCGGGTTTTCCGGGTTGCTGCGGTTGCCGGTCTGACGTGCCCATCGGACGCCGGCCTTCAGGAGATGGTTGCCCGCAGGACGGCTGAACTTCTGATCGAACGTGTAGGCCGTCCCGTGCATGTCCCAGGTCTCCGTACTCGGCGTGCTGAACAGGCCCGACACGGAAATCTGTCCCATGCGGCGTCCCCAGATATTCACTTCGTCGTGGTTGGGATCCTTGACCAGAAAGAAGCGATCGACACGCTCCATGTCGGTCTTGTTCCACCCGAAGCGGCTTTCCGATACCCACCGGCCGCGCGTGAGCACGAAGTTGGTGGCGACTCGATCCTGTTTGTGCTTGAACAGGCGATCGTTCGAGCCATCGACGTTGATTCTCGGGATCAGCGAAAAGGGACGCATCCGCGTGTAGGTGACCGACAGATTGCCGCCGCGGACGACGCCGAAATCGGTCTTCGCCACCAGGTGATTTTCACGGCGCTCGCGGTTGCGCGCGCCGACGAAGAATCCCACGTCGTCGTTGCGGGGCTCGGTTGGCAGGGGCAGCGTGTCGAGGACGATCTGCGTTTCAGGGAAGGGAAGCGCGGCCAGAATCTGACTGCGCAGCGCTGCCGTCGGCACCGTGCCCTGGACGCGGGTGAAGGCCTCTTCCCGATAACCCTCGTAGGCTCCGAAGAAGAACGCCTTCCGCTGGACGATGGGGCCTCCGACCGATCCGCCGAACTGGTTGAACACAACGTGCGGCTTCGGTGTCGTCGGCGGCAGGAAGATGTCGCGCGCGTTCAGCGCGTCACCTTGATAGTTTTCGAAGATGGATCCATGAAACGTATTCGAGCCCGACTTGCTGATCAGATTGACTTGTCCGCCGACGACGCCGCCGTACTCCGCCGGCATGACCCCTTTGACCAGCTGCACTTCCTGGATCGCCTCGACGCTCATGATGTCGATGTAGTTCTCTCCTCCGTACTGCGAGATGCCGCGCCCTTCGGGGTTGGAGTTCGCATCGGTGCCATCGACCGTGATGCCGGCGCCGTGCTTGCCGACGCCGTTGAAGCGCACGCCGCGGTTGCCGCCGGCGGGGTCGACGCCGGGCGCGAGCTGCAACAGGCCGGTGATGTTCCGGCGGCTCAACGGCAGCTCGGATACCTGCGTCTTGTTCAGCGTTTCCATCTGTTCGGAAGAAGCGGTCTTCACGAGCGCGGCGACGCCTTCAACCGTCACGTTTTCCGAGACGGCACCAAGCTCCAGCTCGAAGCTCTCACGCGCGGTCTGGCCCGACGTGAGCTGAAAGCCCCGCCGAACGTGTGCCTTGAATCCCGGGAGTTCGATCTTGACCTCATAGGTCCCGACCGGCAGAGCCGACAGGGCGAACTCACCGGAATCGTTCGTGGTCGTGCTCCTGACGGCGCCGGTCTCTTCCTGGGTCATCGTGACGATCGCGCCGGGTAGCATTGACCCGCTCGGATCGCGAACAAGACCATAGAGCGTCGCCGTGGTGACCTGCGCAACGGCCGGCGTAGCGAGAAGGAGACTGCTGACCGCGAAGACGACGCCTCGAACGCTGTTACCACTCATAACGTCACCTCATCGGACATGAACGGCTACGCGACGGTCACGCGACGGCTCGGTCCCGCCGCGATCCAGGCCGACGACGATGTAGGGCTGATCGGTCTCGAGGTCCGGATGAATGGCGCCGTTTCCGGCGTTGTCCATGACCTCGATGAAATACATGAAGTCGAAGCGCGGCGTCACGTCTGACGCGGGTACCGTCGCTTCGTAGTCATCGGTGGATGCGACGCGCCGCATCTCGAGCGACTTGTAATCTTCGTACTGGCTGACGGGGCGATAGCGCAGCCGGGCCCACTTCACGCCGGACGGATCGGTCACGCGTGCCGCGACGCGCAGCGGCTGAGCGGCCGGCGCGTGTGCGATTGGCGCGTGCGAGACGGTCGGCGGATCCCGATCGTCAGTCACCACGACGGATCCCGCTGACGTGCGTGTTCCGGGTGGTGGCCACGTCGCGACGCGACCCGCCTCATCGCTCGCATGAATGATGTAGCTGAAGTTCCCAGCCAGCCGCGCCGCCGGGACAAGCGCGCGATACGTGTAGCGGCCGGTCGACTGAAGAGGCACGTCGCTGAAACGTCCGTCGACGCGAAGCGAAACGGTGGCACGCGCGACATTGCGAGGACCGGCAATCGTGGCCTCGACGACCATGTCCTCGCCCGCCCGCAGCCTGCGTACGGGGACATGCGCAATCGCGGGTGCATCACCATCCGCCGCAGGGGCAAACGTGCGGCGCTGGTTTTCGAGGATGCCAAGGTCACGTCGCAGAGCCTCGAGCTCATCGCGCCAGTGTCCCGTCAGTCCGGCGCGATCGAGCCCCATCCGGAGATTTGGCGCATAGACATCAGAGGCGGCGCGGACGATCTGGTCCCACGACTCGACCGCCTTCGTCTCGTGGGTGATGGCGCGATCGAGCGCATTCAAATCATGCGATTCGGTCCAAAGCGCGTACGCGAACCCTGCGTTGGCGCGATTGGCGTGATACCGGGCGAGCTGTCCGAGGATTTTGAGATCGACGAGCGTCGAGTCGAGTTCGCGATTCGCGCCGCGGCTCGATTGCCGTTCTACTTCGGCCACATCGCGCAGCACCTCGTCTGCCACTCCGTTGAACCACCGGCTGCTCGAGTGCGGCCAGCGTTTCGGAGACTCCTCACCCGTGAGCCACACGCGGGCTGCATCAGTCATGCCCAGAAACTGTTCGGTGTCGCTTGGGTCGGCCTTAGCGTACTCGGCGAGATCCTCGCGGCGCTGTTTCTCCGGCCAGCCACGCGTCGTCGGAAATCGGTTGTACGGAAAGTTGTACGCGGTGATCATCGGCAGAACCCAACTCGCGCGATGGAGCGCTCGCGCGATGGAGGGGGCCGCGTCGCGGCCCAGCCGCCGTTCGAACTCGCGGTTCCATACGTCCGCCGGCGTGTCCGGGTCATAGCCGATGCGTCCGAAGAGTTGATAGAAGTGCCAGTAGCGCTCGAATTCGTAGTCGTAGTACCGATGCGAGGGCCCGAGCAGGTCGAACGGCGGCACCTCGTGAGGCTGCGATGCCATCTTCGTGGCGAGCATTTCGTTCACCTCGTACCCCTGCCCGTCGTAGAGGTGGCTGCTGGCGGCGAAGCGTCGCACGTAATCCGGATCACCCCAGAGGAGCACGCGAGTCGTCCCGCCGTTCCACAACCGCCAGTGCATGTCATATCTCTTCGGGAAGCGCAGCAGATCTGCGTAGCCGTGCCGCCGATCGAACTGGTTTTCACGGTTGATGTGCGTTGGATGGAACGGCAGCCCCATCTGCTCGGCCCAGTACTTCGTACAAATCCGGATGTTGACCTTCATCTCGACCGCGAGGTCGATCAGCGAGTCCGGGAAATCCTTGGCGCGCGCATCGAAGCGCATTCGAGGCGCGTACTCGTTCATCACCGTGTAAATCCCCTTCCAGAAGTCGTGCATCTCCTCCTTCTTCAGTCCGGATTCGCCGTGCATCCGGAACTGCAACGCATCGACGTCGGGGAACGTCTTGACGAACTTCATCAGCGCCGCACGGGAATAGGTCATCAGCGCTTCCGGCGTAAGTCCAGTGACGATGCCGGGTGAGGAAGAGCCAGGCTCGACATCCATGCCGCCGGACTGCACGCCGCCACGATAAATGTGGTCCCACAGTCCGAGCGTGACGCTGAGGCCGCGAGCATGCGCGAGGGCAATCATCCGGCGCAGCGCCTCGGTGTGACGCCGCTGATCCGCGGCGGTGAATCCCTGGACCCGGACGTTGGGAAACCCCTCGACGTCGAAGAAATAGGGGTAGGCAGGGGCGAAATAACCGGCGTTCTCGTATCCGAAGATCAGGACAAAGCTGTTGTAGCGGTCCCGGGCCAGCATGTCGAAATACCGGTCCCAGTACCGCTCGTCGAAAAACCGGCGTTCGAATGATGCGCGGTGCATCGTGTAGATCGACAGTGCCCGCTCGGGGACAGCCGGCGCGTCGCGCGCCGCACGCACCTCGCTGAGCGGCGTCCGCGGGTCGGCCGCCCAGCCGATCCGATCCGCGACATCGAGCAACGCATACATCAGCCCGCGGTCGTCCGGAGCGGTGACGAGCCACACGTCATTCAGCGGCGGCGGCCGTCCGGTCACGTGCTCGACGAGCAGCGACTCGAGCGCGGTCGGCGGGGAGATCTTCTGTTCTCGCAGCAGCGTCGCCGCCGGGCCGGCGCCGTGCGACAACCCCGCGACAATGACCGGCCCGCTCGGCGCGGCATCGACCTTCGTCATGCGTCGGACGGCGCTGCCCTTGCGCTCGAGCGCACGCGTCACCTCGTCGAGGCCGTGAACGACCGGTTCTCCCGGCCGATCGTCGATTAGTACGGCAACCGCTGGAGCCTCGCACAGCGCGACCCCAGGGCCCATGACCGGCGTCAGCGTCACCATCGCGACAACGAACCACGGAGCGATCGCGCGTTTCATCATCAGAACCCCGGACTCCGGACCTGCTGCCTCGCGGCGCACCGATCGTCAGCCGATCACGACGACCTCGTGGTCGAGGATGGACTCGACGTCGACGACGGCCATGCCGCCGTCCATCGTGACCGGTCGATCGGTGGCGGATACCAGCAGCCGGGCGGTGCGGCCGGTCACGCCTCGAGGCAGCCGGATCGCGACCTTGAACGGACCAACCTTGATCAATTCATCGACGGGCGCGCGCCAGGTCGCCTCGCTGGTCAGATTCACCAGGTGGAGAATCGAGCGGCCTGATTGCTCGTACAGGTGGCAATCGACAAGACCCGGACCATCGACGCGGAGTGGCACGCTCGACCCGGCGGCCCATCGAACGACGTTCGCGAGGAGCGCAAAGTGATCCGGCAGATGCTCACGTGCGTACCGGCGATCGATATCCGCCGGCATGTATGCCACACGCGCGCTGTTGTGCTGAGACAGGATCAGGCCCGGAATGTCGCTTCTCGGCTGGCGCATCCAGGATGTTTCGGGTGGATACGTCGGGAACGCGGGCACGAAGGTCAGCGGCACCGTGGCGGTGGTTTCGACGTTCAGAGGTGAGAGCGTTCCGCCGAACGGCAGAATGTCCGTCTCCTCGAAACCGCGCAGCACCGGATGCCGTTCGCCGACTGGCGCGGGCTCGTCTCCTGCCTTGGGACCATCCACTCGCGCGCGCAGTTCGGGGGTCAGCCTTAGATACGTGTGACCACTGGGACCGGGCGCGAAGGCGCCGCGTTCCTGGCCGGATCCCCGCCGTGCGCTCGCCTCCTGCAGGCGCGGCGTGTCGCCGATTCGATGACAGGCGAACAGATCCGCGAGCGCGAAATCGGATCGCGGGTCGCCCCATTCGTCGTACAGGCCGGTGACGCCGGTGGCGACGAGCGAGCCCCCCTGTTGAACGAAGCGTCGAATCAACGCCGCCTGTGCATTCGAGAGCGCGCCGACGTTGGGGAGGATCAGCACGGACAGCGCGCCACGCTGGTGCTCGATGTCATCGACGTGAAGGGGCAGGTACGGAACCCGCGCGCGGACGAGCGCGTGCATGAACCCGGTGTAGGGGGCGTCTACGCGATCCCCTGCCTCGTCGCGACCGAAGAAATCGGTATTCCGCTGCGACCACACGACGCCGACGGTCGCGACCGGCTGCCGGTCGACCAGGTACTGCGCGTTGGCTTTCCACCACCGCATGACCGGCTCCGCGGTGTGATACATCCGGCGGTCTTCGTGATACGCGCCGACGTGATGCCACCACGGCTGAATGCCGCCGGCAATGCCGGCGATCATCCACATGCGTGCTTCGGCCGCTGGCTTGCTGGCGACGCGGTAGTAGCCAGGACCGGACTGGTACATCGCCATGGACTCCGGCGCAACCTTGTCCCAGCCCAGCACGCCGTGCACGCGCTTGCCGGTGTCGCCATTCTGCTGGAATCCCGTATCGTCGTCACGCCGCTGGTGATCCAGCATCATGATGTCGGCGCGCTGGCAAATCTCCTTCAGATCGCGAAACGACCGCGCCTGCGCGGTGATCGAGCCGCTGTTCATGCCCGACCAGATACAGTCCGGCCCGCCCGCCTCGCGAGTGACGCGGTTGTTCATCTCCCAGACTTCGATCCGCCGCGCGTAGCTCCACATGATCCATTCGCGGTACGCGGGATCGTCCCACGCGGCCGCACGCGGCAACGGCTTTCCCGTCTTCGCGCGGAACTTGCGATCGCAGTTCGCACAGAAGCAGATGCTGTCGCGGCCGAGACCCGCCCAGCTGTTGTCGGTGAATCCGTCAGGGTGAGAGCGTTCGATGATCTCGCGAAGGATGGCTGGAAGGTAGTCGTCGTAATAGGGGCTGTTGATGCACGCGATGTACTTGTCGGCCGCGCGGTATGGATTGCCTTCGCTGTCGCGGGCGAACCAGTCGGGGTGCGCCTTGAAGAAGTCCTCGGCCGTCCGGTTGGAGTCCATGCGCGCCATGACGAACAGTCCGTCGTCGTGTGCGGCTTTCGTCAGCTCGCCGAACAGATCGCGGTCACCCAGAAATTCGGCGCGATGGTGCAGCGGGAACCTGCTTGGATAGTAGGCGACGATCCCGCCGGCATTGATGATGACGGCCTGGGTTTGTGTCCGCTTCCAGTAGTCACGCCACCACGCGATGTCGTACCGACTCGGATCCTTTTCCGTGATGTTGGTCTGGCCCCAGAGATATGCGCGCCGGTACCACGGTGTGTGCTGCGGAGTTGCGGACGACTGGCCGTCGATGCGTGCGCCGGCGCTGACGACCACGGCCGCCGCCAGGGTGTTTTGGAGGAAATTGCGGCGGGTCATCCCGCCTGTGACGAGAGACATCTCGGCGTCCTTTGCCAGACGATCAGCGCGCCGAGGTGCGAACCGATTCGCGGATGGCCCGGCCCGCGGCACGCAGATTGTCGAGGCGCATCTCGGAATACTTCCGCGAGAGGATGATGCCGTGCGCACCCCCCTCGAACGTGGCTTTCACCGCTCCATAGACACTTTCCGGCGTGCTCTTTTTTTCCTTCTCGCCGGTGGGAATGTCGATTTCGATCCCCGGCCAGATTTTCGTCTTCGCAGTTACGCCGGCCACCGCGCGACGGGTTTCGCGTCGGACGTAGTCCGCGGTGAGCCCTGCCACCGCGAGCTGGTCGAGCGGCGCTTCGTCGGTGTACTGCTGCACGCGATAGGTGAACTCGGTCGTCTGCTGCGGCGTGAGATCAGCGAGCAACGTCGAGTTGATGTTGCGGATGTAGCGCGCCATCCGCGGCCCGCCGCAGTCGTGATACATGACGACCTTGAGGAAGTCCGAGTAGTCCGAGAACGCGCGGTAATCCTGCTCGGCGCGATAGAACGGCGCGAACGAGTTCGTGTGCCAGACGTGCCAGCCCATCGGCTTCTGCGGCGCGATCTCGTGCGCCTTCGCGTACATCGCACGGTAGGTGTCGCGCAGGCCCTCGTTCCACAGCCGCTCCCACGCGAGCACGTCGGGGTGCTCGACGAGAATCCGCCAGAAGGTGACGAATGCGCCGTCGGCAGGCCGCGGGCCTCCTTTCATGCCGTCGATCCAGCGCTCCAGCGCCAGATACCCCTGACGCGCGCGATCGACGTTGATCCCTTCTTTCGTCGCTGCCGCCACGCAGTGAGGACAGAAACATCCGACCGTCGACGGGCTCGGCCCGCCTCCGTGACTTGCGCCGAGGGCGGTATTCAACGGCCCCTGGCGTTCGCTCCCGAACATCAGGCCGTCAACCGGGTACGAACGGAGGTAGTCTTCGGTCAGCCCGAGCCAGAAGTTCAGCGTGTTGGGATTGCGGTAGCACACGCGCGCGGCGGGACGATCGTGCACGTCCACTTCGAACGCCTTGTCGAGTCCCCGGACATCCTTGCGGAAGACGTCTTCAAACCAGCAGATCACCTTCATTCCCCGCTTGTGGGCGCGCGGCAGCACGTCCGCGATCACGTCGTAGTCCGGATGATCCGGCGCCTTCTCGGGGACGATGCTCGTGTTCTTGTAGTACTGCGGATGCGGCGTCGCGAAGTTTCCGCCGTGGTAGTTGTCGTCGTACTCCTGCTTGCCGTGGTCCGGCAGCGGAGTTCCGCGCGGCTGACGGCCGCCGATGCCGCGCCCATACGTGAACGTCGCAAGGAACAGGGTGTTGATGTTCGCGAGGTCCCCGAAGGCATCCAGCACCTTGTCCGTGCCTTCGTCGAGAAAGGAGATGGCGCCCACCTGGATTCCAATTGGCGTGGTCGCGCTCTGGGCTTCGAACGCGTCCGGCCAACTGAACATCGCAGCGCCCGCTGCGGCCGCTGAACACTCGATGAATTCCCGTCGATTCATATCCGCTCCTTATGTCCCGAGGGGCTTCGGTCACCGGTACGTCGGGACGGATTGAAACGCCGTCGGCGCTGCAAGTCAAGACGCGATTTATCCGGTTTCACGATGTGAGACGCTCTTTCATAATTCTTGACAAGCGTCCAGCCCTGGGCGTAACGAAGAGCAGACGCCTGAGTGGAGGTGAGCATGCGAGTGCCTCTGGCGATGCTAATCATCAGCTTGTGCTGCGCTTCAGTTGGAGAGGCGCAGTTCGATACCGGCCACGTGGCTGGGTTTGTCCGCGACTCCTCCAACGCAGCCGTGCCGGGTGCAACCGTCACGGTAGAAAACGAGGGAAACCGCGATCGACGTGTCGCGGTCACTGATGCCACCGGCTTTTACGCCGTTCCCGATCTGCCGGTCGGCAGCTATACCGTCAGCGTCGAGTTGCAGGGGTTCAAACGTTTCGTGAAGACCGACGTCAAACTGAGCGCCGCGGCGCAGCTGACCGTGAACGCCCAGCTCGAGGTCGGCAGCATGGAAGAGACCGTCGAAGTGCGGGCCTCCACCGCCACCGTGCAGACAGCGACCGCTCAGGTCGCGCGAACGGTGGACTCCCGTCAGATCCAGGACCTCACGCTCAACGGACGCAATCCGATCTTCCTCGCGCTCCTGAAGCCAGGCGTCCGCGGTGGATTGATGAGCACTTTCAACCCGGACAGCGTCACGAACGGCGGCTTCAGCATCAACGGCGCGCGAGACGATGAGTATGTCGTGATGGTTGATGGCGCCATCGCCACTCGAACGCGCTCGTCAGGATCGATGCTTGGCGCGCAGGACGTCGAGACCGTCGAAGAGGTGCAGATCCTGACTGCCAACTATCGTGCCGAGTACGGCCGGTCGTCGGCCGGGCAGATCCGGTTCGTCACCAAGAGCGGCACGCGAGACTTCCATGGCGACGTGCTCGAGAACTACCGGAACGCCAAGCTCGACGCCAACAGCTGGACGCGCAATGCCAGCGGCGACCCGAGACTCTCGAGCGGGCCGGACCCGTTCACGTTCCATCAGTTCGGATTCCACCTCGGCGGCCCCGTCATCATTCCGCACAAGTTCAACACGGATCGGAGCAAGATGTTCTTCTTCTGGGGTGAGGAGTGGATCCGGCGCCGCGACACGCTCACGAGCACTGGCACGGTCCCGACGGCGGCCATGCGCCGCGGCGACTTCAGCGAGCTGCTCGATCCGTCGAACCGTTTCTTCGGCCGCGTGCGCACCGTCATCGATCCGATCACCGGCCAGCCCTTTCCGGGGAACGTCATCCCGCCGGATCGGATCAGTCCGAACGGGCAGGCGCTGCTGAATACCTATCCACTGCCCACGTCGGGGTTTCAGCAGGGCACTGCCAACTGGATCGGCACGCAGTCGAGCTGGTCGTACTTGCGCAAGGACACGTTGAAGCTCGACTACCTGATCACGCCGGACCAGCGGCTCACCGTCCGTGGCACCCACATCCCGTGGCACTTCAACGAGCCGTTCGTTGGCAACTTCGACCGCGCTCAGTGGTGGTGGTCCCGTCCGAACCGCACCGGCGCGATCAGTCTCAACAGCGTGCTGTCGTCGACGCTCCTGAACGAGTTCACGTTTTCGATGAATTCAGACGGCAAAGGAGACATACGGATCCTGCCGGAGTGCGGGTCCCAGTGCGACCGCAGCTCCTACGGCCTCGGCTTCCCCTATCTGTTTCCTGACACCAAGGAGTACGAGCAGAAGATTCCGACGATCCGCGTCAGCGGTCTGACAACGATGGACGGCGGTCCGTACCCGGGCTACTGGTCCGGCTATGTCTTCGCGTGGGCCGACAACGTGACCAAGGTGATCGGCCGTCACACGGCGAAGGCCGGCGTCTTTATCGAGTACTCCGGCCAGGACGATTACATCCAGTTCACCACCGCCAGCCAGGGCACGACCAACAATCAGAACGGCGAGGTTCGTTTTCTCGACACCGGGCATCCCCAGTCCACCGGACTGGCACTGGCCAACGCGATCCTCGGAAATTTCAACGACTACACCGAGATGGGGCGCAAGGCGCTCACCCCGTGGGCAGCGACCGCGTTCGACGGGTATCTGCAGGACAACTGGAAGGCCTCGTCAAAACTGACCGTCGAGGCCGGGGTGCGTTATTCGTTGTGGCCGCCCTGGCACAGCAAGCTGGGGAACATTGCCATGTTCCATCCCGACTTCTACGACCCGCGCAGCGCGGCGGTGATCGATCCCCGCGGCGGATTCATCGTCAGCGGCGATCGCTTCAATGGCGTCGTGCTGCCCGGCGACAGCGCATCGGCAGAGGCGAAGGAGAAAGTGCCGGAACTCGCGAGCGGCCAATTCGATCACCTCTACCACGGACTCCCGGCAGGCTTTTCGAAGACCCACAAGCACATGTTCCAGCCGCGCCTGGGGTTCGCATACGCGGTGAATGCCAAGACCGCGATCCGCAGCGGAGTCGGCCTGTTCTACAACCGCACCATGATCAACCGTGACACCGCGCTCGGCGGCAATCCACCGTTTCAGCCACAGCAGAGCGTGGTCAACGGCAACATCGATGCGCCGGGCGGCGCGGGCTCCACCCGCCGCGACTTCCCGTTCGTCATGACCATGCAGGATCTCGAATTCAAGGTGCCGCAGGCGTGGAACTGGAATCTCACGTTCGAACGCGAGCTGCCGTGGTCCACGACCCTCGAAGTCGCCTATGTCGGACGTCTCGGCGTAAACAACCAGCGCAAGCGCAACATCAATCAGTTGCAGCCGGGGACGATCCAGGCCAACTCCGGGATCAATCCCAATGCGCTGCGACCGTATCTCGGATTTGCCGTCATTGGCCTGGCGGAGAACTCAGGCCGCTCGCGGTACAACGGCCTGCAATTGAGCGTGGAGCGCCGCGTCGCCAATGGACTTCACGCGGGAGTCGCCTACACCTACTCGCGGACGATGGACGACTCCTCGAATCTCACGGACACGCTGCCGAACGCCTACGACGACAGCGCGTACTGGGGAATTTCAGACAACGATCGCCCGCACGTGCTGATCGTCAATTACATCTACGAGCTGCCGTTCGGGCGCGGCTCCGGCGCGCTGGCAAAACTGCTGGGGAACTGGGATATTTCCGGCGTCTACCAGTATCAATCGGGCTCGCCGTTCTCGGTGCGCAGCAACGACGACTTCGCTGGCGTCGGACCCGGCAGCGGTGCCCAGTTCTGGAACCAGGTTGCCGATCCAGCCGTCGCGCACGGCGACTTCACCGAGTCCGTGGTGTGGTTCAACAAGGACGCCTTCGCACGCCCGGCGCCGGGCACGTTCGGCGTGCAGCCGCGCAACGGTTTGCGCAATCCGCCGTTCTGGACGACCGACTTTGGATTGCGAAAGATGATTCCGCTGCAGGGTCAGCACAAGCTGCAGCTGCGGCTCGAGGCATTCAACGTGCTGAATCACCCGAACTGGAGCGGCGCGAACAGCAACCCGACGAGCGGTTCGTTTGGCCTGATCACCAGCAAGAATGGCGAGCGGAAGCTGCAGCTCGCCGCCAAGTACATGTTCTAGGGGCGCCCTGCATCCCGTGACGTCGTGTCCCGCGGCGCAACCCCGGGCACCACGCGGGTCAAACCCTGGCACTTGCACTGCGAATAAAAATCCCCCGAGGGATC
>JBKOZS010000059.1:0-9421 GCA_046726015.1 Acidobacteriota bacterium
GGCGGCCGGTTTCTTCAGCTCGACGCCGCTGCCGACGCTTTTCGGTACGGTCGCCGGCGTGACGCTTGCCGCGTCAATCCTGCTGTTCCTCCTGATCCGGCCCGTGCGCGCGTTGATGGGGTCGGTCCGCTAAGACGGCAGACGCTTCCGAACAATGCTGCGTGGCTGTTCGTCTCTGCCGTTATGACCACTGTTCTGGCCGACCTGCGATATGCCGTCCGGGTGCTCTGGAAGCATCGCGGTGTCAACTCGGTCGCGCTCGTCACGCTGGCGCTCGCGATTGGCGCGAACACCGCGATCTTCTCCGTATACAACGCGCTGCTCGTGCGCGCGTTGCCGTTCCCCTCGCCGGATGCGCTCGTCCACGTCGCGCGCGGTTACCCCGAGGGCATCGGCGAAATGATTTCCATCCCGAAGTTCCTGCGCTGGCGCGATGGGAGCGCCGCGGTGTTCCAGGGGATGGCGGCGTACGACGTGCTCGGCTCCGGGTTCAACCTGATCGGGCCGGGGACGCCGGATCGCCTGGAGGGCACGCGCGTCTCGGCCGACTTCTTCCGGACGCTAGGCATCGCTCCCGCCGTGGGACGCGACTTCGATCGCCGCGAAGACCTCCCCGGCGGGCCCAAGGTCGTCGTCCTGAGTCATGGCCTCTGGACGCGCCAGTTCGGCGCCCGCGCCGACGTCGTCGGGCGCATGATTCGCCTGAACGACGAGCCGTATACGGTGATTGGCGTGATGCCGTACGGCTTTCGATTCCCTGAACGGGCCGACCTCTGGACGCTCTTTCAGTTCGACCCGGCCAGTCGCGATCGCGCAAACATCTTCGACGTTGTCGCGCGGCTACGCCCGAGCGTATCGGCGGCACAGGCGGCGAGCGCCCTGCAGGTCGTGCTGGCACAGCTCGAGAGAGATGACCCCAACGCCGTCGACGACCGCGAAACGGCTTTCATACAGCCGCTCCGCGACCAGCTGTACGGCACCATGCGTCCGGCGCTCGTGATCCTGCTCGCATCGGTCGGATTCGTCCTGCTCATCGCCTGCGTCAACGTGGCCAACCTGGAACTGGCGCTCGCGACGGAACGCGAGCATGAAGTGGCGCTGAAATCGGCGCTCGGCGCTGGGACGATGGTCATCGTGCGCCAACTCCTGATCGAGAACCTGTCACTGGCGCTCGCCGGCGGCATAGCCGGCGTTCTGTTGGCGTACTGGGCGCTTCCGGCGTTGATCGCTCTGGCGCCGGCAGCAGCGCCAGCGCTGACCGGCGTCGAGATCGATCGCACCGTTCTGATGTTTTCGCTCGGCCTTGCGCTGAGCGCCGGCCTGCTGTTTGGGCTGGTGCCGGCATGGGGCGTCGCGCGTCCATCGCTCGACAGCGTGCTGCGCGAAGGCGCCCAACGCGCGACCGGAGGCCGCACAGGCGCGCGGATGCGCGGTCTGCTGGTGTCGGCCGAGGTCGCGCTGGCGCTCGTGCTCACGATTGGTGCGGCCCTCCTGATCAAGCACCTCGACTCGCTGCAGCGCACCGATCCGGGCTTCGTGGTCGAGAACGTGCTGACGATGAAGCTCTCGTTGCCGGAGGCGAAGTACGGCCGAACCGAGGCGCTGGCGCGCTTCGGGGAGCAGGTGGAACAACGGCTTATGCGGCTGCCAGGCGTCAGCGCCGCCGCCCTGGCCGTGTCGCTTCCGCTCGAGATCGGACCGGACATGCCGTTTACGATCGAAGGCAAGTACAAGCCGGGCACGAACGAGGGAGTTGGCAACGCGCAGTACCGCAGCATCGGATTCGACTACTTCAGCGCGCTGCACATCCGTCTTCTGGGCGGCAGGGTCTTTTCCTCATCAGACCGCGGCAACAGCCCGCCGGTCGCGATCGTCAACGAAACGGCAGCGAAGCGGTTCTGGCCGGGGGAACGTGCGGTCGGGCATCGCCTGACGCTTGGGCAGCCACTGATGCGCGATCTCGCCGATACCGCTCCGCGCGAAATCGTCGGCATCGTGCAGGACGTTCGCGAGCAGGGGCTCGGGATCGAGGCGCCGCCTATCGTCTACCTGCCGCTCGCGCAGCAGAATGATGGACTCACTGCCCTTGGAGTACGGCTGCTGCCCTTGAGCGTCGTGGTCCGCAGCCGGACACCCTCGGACAATCTCGCCGATGCGGCCCGCGCCGCGATCTGGTCGGTCGATCCGACACAGCCGGTGAGCGACGTCCGGTCGATGGAAGAGATCGTGTCGCGGTCACTCGGCACGAACCGCTTCAATACGCTGCTGCTGGGACTGCTGGCGGGGCTGGCGCTGCTCCTCTCGGCGGTCGGGCTCTACGGCGTGCTCGCGCACCTGGTCACACAGCGGACGCGCGAGATCGGCGTGCGCATGGCGCTCGGCGCCAGCGCGCGAGTGGTGCTCGGCTTGTTCCTCCGCCAGGGTCTGACGCTCGTGGGAATCGGGATCGTCGTCGGCGCCATCGCTGCCGCGGCTTTGAGCAGCGTGATGCGCAGCCTGCTGGCCGGATCGAACCCGCTCGATCCGTGGGTCTTCGCGATCGCGCCGACAGTCATGATCGCGGTGGCGATCGTCGCCATCGCGCGGCCGGCAGCGCGCGCAGCGCGGATCGATCCTGTAAAGGCGCTCCGCGCGGAATGACACAACGATTGTCGGGGCCCTGGCGCGAGCCGGAACGCATCAGTCTCGTGCCGTTTCAATCAGTTGAAGGCCCGTCATGCGGCCCGGAGGAAGGTCGAGGGCGATTATCTGAACGCCGCGTTGAATCCTGACCTCTCGACGCCGGTCCCCTTTGAAGAGCTCGAATCTGTTCTCGAAGTCATAGCTTGTCGCGACAGGCTCCCCGTCGTAGGTCACGATGACATCGCCAGCCCGGAAACCGGCGTCGGCCGCCACCGACGCCTCGGTCACTCGCTCGAGGCCGACCCTGAACGTCACTGATCGCCCCGACGTGTCGAGCAGCTGCCGTCCCGTCTCGCGACCATGCTCGTCGTAGGAATAGCGCAGCTTCGAATATCCGTAGGCGTTCGTCATCGGCCGTCCGGACGCGTCCTCGTCCGAACGTTCGAAGACGCTGCCGAGGGAGTCGTACCGCCAACGCCGGCAGCCGCTGCCCGGACGTTTACTGACGACAGGCATACCGCGGTCATCGAACTAGGCGACCTCGAGTAACCGTCCGCGCGAGTCCTGTTTGATTCGAGCCCGCGGATACCCGTCGACCATATAACCGGACGGTCGTTCCGGTCGAGGAATGTCCGGGATGCGAGAGCTCCGCGCTCGTCGTACTCATTTCGGACTGTCACATAGCCTTCGTCGCTCTGCGAGGGCTGCCCGTCTGGCGCCAGAAAGGTGCGACGTATCATGCGATTCTTTTCGTCGTACTCCAGGCGCCGGCCGGCATATCCGCCCCTGATCACGTTTGGATGGCCTTGCTCGTCGAGATACGTCTCCTGCACGCGATTGCCGTCGCGGTCGTACGAGTAGGCGGCGATCGCATATCCCAATCGTCCCTTGCGGGCCTTTTCGCTCGCGTCGAGTAGCGTTTCCTTCGAGACCTTGCCGAACGCGGTGTACTCCCGGCGGACCGACACGTAAAACTCTCCCTGGAGGCCTGGCTTGTCCTCACGATCGAAGTACGCCGTCGTCACGGGATTCCCGCGATCGTCATAGGTCAGTCGCAGGATCGAGTATCCGTCGGTTGAAACTGTCGGCGCGCGCGCTTCGTCCAGGCACCGGATCTCAACGATGTTTCCAAGCGCGTCGTATGCCAGCAGTTCCGTCGAGCATCCATTTTCCACACGCGTTGGCTCGCCCTTCGTGTCGCGGTACGTCTTCTCGATCGGCGCCCCCCTGGTGTCCCAGGTGTCCGTGATTTCGAACGCCCCGCCGAGGGCTGGCACGCGTCGGTCGTCGGCGCCATAGAAACGCATCGATGCACGCGTCGGCCCAAGCCACTCGAACGTCTTTTTGGCGTACCCTGCCGGCCGAGGACGGGCCGTCCGTCGGGTCCGAGAGTAGTCGTGCTCGTCACTCTCCCGCGGTTGTCGTATGTGACGCTTACGCCGGGCGCGCCGATGTCTGGCAGCGACTGAGGGACACCGCTGCGATCGTAGAAGGTCACCCGCGTGGGATTTCCAGCATCGTCGTACAGCAGTCGCGCCACCGCAACACCTAAGCGGTCGCTTACTCGTGCGCCCTTCTGATCGAAGCTCGATATCTCGGTGACGTTGCCCAGCGTGTCGTAAGACATCACAATCTTGAACAAGCCGTATTTGTCAGGCCGCTCTTCAGAGCGCGACCCGAGAACGACCCCTTCACGAATCCGCCCCCGGTCGTCCAGCACGAACCGATATCCATACGCGCCAGTTTCATCCGGCTGCGGCAGCTGCTCACCATCAAGGAACCTGACCTCCGTGTCGAGACCTGTGTTCGGTCCCGACTGCACGCGTGTGAATCGGACGTAAGCAATGCCTGACGCACCAACCAACCGCTGGAAACCGCCCGTTTTGTATTCGGCGAGATCCGGCGCTCCGTAATGCAACGTGTAGACGGGCCGGCCCGCTCCACTAAATCCGCTCTGCTCGAGAATTCGCCCAAGAGCGTCCCGGCTGAACGTCACGCGCGTCACGCTCATCAGCTCGGATCTCAGGGGGTTGTCGAAATCGAGCGCGTTGACCGACAGTGGATTCAGCTCACCGAAGGAGGATGGCGGGAAGTAGGTGGCGGGCGGAGGCGCATTGCCGCTCGAGTTGACAAGCCGCACTTCGTCGACCGGGTTGCGCCGGCCGTGTCAAGTCAATGCCAGGGAGACGTTTCGACGTCCGACCTGCTCGGCTGTGAGACGATCAATCCCCTGCGGCAGCCCGTACCGCTTCGTGACGTTGGCAAAATGTGCCAGTTGGACTCGATGGTAAGCGTCCCAGTACCACAGACCCGCCCACGCGGCCACTACTAACGGGATGGCCCCTATCAGCCGCGCGGGCGTGATGTGTCGTTCGATCGTGAGCGAATCACCCTGCTCGCTCCTCTTTGTCGGTGACGAGATGCCCTCCTGGAGCGGAAGGACGAGGCCGCGAATCGCGGTCGCAAGCGCGGAGAATTCAGGCGCGGCCGGGTCGCCATCCCATGAGGTCAGATCGATCGCCTGGCGAAGCTTGAACCGAGCGGCGGCTCGACCTGCTCGATGAACGCTGGGATGAGAACGTCCCGTCGCTTGGCGTCGGAGGCCTCCTCCCGTACCCATTCCGAGGAGACCGAGTGCCGCGACCAGAGGACGATCACGGCGCCAGCGCTTCGAAGGCGATCGGCGATTCTTTCGTCGTATGTTCTGCCCGGACCGATCTCGCGATCCCACCACACTGACCAGCCGAGCGCCGTGAGCGCGCGAACGACGCGTTCAGCCTTCGGACGATCTTCGCGGGCGTAGCTCAGGAAAATTTGAGGACCGACGTCCACAGCCGGCCGCCTTCAGAATTCCAGAAACGGGCTTGCGAATCAGAGTATCGGTCTGGTGCGGCCGAGGGGTCAACCCGACTGTCTGCTCCTCGTACGTAGGCCCGAGCTTCAGCCGGGGCTTCAAGGCCCCGTAACCTCCACGTAGTCGATGGCGGCGCCTTCGTCGCCGTTCGGAACGCCCGTGATTTGTATCACGCTGCCGGGCGCGAGCTGGACGTTTTCAATCACGCGCCTTGTCGAAGAATGTCCATTCGGCGCTTTCGTCGGAAACGCGTCGTCTGCGGTCCACGACTCGATCGTCTTGTCGCCGACCCGCGCCTCGAAGCGGGACGCGCCGTCATTCTCGTCGAAGTATCTAATCACGATCGTATAAGTCCCCGCGTTACCGCTGAACGGCGTAGACGCGCTGCACGGTCCTGGCAGCGCGCACTGCACGCCCTTCCCGCCGCTCGCGGTCTCCCACGGCGTGACGTCCATCGGCGCGTATCCACTGAGGGTCATGGCTTCGGCCTCCACGCGACCGGGATAGTGCCCGGCCCTCCCCTTCTTGTCGGGGATGCCAGAGGTCTTCAGGAACCAGCTGTTGATGGCATCGCGCCATTCAATCGCGTGACCAGCCTGGTATTCCAGGTGGCGCAGCACCGCGTCATACCGTTCGTCGTCGACCAGCCCTTTCAGTCCGCGCCACTTCGACGCGAAGCCCGCGGCCTCGTCTGCGCCCTGGTAGTGAACGTCATAGATGTGTTGGATGACGGTCTTCCCCGAGTGCAGGACGTGGGAATAAGGCACGTGATGCATGAAGAGCAGAACTTCATCCGGGCACGTTTTCAGCGACTCGTACAGTGCCGTAACCGGCGGCGAATACTGGCCGATGTAGCCGGTGCCCGTGGCGACGGTGCGATCCATGCCGATGCCATTCTCGTCGGCACGGTGCCATTGCCCCCATCCATTGCGTTCGGATGCTTCAACCGCGGGACCGTAGTGCGGCCCGACGATGTCGGTGAGTGTTTGGGCGCCGAGCGGACCGGTGTAGCGCTCGTAGGCGGGCCAGGAATCGAGCAGGATGCTCGAGACAGTTTCCACCACCTGTGGCTGGTGACCGAAGGTCTGGCGTGTCCATTCGTCGGCGATCTGCGCCGAGGTCAGGTCTGGATTCCACGCCAGGCGTCCGTACCCGTAAAGATTGGCCATAGCGAGATCGTGCCCAAGCCAGTTCACCGACTGGCCGACGTTCGACACTGCCACATATCCGCCGGTTGGCCGGGCGAACGTCTTCCCGGAAACGAGCGCCTTCACTGGAGTGCCCGGCCCATTAGCCTGGAGATCGAAGTCGAGCACTTCCTTCCACATCGGAATCAGAAAGCAAACGTGGCGCTGCTGCCCGGTGTATTCCTGCGTGACCTGGAGCTCGGTGGCCTGGTTGGTGGCCTTCAACGCACCGAAGAGCGGCGACGCCGGCTCGCGGGCCTGGAAGTCGATGGGCCCGTGCTTGATCTGGAGAACGACATTTGAATCGAACCTGCCATCCAGACCCTGGAAGTTGTCCCATGCGGCGCGAGCGCGATCGTTTTTCAGGTTGCGCCAGTCCATGTGGTGGTCGTAGACGAAGCCGCGATAGAAGATGACCCCGCCGTGCGGCGCCAGCGCACGCGCGATCACGTTCGCGGCATCAGCGTGGGTGCGCCCGTACGCCGATGGTCCGAGGCGCCCCTCGGAGTCGGCCTTCACGACGACCCCGGCGAAATCGGGAATGGCGCGGTAGATCGCATCGATGCGTCCCTTCCAGAAATCGGCGACACGCGGATCGAGCGGATCGAACGTGTCGAGGCCACCGAGGGATTTCGGGCTGCTGAAATCGACTGCGACCCCGAGACGCACGCCCCATGGCCGGAAAACCGCGGCCACCCGGGAAAGCCCCGGCAGGAACGGATCGGAGATGACCTTGATGTTCGCGTTGACGCTGCTGATGCACGCGGCGTTGATACCAACCGAGGCGAGCAGGCGCGCGTACTCGCTGGCGAGCGTCAGGTCGTCTCACTTCCTCGTCGTCGAAGAAGATCGAGCGTCCGCCGTACCTGCGCTCGATCGTTCCATCGAGGTTGTTCCACTCGTTGACCCAGCGCAGCGGCGCCGAAGGCCGCTGCATCCCGTCCGGGAATGGTGCGTCCGGCGCAACCGCCAGATGGCGAAGCAGCGCAAGTACGCCGTAGAGTGCACCGCGGTCGCTACCGCCGAGAATCGCGACGATCTGCGCTTTGGTCGAGATCGAGCGCTTCAATCGGAACCCTTCGGTGTCTCCGATCGGGGCGTCGCCGGTCATGTCATGCAGATACGGTGCGGCGGCCTCTTCCGTGCCCACGACAAAGGCGCCCCCCGGGCCCACGGACCGCGCGATCGCAATCTCTCGTCCGAGCAATCGCCGCAGACCTCTGGCGAGCTCGTCACGCGCGTTCGCGATGAGGGGCGTCGCCTGGCCGAAAATGACGACCGTGGCGGGAAGGCTGTTGTAAAGCGCCTGCGCCGCGGGCGTTTGTTTTGGCTCGTAGCGGAGCCATGCGTCGTGCCCCGATTCGGTGCGAGCGGTCGCAACGGTTACCAGCACCAGGAGAGAGGCGATGAGGTATCGTCTAGCGCGCACGCCTCAGGATATGCGCGACGGTAGCAAAGATGTAGCGTCCGCCTTCGAGCGGACCTTCGACGAAAACCGACCTCCCGGTGCGCCATGGCGCGTGATCGCTCGCGGCCTCGTGATGGCGGCTGCCTGCGTTGCGACCGGCGCCTCCCTCCTGGGACACCCGCCAGCAACCGACGCTACCGGCGCGATTGACGGGTTGAGAAGGCAATTCCTCGAGCCGCCCGACGACAGCCGGATCATGATGCGGTGGTGGTGGTTCGGACCGGCCATTACCAACGACGAGATCGCACGCGAGCTTCGCGCAATGAAGCAGGGCGGAATCGGCGGGGTCGAAATCCAGCCGGTCTACCCTGTGGCGCTGGACGATGCATCGAACGGCTTGCAGACCGTTTCCTTCCTGTCGCAGGCGTTTCTGGACCGTCTGAGGTTTGCCGCGGCCACCGCACGATCGCTCGGGCTGCGCGTCGATCTCACGCTCGGAAGCGGCTGGCCTTATGGCGGGCCGTCGGTCGAAATACGTGACGCCGCCGGCAAGCTGCGCGTCGAGCGGGTCAGAGTGCCGGCGGGCGAAGCCGACGCGGCGGTCCCGGACGTCGGGGCTGGTGAATCCTGGATTGCCGGGTACTTCGTGAAGCCGGGGACGACCGAGCCCATCACCGGGGCACCAATCATTACGGCAATCGCCAGCGGCCGTGCATCGTTCGCTCCCGACGGTCAGGAGCGCGAGTTCCTCGCGTTCATCTCGAGCCGCACCGGGATGATGGTGAAGCGGCCGGCCGTCGGCGCGGAAGGGTTCGTCCTCAATCACTACGATCGTTCGGCGCTCGCTCGTTACCTCGATACGATCGGGCGTCCGCTGCTGAGTGCGTTCCCCGCCGAATCGCCGCCGCATGCCATCTTCTGCGACAGTCTCGAGGTCTACGGCAGCGACTGGACGCCTCGGCTCCTCGAGGAGTTCCAGCGGCGACGCGGCTACGATCTGACGCCGCATCTGCCGGCGCTCGTAGGCGACGCGACGCCGGCCAGCGCTCCGATTCGTCACGACTGGGGCCAGACGCTGACGGAGCTCGTCGGCGACGAGTTCCTCGGGCCGCTCCGCGCCTGGGCAACGTCGCACGGCACCGCGCTGCGTGCACAGGTGTATGGCATTCCGCCGGCTTCGGTGTCGAGCAACGCGCAGGTCGACCTCCCAGAAGGCGAAGGCGCGCAGTGGCGCGAGCTGCGCGCCACGCGCTGGGCCGCTTCGGCCAGTCACGTCGCGGGCACCCCAATCACGTCGTCCGAGACGTGGACGTGGCTGCATTCGCCGTCGTTCATGGCGTCGCCGCTCGA
>JBKOZS010000060.1:0-13977 GCA_046726015.1 Acidobacteriota bacterium
GTCCCGCTTCGTCACTCCCGGGTGGGCAAGCGACGCGATGCCCCCCGCCGCATGCACGATCGTCACGACGTCTTCCGGCGGCGCGCCGAGACGCGGCACGTAGGCCGGGCCGCCGTACTCGAGAAAGCGTTCGAACGCTTCATCGCGCGTCAGGACATAGCCGGCGTTGACGAGCGCGGCTGCAATCTGCGGCCGCCCCACGCTGCGTCCGCTCTCCGCCACCGCGAGCAAGGCCTCGGCGCTAATCGGACAGCCAAGCGCCGCGAGACGCCGGGTCATCTCTTCGACGCGGCGGACACGATCGGCACGCTGCCGCTCGAGGAACGCTCGCAGCGTGGATGACGATGGATCGATGAAGTAGCCGAGGACGTGCATGTCGCGGCCGTCGGCGACCGCGCTGATCTCGATGCCGGGCACCAGCTCGATGCCCGCTCGCTGCGCCAGGTCCGTGACCGTCTCGAAACCGGCGGTCGTGTCGTGATCGGTAATGCTGAGCACGTGCAGTCCAGCTGCGCGCGCGGCGTCAATCAGTGCACCGGGAGCGAGACTCCCGTCCGAGGCGGTGGTGTGAGTATGGAGGTCGATCAAGGTGTGCTTCCGCCTTCACGGCGGAAGCCACATCCCGGTGAGTGCTAGACGCTGAACGAGGACCCGCAGCCGCAGGTCGACTTCGCGTTCGGGTTCTTGATGGTAAAGCCGCCGCCAGTGATGTTGTCGACGAAATCCACCTCGGCGCCGCGCAGGTAGCGCGCGCTGATCGGATCGACGAGCAGCTTCACGCCGTTCGATTCAATCACGGAATCGGTCGAGGCATCTCCCTCGCCTTCGTCGATCATGAGACCGTACTGGAACCCGGAACAACCGCCTCCCTGGACGAACACACGCAGGCCGGCGTCGGTTTTGTTCTCTTCGGCCAGCAGCTCGGTGATCTTGGAGGCCGCAGCCGGGGTCACGTTAATCATGATTCAGTTTCTCCTAAGCGATCGTTCCCTCTAATTATACACTGGGCCGTGTCCCAGCCCCACCTGGCCTCCGCGGCCGACGATCTCCTCCGGCAACACGTGGTTTCGCGGATCTGGCGCCGTGACGTCACCGTCTGGACTGCCGAGCCGGACAGCGACGAGGGGCAGGCCGTTGCCAATCGGCTTGGCTGGCTGGACGTGCCGACGGGCATGCAGCCCGAACTGTCGCGCGTCGAATCGGTGGCGGAAGAAATCCGCCGCGCCGGGATCGAGATTGTCTACCTCCTTGGAATGGGTGGCAGCAGCCTCTGTGCCGAAGTCATGCGCGCCGTCTATGGCGTGAAGGACGGCTACCCCACGCTCGTGGTGATGGACACCACCGACGAAGCCGCAATCACGAGTGCCCGGGAACGGCTCGAGCCCGCAAAAACCCTGTTCATCGTCGCCAGCAAGAGCGGCGGAACGATCGAACCCGCATCGCTCGAGAAGCGCTTCTGGGAGGATATGAGTTCGCGGATCGGTGCAGCCGCGGGACAGCACTTCATCGCGATCACGGACCCGGGCACCGCCCTCGCGCATCTCGCCGGCGAACGCGGCTACCGCCACGTGTTTCTCAATCCGCCGGACATCGGCGGCCGCTTCTCCGCGCTATCGCTGTTTGGCCTGGTGCCGGGCGCCTTGATCGGTGCGCCTGTGCGCGACATGCTCGCCGGCGGCGCGGCAATGTCCGAAGGCTGCCGCCAGGAGAACCATCAGAACGCCGGGCTGGAACTGGGAGCGTTCGTCGGATCGGCGGCGAACGATGGGCGTGACAAGCTCACGGTGATTCTTCCGCCGTCGCTGCGTGCGCTGGGTCTGTGGATCGAGCAACTCGTCGCCGAGAGCACCGGCAAGCAGGGCAAAGGATCCCTGCCGGTTGTGGATGAACCGCTCGGCCGCCCCGATGACTACAACGACGATCGCTGCTTCGTCGCGATTTCCACGGAGCGCGACGCGCCCGATCGATCGCGGCTCGACGCGCTCGAAGCGGCCGGCCATCCGATGCTGCGCTTGAGCACACGCATCGACGGGTTGGGCGCGGAATTCTTCCGGTGGGAATTCGCAACCGCGATCGCCGGGGCGGTGATCGGCGTCAACCCGTTCGACGAGCCGAACGTGACGGAGGCCAAGGAACAAACGAAGGCGTTGCTGGCCAGGGGCATGATCGAAACCGGGACGCCCATCGCGGCATCAGGGCCGGTTGCGGTGTATTCGAGATTCAGTGGTTCGTCGCCGGCAGCGGTGGTCCGCGCCGCACTCGACTCCCTGCGTCCGCACGATTACGTCGCCTTTCTCTCGTACCTTCCTGCTGAAGCGACGATCGAATCGGTCATTGGCGGGATTCGCGAATCGATTCACGCCCGCACACGCGTCGCGACGACGTTCGGGATCGGGCCGCGCTATCTTCATTCCACGGGGCAGTATCACAAGGGAGGGCCGAACGCGATCGTCGCGTTCGTGATCACGGGCGAAGACTCCACGAACACGCCAATCCCCGGCGCGCCGTACACGTTCGCCCAGTTGAAACGTGCGCAGGCGGCCGGCGACGCGCAGACACTCGAAGCGCACGATCGGCGGACCGTGCGCATCCACCTCGCCCGCGCCGCCGATCCCGTCGTCACGCTGAAGACCCTCTTCTCCGAGGCGACGAGATGAGCTGTTGGTTACGCGCGCGCGGTTTCTAACCGCGCGCCGGAGGCTTCCTCGATCTCCTTGTGCAGGCTGTTACCGTGCGCGTCCATCGTGACGATCGCGGGAAAATCGCGGACCTGCAGATGCCACATGGCTTCCGGCGTGCCGAACTGCATGAGCGATACGCCAGTCACGCGCTCGATACATCGTGCGTAGAATTGCGCGGCGCCCCCGATGGCGTTCAGGTAGACCGCTCCTGATTCCTTCAGCCCGGCGAGCGTCTTGCCACCCATGCCTCCCTTGCCGATGACGACGCGCACGCCGTAGCGCTTGAGGATCTCCGCCTGGTACGGTTCTTCGCGGATGCTGGTCGTTGGGCCGGCGGCAGTCACGGTCCAGCCGCCTTCGCCGCTTTGCGGCTTCGGCGAGCCAGGGTTGTCGCCCTGCCTCGCGACTACAGGACCGCAGTGATACAGCACGCCGCCGCGCAGATCGACGGGGGGATCGTTCTTCATCAGGTACGCATGCACCGCGTCACGTCCGGTAAACACCGGACCTGACAGCAACACGACGTCGCCCACTTTCAGTGCCCGGATCTGTTCTTCGCTGACTGGCGACGACAGTCGCACTTCCCGACCCGTGGCCGGGAAGCCAGCGGCCACTTCCTCCGGCGTCAGCATCGGTTGTGATGCCGTCTCTCCTTCGCGATAGAGCCACGAGGTAATCGCGCCGGTCTTCTCATCGAGCGTGACGCCGAGTCGACGAAACGCCCAGCAGTCGTAGGCGATCGACACGAAGAAACTTGCGGGGAGACGATTGAGCGTGCCGATCTTGCAGCCAATGAGCGACGTCTTGCCGCCAAACCCCATCGGGCCGACGCTCAACTCGTTCGCCTTGGCCATGACCGCCTGCTCGATCTCCGCCAGGCGTGGATCCGGGTTCACATCGTCCAACGTGCGGAACAGTTGCTCTTTCGCGTGCAGGTATCCCGAGGTGCGGTCGCCGCCAATGCACACGCCGACGGCGCCGGGGCTGCAGCCTTTGCCCTGTGCCTTCCAGACGGCGTGCAGGATGCATTTGCGCACGCCGTCGAGGGTCCGGTCGGCGCGGCCCAGGTGATCCAGGTCCGTGGGAAGCGCGTACTGGGCGTTGGTGTTTTCGCAGCCGCCTCCCTTGAGGATCAACTTCACTTCGATCTCGTCGTGCTCCCACTGCTCGAAGTGAATGATCGGCGTGCCCGGCCCCAGGTTGTCGCCGGAGTTCTCACCGGTGATCGAGTCCACCGAATTCGGACGCAGCTTGCCGCGCCTGGTTGCCTCGGCAACCGCTTCGCGAATCTGCTGCTTCATCCAGATCTGGTTCGCGCCGACCGGCACTTTCACCTCGAAGGTCGGCATGCCGGTGTCCTGGCAGATCGGGCCGTCACACGAGGCGGCCTGGTCGATGTTCTGGGCGATGATCGTCAACGCCTGTCCCGCTCGCGTGCTGCGCTCCTCGGATCCGAGCGCGTCCCGCATCGCGTTGCGCACGTCCGGCGGCAGATCGGTCGAGGTGCGTGTGATCAGGCTGACGAGGCTGTCGCGGAAAGACGGAAGCATACGGAGCAGTATAATTGACAGAGAAATGCGCGAAACGTCGCGGGAGAAATCGGCTGCGTCGACGGAATGGCGCATCGAGCGCGATCCCCTCGGCGAAGTGCGCGTGCCGGGGGATGCGTATTACGGCGTTCAAACCCAGCGGGCGGTCGAGAACTTCCCCATCAGCGGGCTGAAAGCGCCCGACGAGCTCGTCGCCGCGACGGTCCACATCAAGCGCGCCATGGCGTTGGCCAATGCGGCGCTGGGCCGGCTCGATCGCGATATTGCCAAGGCGATCGTCCAGGCGGCGAACGAGGTCCTCGCCGGCGCGCTGCGCGATCAGTTCGTGATCGACGTGTACCAGGCTGGCGCGGGCACCTCGCACAACATGAACACCAACGAGGTGCTGGCGAACCGCGCCGCCGAGATCCTTGGCGGCACGCGCGGGACGTACGACCGCGTCCATCCCAACGATCACGTGAACATGGGACAGTCGACGAACGACGTGTTCCCCACCGCGACGCGCATATCGCTGCTAATCCTGTTGCCGACAGTGCTCGGCGCCGCTCGTGCGCTCGCGGACGCGCTCGACGCCAAGTCGCGCGAGTTCGCGGGCGTGCTCAAGATCGGACGGACGCACCTGCAGGACGCCGTGCCAATCACCCTCGGCCAGGAGTTCAGCGGGTACGGCGCGAACGTGAAGCACGCAGCGGAGGAGCTCGAACGCTCCGCCGACAGCCTGTACGAGCTGAATCTTGGGGCCACCGCCGTCGGCACAGGGCTGAACGCCGGCAAGGACGTGACCGAGGCGGCCGTGAAGAACCTGTCCGACGCGTTGAAGATGCGGTGCCGCACTGCACGCAACTTCTTCCGCGTCACGCAGAGCATGGGGGACGTGCTCGCTTACTCGGGCGCGCTCCGGCGTCTCGCCGTCGAAGTGGACAAGGTCGCATCCGATCTTCGCCTTTTGAGCTCCGGTCCGCGCGCGGGTATCGCCGAAGTGAAGTTGCCGGCCGTACAGCCCGGCTCGTCGATCATGCCGGGCAAGGTCAATCCATCGATACCGGAAATGGTGAACCAGGTTTGTCAGCAAGTCTGGGGGTGCGACGCCGCGATTCTCGCATCCGCGGCGGCCGGACAACTGGAACTGAACGTCATGATGCCGGTGATGGCGTGGAACGCGTTGCACGCCTCCTCGATCCTGGCGCGAGCGATGGCGACGTTTAAAGATCGATGCGTCAGCGACGTGCAGGCCGATGAGGCCCGGTGTCGCGAGTTGCTCGATCGGAGTACCGCGCTTGCGACCGCGTTGAGCCCGTACATCGGCTACGCACAAACCGCCGACATCGCGAAAACAGCCGTGATGACCGGGCGTTCGATCCGCGATCTCGTGCTCGAGCGCAACCTGATGCCGGCCGAACAACTAGACGAGATCCTGTCGGCCGAGCAGATGACGAGCCCGGGCATCCCCGGCGAGCGCAAGCCACGCGAGAAACCCCGATCGAAGGCGCACGCGAAACCACAGCTCACGAAATGATGCGCCTCCTCGCCGTTTTATCGGCCGTCATCATCGGCGTGACGACGGCGAGCGCGCAGCATACGCGGCTGTTCTCGCCGACCAAGCTGGGCGAACTCGAAGGCCCGGATCGCGACGCGTGGCAGCGCCCCGATCGGATCATGGACGAGCTGGGCATCGGCGAGCGCAGCGTGGTGGCGGATCTTGGCGCCGGCGGCGGATGGTTCACCGTGCGTCTTGCCGCGCGCGTCGGACCGAACGGACGCGTCTACGCGGAAGACGTTCAGACCGAGATGCTGCAGGCCATCACGCGCCGCGTGCAGCGGCTCCGTTTCCGAAACGTGGAGCCGCGGCTTGGAACCGCAGTGGATCCACTTCTGCCGCCGGGCGCGCTCGATGCGGCATTGATCGTCGACACTTACTACGAGTTCGAACAGCCGGTCACATTGCTGAGGAATCTTGCACGCTCCCTGAAGCCGACCGGGCGTATCGGCATCGTGAACTTCAAAAAGGACGGCGGCGGTCCCGGACCCCCCCTGGAAGAACGGATCGACGCGGAACGCGTGATCCGCGACGCGAGCAGCGCAGGGTTGAAGCTGCGGTCGCGCGGCGACTTTCTCCGCTATCAGTACCTGTTGATCTTCACGGCGAGATGACCGCGCTGCCGCGCTTTTTTGCGGAGTACCAGCAGCGCGTCACGGCGGAGCTGGAGCGGCTGGTGCCTCGTGGCGGAGGACCGGTCGAACGATCCATGGCGTATACCGCACTCGCGCCATCGAAACAGGTCCGCGCGGTTCTCGTGATGGTCTGCGCCGAGCTGTGTCGCGGGCAAATCGAGCGTGCCGTGCCTGCGGCGGCGGCAATCGAGCTGGTGCACGCCTCCTCGCTGATCCTTGACGACCTGCCGTCGATGGACGATGCCCCGCTGCGGCGCGGGCAGCGCGCGAATCATCTCGAGTTCGGCGAGGCGATCGCCATTCTTGCCGCCTTCGGTCTGCTCAACCTGGCGTTCGGCACGTTGACGCGCGCCTACGAGCCCGCGCTTGCGGCCCGACTGGCGTCCATCACGTCTGACGCCGTAGGACCGGATGGATTGATTGGTGGACAGACGCTCGACCTGCTGGCGACGGATCAGCAAATCAGCTTTGAAACACTCGAGCGCATTCATCGCGGGAAGACCGGCGCGCTGTTCGTGGCGGCGGCGACCTGCGGCGCGCTGACAGCGGGCGCCTCGCCGGAGCCAATCGCCGCATTGACCGCGTACGCCAAGAATCTCGGGCTCGCGTTTCAAATCGTTGACGATCTGCTCGACGTCGAGGGAGATCCTGCACAGACCGGCAAGGCCATCCGCGAAGACGCGCGAAAGACGACGTTCGTGTCGTTCAGCGGCCTCGCCGGGGCGCGCCAGCTCGCGGCCGAACTGTGCGACACCGCCGATCGCGCGCTTGCATCATTCGGCGCCAGGGCGAACCGGCTCCGCGAGCTGTCGGCATTTGTCGTCGCGAGGAGCGCGTGACCGAGAACGAACCTGAGACGGACGACACGCGCGTCGACGAGCTGCGCCAGCAATTGCGCTCGCTTGGATATCTCGACGCGGGTGTCGACCGGTTTCTGCTGGCACCGACAAAGGAAACGCACGGTCCTGGTGCGCTGGCTGTTCGCGCCGGCATCAGGGTGGGCCTGCTCGCGGGCGCGCTGCTCGGTCCAGCCGCAACCATCGGCCTCGGCGCACGCCTGCCTGGTCTCGTAACGACGCCGCGCGACGCCGCCGTCCTTGGCGTTTACATGGCCGTCCTGTTCTTCGCCGCGTTCGCGGTGCTCTCAGTCGCCGTCAGTCTTGGCGTCTCGCGGCTGGTCCGGCCGCGCACGCGAGGATTCACGGCGCGCACGCGGCGCGTGTCGTCGATCGCGGGCGGGTCGGTGACGATCGCGTGCCTCGTGTACCTGACTTTGTGGTGGCGCAGCGCGAATGCGGGGTTTGGGTGGAGCGCACCGGTGCTGACCATTGCCGCGCTCGCGCTTGCCGTGACGATTAGCCTCCTGCTCGGCCATGCGGTGCAAATCACGACGCTGGCGGTCGTCGGGTCCGCGGCCGGCGCCTCGCGGACACTCCCCCCAATTCCGTCGCGTTCGTGGCGCATTGTCGTTGCCGGTGGCGTCGTCGCATTTGCCGGGGCAGCGGCGCTCCTGCTCTGGACGGCACCCGCGGATGCCTACGGTCCGGAGGGGGCTCCACTCACCGTGGTTTCGCAGGGCCGTCGCGTCAGGCTGATTGCGATCGATGGGTTCGATCGTGCGTTGTGCGAACAGTTGACGCGCGACGGCCGGCTGCCGCGCCTCGAATGGGTGCTGCGCGGCGAACGAGCGCCACTCGCGGCTGAAGACACCAGCGATCCGGCTCGCGTGTGGACGACCGTCGCGACTGGCGTGCCACCGGAGGTTCACGGCGTGCACGCCATCGAAACACGCCGTGTCGCCGGTGTGCAGGGGATCGTTGCCCCGGGGTCGGGACCGTTCGCCCGCATGATTAGCGCGGGGACGGACGCCGTGCGCTTGACGCGCCCGTCGGTGGCGAGCCGCGACGAGCGCCGCGCCAAAACACTGTGGGAGGTCGCCGCCGACGCCGGGCTGCGCACCGCAGTCGTCAACTGGTGGGCGACGTGGCCGGCGCCGGTTCGAAGCGGGATCGTCCTCACCGATCGTGCCGTGCTGCGACTCGAACGTGGCGGCCGGCTCGACGCCGAAATCGCACCCGCGGAGTTGTACGAGCGGCTGCACGGAAACTGGGCGGCGCTTCGGGATCGCGCACGCGTGATGGCATCTTCGCGGTTTCCATCGAGCGATAGCCACGTGACCGCAGTACTCCGCCGATCCGCGGAGCTCGATGCGACGATCATCGAGATGGCGCGCGCCCTGCCAGATCCGCCGCGCGATCTCGACGCCATCTACCTGCCCGGCCTCGACATCGCGCAGCATGCGCTGCTTGGAAGTACCGAGGCAGGAGCGCTGGCACCGTCCGCCGTGGCGACGCGCGTCGAGGGATTGCGTCTGTATTACGCATTCCTCGACACGGCACTTGCCCCGCTGCTCGAACCCCGGCGCGGCCTGGTCACGATCGTGGTCACGCTGCCCGGACGGGTGCAGACCCCGAGCGAAGGCATCATCGCGGTTGCCCCTTCTTTCGCGAATTCGGTGCAGGGGAATGTGACCATTCAACCGAGCGTCGCGGAAATCCTGTCGGTTGCATCGACCGTCGATATCGCGCCGACGATCTGGTACGCCCTCGGCATTCCATTGAGCCGCGAGCTTGCCGGAAAGCCTGTTACGGAGTTGTTCGGGTCATCAACACAGGAAGGGACTCGCTACGTCACGTCGTACGGCCGTCCGTTCACGCCGCACGCATCGCGCACCGGTCAGCCATTGGATCAGGAGATGATCGATCGTTTGCGAAGCCTGGGGTATGTGAGGTGAGGAGTCAGCAACCAGTTGCCAGTTGCCACCGGCTACCGGCAACCGGCTGCCTCTATGGCAGTAACTTCCACGCGAACGGCAGCACCGTCGCTGCGAGAAACACCTTGATGATGTCCGCCGGAATGAACGGATAGAACCCGGCGCGGAGTGCGGCGCCCGGGCCAAGCGCGGGCGCGCCCCACGCCATCCATGCAACGCCGAAGGCAAAGACCACGGCAAGGCCGGCGGCCATCGCGAGGACGGACGTGAGATATCGTCGATCGAATCCGCGTTCGGCAAGGTAGCCGGCAACGAACGCGGCAAATGGATAGCTCATGAGATATCCGCCTGTCGGACCGAGCAGGCGGCCGACGCCCTGCGGCAGCACCGGCGATGCGGCAAATACCGGCAGACCCGCGATACCGGCAGCGAGATACAACATCTGGCTGGCGAAGCCGAGGCGTGAACCAAGCGCCGCGCCACCGAGGAGGACCACCATCGGCTGCAGCGTGAACGGTACCGGCGTGAACGGCAGCGGGATGCTCACCTGCGCCGCGATCGCCGTGAGAACGGTGACGAAGAGCACGGCGGCAATGCGGATCGCGGGCGACAGATCCGCGGCAAACACCTGCAGCAACGCACCATTCGACAAGCGATCGACACGTGAGGTCATGGGCTCGGATTCTACTGTATGCGTACTGCACTGACAATCGCGGGCAGCGACTCCGGGGCGGGCGCCGGCATCCAGGCCGACCTGAAAACGTTTGCGGCACACGGCGTGTACGGGACGTCGGCGATTACCGCCGTGACGGCGCAGAACACGCTCGGGGTCACGGCATGGGAGGCGATCTCGTCGGACCTGGTGACCGCGCAGATTGAAGCCGTCGAAGGAGACATCGGCGCGGATGCGGTGAAGACCGGCATGCTTGCCAATGCCGCGATCGTCGAAGCCGTCGCGGCCGCGATCGTCAGCCTGGATCTGCCGAACGTTGTCGTCGATCCTGTGATGATTGCGAAAGGCGGCGATCGATTACTCGACCTGGAAGCGGTCGGCGCGATTAAGGCGGAGCTGCTGAAGCACGCGACGGTCGTGACCCCGAACATCCCGGAAGCGGAAGTGCTCGCTGACATGCCGATCAGAACAGTCGACGACATGCGCAGCGCCGCACGGCGAATCGTCGGGCTCGGGCCGCGCGTCGTAGTGGTGAAGGGGGGGCACCTCGACGGCCCTGAGTCGATTGACCTCGTCCTGGGGGATGCCGGTGAGTTCGAACTGCGCGGCCCGCGTCTGCCAGGCCGCAATACGCATGGCACCGGATGCACGCTGGCGTCAGCCATCGCGGCCAATCTGGCGCTCGGCCACCCGATGGAGCGGTCCCTGCGCGCCGCACGCGAGTATCTCGAAGGGGCGATCCGTCATGCGCCGGACGTCGGCCGGGGCCATGGTCCCCTGAATCACTTCTGGCGGTTATACTGCTAAATATGGGCCCATTTCAGGTGACCGGCGCGCCGCTGGACGTCGCGAGCGCCTCGGCCGCTGTTTCGGCGCGTGGCGACGGCGCGGTCACCACGTTCGTGGGCCTGGTTCGCGATCACAACGCCGGACGGCGGGTGCTCTGGCTCGACTATGAGGCCTACGCTCCGCTCGCGGTCAAGGCGTTCCAGCAGATCGCTTCGGAAGCCGCGGCGAGCTGGCCCGGTGCGCGGCTCGCGATTCACCACCGCACCGGACGACTTGAAATCGGCGAGGCGAGCGTCGTGGTCGCCGCGGCGTCGCCGCACCGCGCGGAAGCCTTCGCCGTGTGCCGCTACGCGATCGAACGGCTCAAGCAGATCGCCCCGATCTGGAAGCACGAGCACTTCGAAGGCGGCGAGGTCTGGATCGAGGGGGCGACAGCGGATCCGCACGACGAGCAGGCGCGGCAGGGGGCAATGGAGCGCGCGTGCACGTGACGGTCCGCCTGTTTGCGCGGCTGCGGGAGATTGCGGGGACCTCCGAGCTCTCGCGTCAGTTGCCCGACGGCGCAACCGCGCAGGACGCCTGGAATGCGCTCGCGGTGGAGTTTCCGGGACTGGCCGACTACGCGCGCACCGTCTCGTGCGCGGTCAATGAAACGTACTCGCGGTTCACGACGCGTTTGCACGATGGCGACGAGGTCGCGTTCCTGCCGCCGGTGTCAGGTGGATGAGAGATGTTCGACAAACTAGCGTCCGTTGAAGCGAAGTACGACCAGATGATGGCCGAGATGGCGGACCCCGCCGTGCAGGCCGACACGGCCAAGTTCCGCGCGCATTCCAAGGCGGTGGCCGACATGCAGCCACTCGTGGACAAGTTCCGCGAGTACAAGGACGTCGTCGCACAGATCAACGCGACGGAGGAACTGCTCAAGGATCCGGACATGCGGGAGCTGGCGGAGGACGAAATGCGGCAGCTCGAAGAACGCCGTGACGCGCTGCTCGCCGAGATGAAGATCCTGCTCGTGCCCAAGGATCCGAACGACGCGAAGAACGTCATCCTCGAGATTCGCGCCGGCACCGGCGGCGACGAAGCCGCGCTGTTCGCGGCGGATCTCTTTCGCATGTACTCGCGCTACGCGGAGCGGCAGGGCTGGAAGATCGAGGTGATGTCGCAGAGCGACACCGGCGTCGGCGGCCTGAAGGAACTGATCGCGATGATCGAGGGTAAGAACGTGTACAGCCGCCTGAAATACGAGAGCGGCGTGCATCGCGTGCAGCGCGTGCCAGCCACCGAAGCGAGCGGACGAATCCACACGTCGACGGCAACGGTCGCGGTGCTGCCCGAGGCGGAGGAGGTCGACATCCAGATCGACGCAAAGGATCTTCGCGTCGACACGTTTTGTTCGAGCGGTCCCGGCGGCCAGAGCGTGAACACGACCTACTCGGCCGTCCGCATCACGCATATCCCGACCGGCCTCGTGGTCTCACAGCAGGACGAGAAATCGCAGATCAAGAATCGCGCAAAGGCCATGAAGGTGCTGCGCTCGCGTCTCTACGAAATCGAGATGCAAAGGCAGCAGGATGCGATTGCGAAGGACCGTCGCTCGCAGGTCGGGAGCGGCGATCGATCCGAGAAAATCCGCACCTACAACTTCAAGGAGAACCGCATCACCGATCATCGGATCGGGTTCACGATGCACCAGCTCGCGGCGGCGCTCGATGGCGATCTGGGCGAGCTGATCGACGCCGCCGTCAGCCACTTCACGTCAGAGAAACTCAAGGAAGCGACGGCCACCGAAGCGTCGGCGTAGATGTCTACGCTCGCCGAGACGGTCGCGGGCGCACGCGAGCGGCTCGTCGCGGGCGGCATTCCTTCCGACGAAGCATCCGGCGATGCCGAGGTCCTCGCGCGCCACGTGCTTGGCTGGGACCTCACCCGCTACGTTCTGTCCCGCGGCGAGGCGCCGCCGGCGGCATTCTCCTCCCGCTACGACGCACTGATTGCGCGCCGTCTGGCGCGCGAGCCGGTGTCCCAGATCGTCGGCACTCGAGAATTCTGGGGCATGGACTTCGAAGTGAGCCGTGACGTACTCACGCCGCGCCCAGAGACCGAACTGGTCGTCCAGGCGGCGCTCGATCTGTGGCCGACGATCCACTCGTTTCCGAATTCCAAGCCAATCGTCGTGGACATCGGCACAGGTAGCGGATGTATTGCGGTCGCCCTCGCCACCGAGTTGCGGGATGCCAGATTCATCGCGAGCGACGCCTCGCTCGCTGCCCTGACGCTGGCCCGACGGAACGCCGCGCGTCACGGAGTCGCAGACCGGATCGCATTCCTGCACACTGCGTTGGTGCCGCCGGAGAACGACGTCGACATGATCGTCTGCAATCCACCGTACATTCCCCTCGCGGAACGCAGTTCGCTGCCGCCAGAGGTGCGTGACTATGAACCGGTGATCGCGCTGTTCGGTGGCCCGGACGGCCTCGACTTTTATCGCCTGCTGCTCTCGCAAATCCCAGGAGACCTGACCGAAGGCGGCTGGTTGATCGTCGAGGTAGGCTACGATCAGGCCAACAGCGTGAGGGCCCTGGCCGATCCCCGGACGTGGGAAATCGGCCGCAGTTACCGAGACCTTCAGGGTATCGAGCGGGCGCTGACGTTTCGCGCCCTCAGATACTCGTCTATCGCCGAGGACGACGAAGCACAGGACGGAGACGCATGATCGACTGCCTCTTCTGCAAGATCATCAAAGGCGAGATTCCCGGGTCCATCGTCTACCGCGACGACCGCATCGTCGCCTTCAACGACATCAACCCGCAGGCCCCGCTGCACGCGCTGATCGTGCCGACGCGCCACATTGCGACGCTGAACGATCTGAAGCGGGAGGATGACGGGCTGGTCGGAGAGATGGTCCGGCGCGCCGCAGCGATTGCCGCGGAGAAGGGCTTCGCGGAGAGCGGGTATCGCACCGTATTCAACACCAACGCCGGTGCGGGCCAGAGCGTGTTTCACATCCACCTGCACGTCCTCGGCGGGCGCAAGTTCACCTGGCCGCCGGGCTGAGCGGGGACACTCACAGTTCGTCCCGAAATCGTCCGCTAGTGGGACGAAGTGTGAGTGTCCCCCTTTCGGGCAAGCAGATACTGCCCGCGGCCGGCGGGGCGGGACAGGAAGAAGTCGACGGCGCGGTAGCCGCGGTGGAAATAGTGCTGGAAGATCGCACGCGTCGAGAGGCGCCACTCGCGCGCCAGCGCCACGTCCTCCGCCTGCATCTCCGTGAACCCCACCGGGATCTCGACCAGCAGCCGCGGCACGTCGAGCGACAGGTTCGCTCCACTCGGC
>JBKOZS010000061.1:0-7136 GCA_046726015.1 Acidobacteriota bacterium
ACATTCAGCGAGGCCTTGAAAGTAACCTGACGGAAACTCAGCGCCGGGAGAGCGAAGATTATCTTCCCGTCATCAAGAGGGAGCTGGATCGCGCGGTGGCGGACGCGCAACGCCTTCAAACGGAGGAGTTAGACGCCGCAAGCCAGGTGGCGAATGAAGAGGCGCGTTGGGCGGAGATCAATCAGCTCCTGCAGACTCTGGAACGTACCCTCGCGCGTTGAGGATGGTTGGCAATGTTTCGGTATTGGCCGCTGGCGCAGGTCGCGGCGGCGCCGAATAGCGAAGCGGGTAACATCGCGGCACTACGGAGTGGCGCCTGAAAACGCGTCACTCGTGGCGCAACGCCACCATCGGATCGAGTCGGCACGCGCGCCGCGCAGGCAACCAGCTTGCCAGCAGCGCCACGATCAGCATCGCGGTCACCGCCCCGCCGATCGCGATCGGATCGATTGGCGTGACACCGAACAGCGTCGCTTCGACATAGCGCCCAAGACCCACGGCGACAGCGGCGCCCATGATGACGCCAGTCACTGCCAGGAGCGACGCCTCGCGCAGAACCATGACGAGCACGTCCGCCCGCGCAGCGCCGAGCGCGACCCGAATGCCGATCTCACCGGTCCGGCGCGACACGTTCTGCGCCAGCGTGCCGTAGATTCCTACCGCCGCGAGGATCAGTGCGAGCACGCCGAACGCCGATGTCAACACCATGAACAACCGCTCGCGCGACATCGTCGACTCGATTTGCTGTTGTTGCGTGCGCACGTCGAACACGGGAAGGTCTTTGTCGACCGCCCGCACGGCCTCGCGAATCTGCGGGAGGATCGCAGACACAGGTGCCGTGGTCCGCACTTCGAACGTGAACGCACCAATGTCCTCCGCCTGCAGCAGCACGCCGAACCACGTCGGCGGGACGGGCGCCTGCACGCGATCGTAGGGCGTGTTGCCGCACACCCCGACGATCTCGAAGATCTGGTTTCCGCTTTTGAACCGCCGCCCGATCGGACTGCCGTCGGGGAGGTACTTACGGACGAACTCCTGATTGACGATTGCGACCGCCGGCGACTCCTGCCGGTCGTGCGCGTCAAACGAACGTCCCATTACGATCGGCACGGCCATCGTCTCGAAGAATCGATGGCCGACGCGGTTCACGAAGGTTGGGACCGGCGTGGAAGGCGTCCTGTCCGTGAATTGCGCCATCGTTCTCGCCCGCTTTTCGCCGACGAGCACCATCGCCGACAGGCTCGACGCCTCGACACCCGGAAGCGCAGCAATCTGCCGATCGATCTGCTCCAACAACGCCTTGCGGGCCTCCTTGCTGTAGGCCGCGCGCGGCGGATCGATCGTGAAGAGCAGGATTTGATCGGCGCGGAAGCCGAGCGCCACGGACCGGAGATTCACCAGCGTGCGCAGGAACAGCCCTGCGCCAATCAACAGCAGCACCGAGAACGAGACTTGAAAGACGACGAGTGAGCGGCCGCGCATGGCGTGGGTCATCGTGCGGCCACCGTCCTTCAAGGAGGATTGCACGTCGACCCGCAGCGCCTGCCAGATCGGCAACAGGCTGAAGAGAACGCTCGTCGCGATCGTCACGGCGAGCGCCAGCGCCAGCACGCGGAGATCGAACACTGCGCCGAACCGCTCGGGCGCCCACGAGGGCAGGAGCAGACCCGGGATGACGTCACGCACCCAGTAGCCGAGCAGGACACCGAGCGCACCGCCCGCGAGGCCGAGGACCAGCCCTTCGGTCAGCAACTGTCGCGTCAGGCGCGCGCGGACGGCACCGAGCGCGAGCCGCAGACTCAGTTCGCGGCGCCGCGTCGAGGCGCGCGCGAGCAGCAGGTTCGCAACGTTCGCGCACGCGATGAGTAACACGATGCCGACGACCGAGAGCAGCCCGATGAGCGGCCAGCCGAGATCCTCCGCCAGATTGTCGAGGCCGCGCGAGCCCTGAAGCAAACGCAGCGTCGGCTGCGGGCGATTGATCTCATGCGGCAGCGTCGTGCGGACCGCCTGTTGCAACGTCGCCTGCATCGCCGCCTGCGCCTCCGCATCGGTGACGCCGGGTTTCAGCCGTCCCATGACGTCGACCCACCAAAACTCCCGTTCGTCGAGCAGGTTCCCGGTCTTCACCCACGGCGACGGCGTGACGACCGGCTGCATCGTCAGCGGCATGAAGAGGTCGGGCGACGCCTGCGACGACAAGCCAGTGAAGCCCGGCGGATTGACCCCAACAATCGTCACGGGCACCTGGTTGACGCGGATCGCCCGGCCGATAACGGCGGGATCGCGGCCGAAGCGGCGCGCCCAGTAAGCATCGCTGATCACGGCGACGGTCTCCGTCCGTCCGCGCCGATCGTCCGACGGCAGGATCGGCCGGCCTGCGATGGGCACGACGCCGAGCCCTTCGTAGGTGCCGCCCGAGACGAGATCCGCGACAACGAGTTCCGCCTGGTCGCCCACCAGCGCGGTGACGCGTCCCATCGGCTTGAAAGCAAACACGCGCTCGAACGCCGGCGCGTTGCCCGCGAGCGCCTCGAAGACGGCGTACGAAAACGAGGCGCCGATCTTGACGGGATTGTTTGGTCCCACGCGGTTCCAGTCGTCCCACGTCGAGTCCGGGACGCCGTGCGGGCCGGTCGTCCAGGTGAACACGCGCAACTGCTGCGGATCGCGGACCTGCATCGGCTTCCAGAGCGCCGCCTCCATGAGGCTGAAGATCGCGGTGTTCGCCCCGATCCCCAGCCCGAGCGAGAGCATGGCGAAGAGCGTGACGGCGCGGTTGTCGAGGTGCGTGCGATATGCGAAACGCAGATCCTGGCAGAGTTCATCCAACGGACGCCACGTCCAGACGGTGCGAATGTCCTCGCGCAGCTGCGTGTCGTTGCCGAGATCGCGTCGAGCGGCCCATCTCGCTTCATCGTCCGAGAGCCCGGCGTCGCGCCGCTCCTCAGTCTCCTGATCGAGATGGAACTGCAACTCTGCGCGCAATTCGTCTTCCTTGAGACCGCGTTGCAACCACCACATGAACCTTCGCAGAAGCGGCATCATTGCGCCTCCTCGCCGGTGGGCTTGAGCAGGAACCCCATCGCCCGAACAAATGCTTCCCACTTCGAATGTTCGCTGGCCAACTGCTTTCGCCCTTTCGGCGTGATGCGGTAGTAGCGCGCGCGCTTCCCCTTCTCTGAGCGTTCCCATGAGGCCGCGACACAGCCATTGGCCTCGAGCCGGTACAGCGCGGGGTAGAGCGACCCCGTTTCAACCTGCAGGAGCTCTTCGGTCGTGCGTTGAATGTGCTTGGCGATGGCGTGGCCGTGGCTCGGTCCCGGCAGGAGCGTGCGGAGGATCATCAGATCCAGCGTGCCTCGGAGCAGCTCGATTCGTGGCTGCCGTTTGCCAGTCATTGTGTAGGAACCCTACACTGTATTGTGTAGAAAGTCTACGCATCCATCGGAGCTGCCCATCAACGTCGCTCATCCCAGCGCTTTGTTGCCATCCAACTCCCGCGCGAAGCGCGAGCGAAGGATTGTGGACCAGATGTGCGCGAGTTGGAACCCATTCGTTCGTGTCGTGGTGCGCCAAGTTGACGCTCTACGGTGCGGAGAAGAAAGCCCGTCGGCCGCGGGATCTTCCGTGATGCGAACATGACTACAGCCGACCCATCCACCTGAGAATTCCCAGCGTGAGCCATGGAACGTAGGTGATGAGCAGCACGCCAATCGCGAGGATGCCGAGCATCGGCAGCGTCGCCCACGTGACCTCGAGCACCGGCTTCTTGAACCTCACCGAGGCGAGCAGCAGGTTCAGTCCGAGCGGCGGATGCAGAAATCCCAGCTCGAGATTGGCAATGAAGATGATGCCGAGGTGCACGTAATCGATGCCGTAGATGTCCGCCAGGGGCAGGATCAGCGGCACGACGACGACGATGGCGGAGAAGATGTCCATCAGCGTGCCGACCGCCAGCAGGAACACGTTCAGGAACAGCAGGAACACGAGCCGGGAGTGTACGTGGGCCTGCGTCCACTCGACGAGCTTCGTCGGAATCTGGGCGAATACCAGGTAGTCGGTCAGGGCGGCCGCAACAGCCAGGATCAGCAGGACTCCGCCTACCAGTGCGATGCAGTCGGCGGCCACGCGGAAGACGTCCGTCCACGACGGCAGGTCCCGGTTGATGTATCGCTGCACGATCACCGTGTAGAGTGCCGCTATCGGCGCCGATTCGACGAGCGTGGCCATGCCGCCGATGAACGATCCGACTACGAAAACGGGCAGCATGAGCTCCCACTTCGCCTCCCACAACGCCCCCAGCGCCTCCCGGATCCGGAAGGGCGTGCGCTCGGCATGCGTCCGGACTCCCTCTCGGACGCCCAGCGACGCGAGCAGCGCGAGCATCAACAGGCCAGGGAGCAAACCACCGACGAAGAGATCTTCTATCGACGCCTTCTGCGAGACGATCCCATAGAGCATGAGCGGCAGAGAGAGAGGGAAGAGGAGGCCGAGCGAACCCGACGCGGTAAGCAGCCCGATCGAGAATCGTTCGCGATAGCCGCTTGCCACCAGCGCCGGCAGCAAGAGACCGCCGAGCACCAGGATCGTGACGCCAGATCCGCCGGTGAACAGCGTGAAGAACGCGCACAGCGTGGCGGCGGCGATCGCCGTCCCGCCGGGCGCCCAGCCGAACCAGGCGCGGAACACGCGCAGCAGCCGCTCAGATGATCGCCCTTCCGCGAGCAGGAAGCCGGCGAGCGTGAAGAGCGGAATCGCGGCGACGCCCGTGGAGGTCGTGAGCTCCTGGTACGCCATCATCGGGAGCACGACCGGCGGGTTACCAACGGTGAGCGAGGCGAAGAGCGCGATGCCGGCAAGCAGCGAGAAGATCGGCGCGCCCGCCACGCCCGCCAGCAGGACGAGGATCAGCCAGGGAGACAACGCAGACCCTGCGAACGACCCGTGCACCTGGTTGATGGCGATTCCGGCGGCGATGCCGGACAGTGCGATGACTCGTCCCAGCCACTTCGGCGACGCGCGCCACGCCAGCCGAACGGCGATCAGCGCAAAACCGATCGGCAGTGCGAGATCTGCGACCCAGACCGGAACCGCGGCGCCGAGCATCGTGCCCGCCGTGCGATCGCTCGCGACGAGGGTGACGCCGGCGAGGCAGAGGACGGTCGCAATCAACGCCGCCACGGTGCCGGCCAGGATATGTGCGGCCGCGCCGACACGCCCCTTCGGCAGGAACTCGCCGGTGGCGAGCGTCAGCAGCTTGCCGTCGCGCGCCGCCACGGCCGCCCCGAACATCCCGAGCCACAGCGTCAGCGCCGATACGATCGCGGCCGATCCGGGAATCGCCGCGTGCAGGAAGCGCCGTGAGGCAATCTCGGCGAGCGGCAGCAGCATGATGCCGGCGAGCGTCAGGCTCGCGACCCGGTTCTCGAACTGTGCGGCGAGCGCGGACAGCCGCGCGCTAGCGGCCGTGCGACTTGCGGAACGCATTGCGCTCCTGCACCGCCGCGTCGTAGATGTCGGCAGGCACCATGCTTCCGCGCATCGTCGCGGTCACGTCGGTCGCAGCGGCGCGGAACTCCGCGGCCGCCTTCGGATCGAGGGTGATGACCTGGAGGCCGCGCGCCTGCATCTGCTTGATCGACTCGGCGTCCTGGATCGGTGCTTCCGCCCGGACGCGCTGCTCCAGCGCCTGCGCGGCGGCGGTGAGCTTCGTGCGATCGTCGGGCGTGATGCGATTCCAGGCGGTGTTCGTCACGATGAGTCCGGCGACGAGCGGCGCGATGTGCACGTCGAGCATGTACCTCGCGTCGCGGAAGATCTGCAGCGAGAGCGCGAGGTACGGCGGATTGGGCGCGGCGTCGATGAGTCCCGTCGAGAGCTTCAACTGCGTCGGGATGTCGGCTGGCAGGAGCGCAACGGGATGGAATCCGTTCGAGACGTACCAGCTGACCCATTTGTCGGCGCCCTTCGACGCGAAGAGCTTCGCGTTCTTCACGTCGGCGAGCGTGCGCAACGGCTTCTTTGAAAACAGCTGCACCCATCCGGCCGTGCCCCAACCGAGGAGATGCAGCCCTTTCGCCTGCAGCCGCTGCTCCAGCATCGGGGTCAGCCTCTTCTCGATAGCCGCCTCTTCCTCCGACGTCTCGATGAAGAACGGCATCCCCAACACGTTGAACGCCTCATCGAGCTCCGCGAGGCCGACCGACGTCAGGAACGACGCCTGCAGGACGTCGTTCTGCATCTTCTTGAGCGTCGTCGACTCGTCTCCCTGCGTCCCGCCCGGATACACCGTCAGCGTCACGCGCCCCGCGGTGTCCTTGTTCCAGGTGTTGCCCATGTCGAGCAGCGCCTTGTGCCACGAGGTATTGGCGGGGACGAGCGTCGCCAGCCTGATGTCGGTTGCGGCCGTGAGGGTAGCGCAGGCCAGGACGACGATCGCTATCGAGAGTCGCATTCGCACGGACATTTATCCTCACTTCGTGAACATCGTATCGATGTGATTGAGCAGCGCGCGTGCGCGGCGCTGTTGCACCAGGGTGATGAGGCGGTTGTGTGGATCCTGTTCCGGATCGATCGCGAGCGCCTTCTTCAGCAACGAGTCGAACTCGGCGCGATCCTGCGCGGGCATCGCGACGCCGACGGCCAGCGCGACATACGGACCAGGCGAACGGCCGCCCTGGAGTTCGATGGCGCGCGCGAAATGCTCGCGCGCCCGCGCGGGGGATCCGCCGAGCGCCTCGGGCAGGCTCTCGAGCGAGATGAACATCTCCTGGAGCGTGCCCTTTTCCCACGAGGGGTCCAGCGCAAGCGCGCGGTCGGCCAGCGCGCGCACGGCGGGCATGTCGATAACGAGCTCCGGCTTGTCGACGCCGAGCCCGATCGCGGATCCCCACGACGCAGCCGTCCAATAGAGCAGCGGGACATCGGACTTGCGCGCTGCCGTGAGCGCCGGGGCAGGATCGGTCAACAGCTTCGGCCCGATCCCAGGGAACCGCACCTCCATCGCGCGGAGGCAGTATCCGCGTGCGCGAAGGTATAGCTTCAGGGCGCGGGCGTTGAGGTGCGCAACCTCGTCGTGGTGCTGCGCCTCGCCAAGCTCCAGCGCTTCGGTCTCGACATAAGCGAGTCCGTAC
>JBKOZS010000062.1:0-22439 GCA_046726015.1 Acidobacteriota bacterium
AATCTGTACAGGCCGCGGGCTGTTCCGAGCCACCAAGCACCCAGGTGATCGCGAAGCACCGAGAAGTAGCGCTTGTCCGGAACGCCGCGCGGCACATTGAATCTGGTGGGCACGAATCGACGGCCGTCGAATTCATTGACCGTGAAATACGAGCCCGACACCGCAATGACTCGCCCCGAGCCGGCCTCGAACAGAGACGGGACGTAATGGTTTCTCAGCCCGTCCGCGTGGAAATAGCTGACCAGCCCGAAGGCTGTGATCCGCAGCGCGCCGCTGGCGTCGGTGCCAATCCACATGTTGCCATCCCTGTCTTCCGTCACCGCATTGATCGTATCGTCGACAAGCCCCTGAGCGTGGCCGACGCTTGTGATGTGTGCGCCACCAACGTCACTGAGCCCCGCAGCGGTCCCTACGCGGATGTGCCCGTCCGGTCCGACTGCGAGAGCGCGCACGCGCCGATCGATCAGTCCGTCCGCCACCGTCACCGTGCAGGCATCGTCGGCTCTCGTTGGAAGTCGCAGTCGTCCCTGTTGTGGCGCACCGGCACCGCAATCACGCACGCGAGCTGCGGCCGATGACGTGAGCGTCGCCCCTTCGGTGGTCGGTCCGAGCACGAGTAACCCCTCGTCATGACCAACCCAGAGCCGGTCATCCTTGTCCACGGCCAGTGCTCGGACGTGCCTCACGGCAGAGCGCACGGCGGTCGGCTCCAGCTCCACGTCGCCCGATACGTCGCGCCGGTACAAGCCGCTCAACGTGCCAATCCAGAGGCTGCCGTCGGCACCCTCGATCAGCGATGTGATTAAGGCTGGAGGGCTGGGAATGACGGGTCGGAACTTCGGGACCGAACCGGTTCTATCGAGCAGGGAAAGCCCACCGCCGCCGCCCGCCCACACGCGACCGGCCCGATCTTCCAGCAGGGCGCGGACCAGCTGCTGTGTCGATGGCCCTTCGAATGGCACGGCGCTGAACGGCCGCCGCGGCGGGTCCTCCGATATGAGCTGACTGTCGCGCGAACTGCGCCGGGCGAGCAGGTCGAACCTGGCCACGCCACCGTTGGTCGCGACCAGGTACGCCCCGTCTCGAGTGGCGAGCAGGTCGGTGACCCACGGGTCCGGAAGCCCATCGCTCGTCCGATAAGTGACAAACTCTGCGCCATCGAACCGACTCAAGCCTTCGATGGTGCAGAACCACAGGAAGCCACGCGGGTCGCGGACGATACGGCGGACGCGCTCGTGGGCGAGGCCGGTCTCGGGCGTGTAGATGCGAATTGGCAGCCGCTCGGCCACGGCACTCGACGGGGTGACGGGCAGGTGCAGGCAGGCGAGAAGCGCTGGTGCGGTGAAGAGAGCCGCACTAGACCGCCAGCTGGAGCACGCAGTGAGACGACTCGACCGGGGCGCGGACATAACGCGCTGTCCGAAGGCGCCACATGGTAGCGCGCCCGTCGACGGATTCCTACTCGCGTGACAGATCCGCAGGCGCGACACAGACTCGTCGCACCGATCCGCAAGGAACGGCTGGTCAAACGGTTCCGGCGCTCCCAGCGCAATGCCGGTTCCGAACGACATCTTCGCCTCTGCGTGCTTTCCCTCGCTGTCCTCCGACTGCACCGGTCATAGCTGTTCCGACTCACGACGCCTGAAGTACGCGAGCGGCGTTCGATTGGCCTCAGACTGGAAAAATTACGGCAGGATCCAGAGTGCGCCATGCGCACTCGCCCGCAGCAGTGTGTGATGCGCTAGCCTGCAACCAACGCTGTTTTGGAATGACTTCGCTCAACTTCTCGCGCCGGCTGTACGCGAAGAGACCGCCAAAAACATTGGCGGGCCTCTGGATGAGTTGGATTTGCGTGGGCAAGCAACATGCTTTATTTGGAGTTTGCAGGCTTCTCCGACAGCTGTCCCGGCGCCCACCGGTGGCACTCACTTCAGGCGATCCACCCCCGGGACCAGCAGCGAGTCACCCACATTGCGCGAACTCTTGCCGTTGACCAAGTCGGCAATCCATTTCGAAAGCGGAATGTTGTCCCCGGTGGTCGTGTAAAACTCCGGCTTCGTCAGAATCGTGTGCTCTGCGCCCCGCATCGTGTATGCGCGCAGTTTCGAATTCGTTCGGCGCTCGTCCGCCAAATCGGCGCTCAAAAGCGGCGCGAGTTTCGTCACTTGATGACCGAGCTGTCCAAGGAAGAAAATCCGCCACGCTATCTTCGATGCTGTTCACCTGTGCGAGCTGCAAATTTTCGACGGCCGCCGCGCGCGCGTAGAAATCCTCGAAGTTGGCCGTTGCCACATCGAGATCGCGATACAAGGGATCGTGCTTGAGCGCGCGAGTCGCACCCCACAATTCGAGCAGCGCGGACACTCTCGCCGATCGATAGCCGCCGGCGCCATCACCGAGTTGCACGACGCGCGCGTGTTTGTAAACTCGCGCCAATTGCGACGCAAAGATGGGCGACGGAATCGCTCCCGCACTGTCGCCGGACACGAACACTTGTTTTGGATCCGTGTAATGCCGCGTTACCCAATCCGTGACGCTCTGCGAATTGGCCAGACCGCGATAGTGAATCGACTGCCGGCTCAATGTCCGCTCTCCCTCGAGCCCGCAATTGCGGGTGTTCACCAGCACGCGCCGCCGCCCTGAAAGTGGATTGCGATTCGGTGCGAATCGCCTTCGTGAATATAGAACTCGTAAGGCGTAGCATCGGTTGCGCAACCCGTGCCAGGTCCGCCGACGATGGTTTTCCATCCTCCGGTCTCGGTTTCCGCCGCTTGATCGGCGGCGTGTGCAAAAGCACTTAGCGTTGCGCCGCACGCTATCGCCACGAACCCTGCGCAGACGTTCGCACGAAACGAAGCGGTTTTCTTCATGAGTCTCTCCCGCGAATGATCGATTCGGGACCTCGGACCATTAGCACGCGGCGCTGAGCCGACAAGCCGAGCTGTCTCCGCCGACATTCTGCATCTTCCGGCGCGAGTTGTCGTCACAGCGGCAAGAACCCGCGGCGGCCGGGCATTATACGGGTAGCACGTGCCGGCGCCGCGGACGGAAAGACGACGACCACGAGCGGATTCGACTCGCAGCTGCGCCCGTTTCCGATGCGTACGGTGTGGGATCGCGCGCGAAGCGGCTAGCGCGGACTTCTCCAGTCCGCCGAGGATCACTCCGCGCGGAGCGCCACCATCGGCTCGACGCGCGAGGCACGCCGCGCCGGCAGGTAGCCCGCCACCAGAGCAACGATCGTCAGAACGGCGATCATGCCGACAAACGTTTGAGGATCGCCAGGCGTCACGCGGAAGAGCAGCCCTGACGCGGCGCGAGCGACGAGCCACGAGGCGCCGGTGCCAATCACCAGTCCCAATGTCGCCAGGCGAAGCGTCTGCCCGATGATGCGCGCCTGCACGTCGCGCGCCGAGGCGCCGAGCGCCATGCGGATCCCGATCTCCTGCGTGCGCTGGTTGACGGAGTACGAGATCAGCGCGTAGATGCCGAGCGAGGCCAGGATCAGCGCGAACACGGCATAGCCGGCCAGCAGGAGCATCGTGAAGCGTCGTGGCGACACCGATCGGTCTACGATCTGCTGCAGCGTGCGGAAGTCGTTGCGGGCAAGCTTCGGCGCAATCGGGGTGAGTGCGGCGCGCAGCGTCGTCGCCACCTGGCCGGCTGGAAGCGTCGAGCGCACGACCAGGTACGAACCGGCGAGGTCGTCGCACTGGCGCGCCGGAATATACATCTCGTTCCCGGCCGGCAGCTCCAGCGACAAATGCCGCACGTCGCCGACGACGCCGACCACGCGGCGTTCCTTGGCGCACGGTCCGACGATGTACTTGTCGATCGGATCCTCGCCCGGCCAGAGGGCGTTCGCGAGGGTCTTGTTGACCAGCATCACCGGTTCCTTGTCGGGCATGTCGCTGGCCGAGAAGTCACGCCCCGCCAGGATCGGGATGCCCATGGCTGCCGGATAGCCTTCGCTAACCACCCGCACGAACGCCAGCGGGTACTCGTCCTGCTTGTAGGTCGCTCCTTTCGCGCCCGCGCCCCAGGTGCGATTGCGTCCCATGGGCAGGCTATCGGTGATGGCCACGCGCTCGATGCCAGGCGCCGCACTGACACGCCGCAGGACGTCATCCATGTATGTCAGGCGTTGCGCTTGCGTGGTGACGCGGCTGTCGGGATCGACGCGGATCGTCGACGTGCGCGCCGGCTCGAAGCCCATTTTCACTTCGAGCACGCTGACGAGGCTGCGGATGAGAAGGCCGGCGCCGACCAGCAGCACACACGCGAAGGCGATCTCCGACACGACCAGCGCATTTCGTACCCACGCCCGCTCGCGACTCTCGGTCGACCCGCGGCTCGCGTCTTTGAGCGCGCTGGTGATGCCCGACGCCGACGCCTGCAGGGCCGGCGCAAGACCGAAGACGACCCCGGTAATTGTAGCGACGACCGCTGTGAAGACGAGGGCGGTGCCGTCAACGCGCACGTCGCGCAGCAAGGGGATGCTGACCGTTTCGAGCTGCGTCAACAGGCGCGTACCGGCGATCGCGAGCGCGAGGCCGAGAATGGCGCCGCCCGATGAGAGCACGAGGCCTTCGGTGAGCATCTGGCCGAGCAGCCGCTTTCGTCCGGCGCCGAGTGCCATGCGGATCGCGATCTCCTTTTGTCGCGCCGCCGTGCGCGCGAGCAACAGGTTCGACAGGTTGGCGCAGACGATCAGCATCACCATCGCCACGGCGCCGGCCAGCACCCAGACGGCGAGCCGGATGTTGCCGCTGACGTGGTCGGACAGTGGCGTGACGAGGCCCTCGAAGCCGTTGCGTTCCGGATGAGCCCGGCTCATCTGCGGCGCGAGCAGGCGGACCTCCGCATGCGCTTGCGCCGCCGTCTTGCCCGGCTTCAACCGGCCGATCATCGCCATCGTGTTTCCCCAGCGATTGGTCTCGGGGCTGAGTGGGAAGGGGAAGTAAAGATCGAAGCGGCTGCCCGGCGCGAAGATGGTCGCGAAGTCGAACGTCGGCGGGAGCACGCCGACCACCGTGTGCGGCTCGTCGTTGATGACGAGCGACGTGCCGACGATCTTCGGATCGCGGTTGAAGCGGCGCTCCCAGAGGGCGTAGCCGAGCATCACGGCTTTCGGCCCGTTCCACGCGCTCTCCTCGGCGGTGAAGTTCCGGCCGAACAGCGGCTTCACGCCGAGGACATCGAAGAAATTGTCGGAGATCGGCACGCCGCTCAACCGCTCGGGCTCCCCGCGGCCGCTCAGGAGGTTGTCGCCGACCCCATAAAAAGCGAAGTAACCGGCAATCGCCGACAGTGTCTGGGTCCTCTCCCGCAGATCCAACATGTAGCCAACCTGTGTCGTCTGACCCGAGAGGCCGGCGGCGTCGCTGTTGCCAATCCACACCAGCTCGTGGGGCTTCTCGAAAGGCAATGGCCGCAGGAGCAGCGTGTTGACGACGGTGAAGACGGTAGCGCTGGCGCTAATGCCGAGTCCCGCGATGAGGATGGCGAAGGCGGCAAAGCCGGCATCGCGACGCAGGGTTCTAAAGGTGTAGCGCAGATCCTGGAGCAGGTAGGACAAAACCATGGTTGAAAGGTCGAAGAGTCCAAGGTCTTAGACGTAGAAAGAGTCAGGACCGTTGGCTCGTGCGCACACGCCGAGTCCCATGCCCTCCAGCCGCGCGCCGCAACCGTAAGTCGACTCAAAGCTGCCGCATCGTATTCAGCCGGACCACCAGAACGGTCGTGAACAATTAGTGAACAATTTCGTCCCGAATACCGGGCATCCACGGGGTCTCATCCGAGCTACACACACGAAGAACCCGCGAGGCCAGGCACCTGCATTAGCCTACGAACCAGGAGGTCGCAGGTTCGAGTCCTGCAGGGCGCGCCAATGTTTTCAGGGTCTATTCTGAGCGGATAGGTAACACTTCATTCCGAGCGGATGGGTAACACTTTCGGCCGAACGGATTCTCCATCGGTTCTAGCCGGCACGTCTCATCGTCGAAATACCGCAAATCGTACTGCATGAAGGTCACGAGCCAGATGCGCTCGCGATCTGGGTCACGCCGAGCTCTGGCCGGCAAAGACATGACTGAGGTTCACCTTGCGTCCGTGGAAGCAGATCCGGCCGCAGCGGGTCACCATGACCCTATGATCGTGAAAGGGATCGGTCAGCTCCTCGAGGCCGAGGTCTGCCGGCCACCTTCATCCCCAGCGCCTGGTGCGGCCTGTCCGTGTTCTAGCACGTGAGAAAGTCGTGGAACCGGGCCTGCTGCTGGAGCACGTTCGCGGCGGCCGGCTTCGTCGCTTCTCGCTTCAACGTGAGATGCATGCGCTGATGCAAACGGGACGCCGTTATCGGTCCGCATCACCTGCGGCAGCCCAAACTCCTTGAAGGTGCGCTCGAAGACCGTGAAGGCAAATTTCTCCTGGGTGGTCGAGAGCGCCTCGCACGTCAGCAGGTACCGACTGGCGAAATCGGTGATCGTCAGCGGATAGCAGTCCCGGCGATTACCGAGGAGAAATTCGCCTTTGTAGGCGGCATACCAGAGCGCATTCGGTTGGCTCGGTCGGGAGAGCTCGGTCCCCGTCGCGCGTGGCCGGCTTCGGCGCCATGGCGCACCAGAGGGTCGCGATCGAGCACCGCGTGGACGGTGCTGATCGCCGGCAGGTGGGGGCCGGTGAAACTGTTGCCGCAACTTCTCCCGGATCTTCGGCGCGCCCCAGCCCGGATACTCGCGCTTCAAGCGCACGATCGTCGCTTCAATGGGCGCCGGCAGCCGATTCGCCTGCCGGTGCGCGCCTCGGCTCTGGTCCGTGAAGGCCTGGACCCCGCAGTCCTTGCCATCTTCTCGCCCTCGAGGAGGCGGGCGACACACAGGTGAGCCGCCTCATCGGCGCGATGCCATTCCCGTCAGCGAAACATTGACTTCGCTACTGAAGAGCTGTAGATTCCCCGCCTGCGGCCGAGTTTCGAGAACGCCCGGCCGGCTAGCGCAAGAAACCAACGCCAGGGTGCCGCGATCTCCTCAGCAAGCTCTAGGGCTAACTCCCTGCTTGGCTCCGGAACCTCTCTGATCGCCGGAAACGTCGTTCCATTCCTCAAGGAAGGAGACGTCATGACCTGCCGAGCCAGCAACGGTGCAGTAGGTCGAGCAATCCTGAAAAATGGCTAGTCGTCGTGTTCGCCGGGCTGGTATCGCGTCCGGCCCTCGCGGCGGAAGACATGGTGCTGAAGTGGAACGACATCGCGGCGCGGACCGCCGTGGCCACGAACCCGTTCAACGGGGCACGGATCATAGCGATCACTCAACTCGCCGTGTTCGAAGCGGTGAACGCGATCACGGGCGACTACGAGCCGTATCTCAATCCGCCGCCGACGGCCTCTGCAGGCGCGTCGGTTGATGCTGCGGTGATCGTGGCGGCCCACCGAGCCCTGACGAACTATTTCCCCGGCGCGATGCTGGCCCTCGACGCCGCGCGCGACGCCGATCTCGCGGCAATCCCGGATGACCAGGCGAAGGGCGACGGGATGGCAGTGGGCCTCGCCGCCGCGAACGCCATGATCACGCTCCGGCTGAACGATGGCTCGGCCACCCCGCCGCTGACGGACTCCACCGCCAGGCTCGGCGGGCGGCTACCAGTTGACCACGAACTGTCTCGCGGGGTTGTTTTACAACTGGCCGCACGTTACGCCGTTCGGCATCCGCAGCCCGGAGGATTTCCTGCTGCCTGCGCCGCCCTCGCTGACCAGCCAACGATACGCGATGGACTATTACGAAACGCACACCATGGGTGCGAGCGACAGTGCCACCCGGCCTGCGGATCGGACCGACGTTGCGCGACTCTACGCCTCGACGTCCCCAAACCTCGTGGCGAGCATGGTCACGCGGCAGATTTCCACGGTGGAAGGCTTCTCGTCGTCGGAGAACGCATGGTCGCTCGCGTTGATCAACATGGCGATCAACGACAGCCTGATCGCGTCGTTCTTCAACAAGTATCACTACAACTTCTGGCGGCCCGAAACGGGGATTCGCAATGGCGACTCGGACGGCAACCGCAAAACAGACGGCGATGCCGACTTCACGACGCTGATCCCGACGCCGTGTTTCCCCAGCTACCCGTCGAATCACGGCAGCGGCACCGGCGGCGGCATCGAGATGATGAGGCGTCTGTTCGGCGCCGCTGGTCACGACATCACGATCAGCAACACGGTTCCTGCGCTCGGGTCGCTCCCGGCGACGGTCATCACGCTGCACTATCCGCAGTTGAACGAGATCGCCGACGATGTGGCGGATGCACGCGTCTACGGCGGGATCCACTGGCGATCCGACCAGATCGCCGGCAGCCAGCTCGGAACCGCGGTTGCCACCGAGATCTCCAAGAGGTTCCTCCAGCCAGTACATCCATAGGTTTCGGGGCCGGAGCAGAGACAGCAACTGGGAGCCGGCCGGCAGATGTGCCGGCTCCCCAGCGCGTCCGAGTTGTGATTCGCCTCTGCCACGCCCCTGATCGTCGCGGTGGTGAAGGCCACCGACGCATGGAATGGTCACGATGGCGCCGTCGGTCCGCAAAAGCCGACGGCATTTTCAGTAGAGACAGGTCATCATCGGGCAGATCGAGAAGGTACTGCCTGACGCGCTTGCCGTACGCAATACAATTCAGCGCTCGGCTGTCCCGTTACCTTCGACAACCGTCAGAATTCGATCCACGCCAGTCACCACGACGACCTGTTGCGACCCGCTGGGCCAATTCACCTGCAGCCTCTCTACCGCGATCGAAGCCCCTAGGCCGAAATGCACCCGCACATCCGAGCTGGATGCGTAGCTGCCACCGCTGATGACATCCGCGCGCTGGCGCACGCGCCCGGCCGTGAGGAACACCTTAGCGCCAACGGCATCTCGTGGGCTCTTCGCTCCGCCCACCAGCTTGAGCGTCAGCCAATGGTTGGCGTTGATGACGCTATTACGAAGCAGTGTCGGTGGTGCATCCATGTTGTTGATCACGGCGTCGATGCGCCCGTTGTTGAACAGATCGCCGAACGCGGCGCCACGGGCGGGGATCACCACGGCCAGCCCGCTGCCCGTCGCGGGCGCGACCTCCTGGAATCTCGTGCCGTCGACATTTCGAAAGAGCTGCGGACGCTGCGACCAGGTCGAGCCCCAGTCCTGCTGTTCCACGTTCCGGAAGACATGGCCATTCGAGACGAGAATGTCGAGCAGCCCATCGTTGTCAGCGTCGAGAAGACCGGCGCCCCAGGCCAGGAACGGAAACGTGGGCTCCGCAAGACCAGTCTGGAAGCTGACGTCCGAGAAGTTGCCATCGCCGTCGTTGCGGTAGAGCGTGTTGTAGTCGTCGGAGAATGACGTCACATACAGGTCGACCTTGCCGTCTCGATTGTAGTCGCCGACGCCGATGCCCATCGATGCCTGCTCGCGTCCTTCGCCACTCACGGCGAATCCCGACAAGTAGCTGATGTCTTCGAATGTCCCGTCGTGTCGGTTGCGATAGAGGTAATTCGGCACCGAATCGTTCGCCACCGCCAAGTCCAGCCAGCCGTCGTCATCCACGTCGACGAAGACGGAAGCAAATCCGTAGAAGGCATACCGGTCCGCGACGCCGGCCTCCGTACTGGCGTCGGTGAACGTGCCGTCGCCATTGTTGTGAAAGAGATGATCGCGCTCGCCTGTCAGGCCGCGTGGCCCGCAGAACACGCGCACGCCGTGAAACTGGCAGGACACGGGAGCGACACCGGCCTCGCCGCTTTCCGGCGGACGATCCACGTCGTACTTCACGTAACCGGGCACGAACAGATCCAAGAAGCCGTCACGGTCGTAATCACCCCAGGACGGGCCGGTGGACCATCCGCCGAGCGCGACGCCGGCACTCGGTGCGACATCGGTGAACGTTCCGTCACGGTTGTTGTGGTACAGGCGATTCACGCCGAAGTTCGACACGTAGAGATCTGCCCAGCCATCGTTGTCGTAATCGGCCGCGGCAACGCCGAAGCCCCAGGCATCATTCGCCACATTTGCCTTGGCCGTGACGTCGCCGAACGTGCCGTCGTGGTTGTTGTGATACAACGCGGCCCGAGGCATCGGCTCATTGCCCTTCAGGGCACCAACCGTGGCGCCGTTCAGCAGATAGATGTCCAGCCACCCGTCGTTGTCATAATCGACGAGCGCCACGCCGGACCCGGGCGTATCGAGGATGGTCGTCTTTTCGAGGCTTCCGGAACGGTGGTGAAAGGCCTCGACTCCTGCCGCCTTGCTGACATCTCGAAATATCACAGGCGCACCATCGATGAACCCGCCGGCAGTAATCGGTCGCGACCGCGCATCTCTTACCGTCGGTCGGGATCGACCGGTCGCGATCCCTCCCGTTGGTTGTTGTCTCGCTGTAACGTCCTCCTGTTGCGCGTCGATCACCATCAAGACGAGCATCAGGAGGAGCAGCGCGCCTGAGATGCGTGGGCGCCACATCATCGTTCGCGGCCCGCCACAAGCGTTGGCTCGTCGATTTGCAGAATCTGGTCGGCGCGAACGTCGGTGAGCTGCTGCACGATGCCGCTTGGCCATCGAATCTCGACGACGCGCGCCGCCGTGGCGTTCTTCAAACCGAAGTGGACGCGCTTGTCGCTCGACGACAGGTAGCTGCTCGCTGTCGTGACTGTCGCGACTTGCGTGCCCGCAGTGGTCACGACCTTGACCTCCGCACCGATCGCGTCCCGGTTGCTCCGACGCCCAACCAGTTTCAGGAGCAGCCAGTGGTTTGACGTGACTGTCTCGTTGCGCAGAAGGTGTACTGCGCCGTCGTTTGTGGTGACGAGGGCATCGAGACGCCCGTCGTTGTCGATGTCGCCGACTGCCAGGCCACGCCCAAGCCACGGCGCTCGAAGCGGGCTTCCCGGGCCCGCGTTCGCTTCGATGAATTGTGTGCCCGCGTTGCTCGCGAGCAGCATCGGCTCGCGATAGCTCAGGTTGGGGGATGTCAGTTCCACCGTGTCGAGAACGTGTCCCTGCGCGATCATCAGGTCTTTGCGCCCGTCATTGTCGTAATCAAGGAAACGCGCGCCCCAGCCGGAATGGAGCGTCGTGATACGGCCGAGGCCGGAGCTCTGACTTGTGTAGCTGAACGTGCCGTCGCCGTTGTTCTGGTACAGGGCGTACATCTGATTTGCGAGTGCATCGACGACGAGGTCGGGTAAGGCGTCGTTGTTGTAGTCGGCGAAATCGGCGCCCATGCCGGCGTAGGTCCGTCCATTCCCATCCACGGCCACCTGGGACTCAAGGCCCACTTCGTCGAACGTCCCGTTTCCTTTGTTGTGATAGAGGAACTCGACCATCGAATCGTTCGCCACGAAGATATCGATGCGCCCGTCTCGATCGTAGTCGGCAACCGCAATGCCCAGGCTCTTACCAGGCTTGGAAAGGCCGATCTTTTCGCCGACTTCGCGGAAACGGCCGTCGCCGTCGTTGTGGTAGACGAGCGGTACGATGGGCTCAAAGACGTCAGGATGGCAGTAGGCGCGATACCCGTCTCGGCGCTCGCCGCACCACACGTCGTTGAAATCCCACACGAGATACCGCAACACGACGAGATCCACTAGCCCGTCGGAATCGAGATCCACCCACGCGGCGCTCGTTGACCAGCCGCTGCCACCCACACCAGCGGTGGCTGTGACGTCGCGAAAGCGGCCGTCGGCTTCGTTGTGATAGAGACGGTTGCCTCCGAATGCGGTCACATAGACATCTTCTCTCCCGTCGTTGTCGTAATCGCCAACCGCCACCCCCATGCCGTAACCCGCGCCCTGCAGGCCGGCGTGTTCCGTGACGTCCTCGAATGTGCCGTCGGGTTTCTGACGATAGAGACGATTCCAATCGGATAGACCCGCCTTCTGCGGGATGGTACCCGGCGGTGTCGGGTCGGAGAGTGAAGCCCCGTTGACGAGGAAGACATCGAGGCGTCCGTCATTATCGAAGTCGGCAAAGGCTGCGCCGGGGCCCATCGTCTCGATCAGATACTTGCGCGACGTGTGCGAGGCCTGATAGCGAAAGCGAATGCCACGGGCATCCGTGACGTCGGCATAGCGAGGGGCGGTCGGCGCCGGTGCGTCGTCCGGCCTGGATCGAGCGACCGGCGTCGTCATCACAAGAGACAAGCAGGCGACGTGCAGCCAACGCATGACGAACTCGTCAGTCTAGGCACCCATTGCGAGACGGTCAACTGCGCCCCACGCGATGCTATGCTTCGTCCAGAGGATCGAGCGCGTGGTTGGGGTTCGGGCAATCGTACAGCCGCTTGTTATTGCAAGTCTGCTCGTGGCTCCGCCCGCTCGTACAGCGGCGCAGACGTCAGGTTCGGGTGACCGCGTCGATCAGCTCCACCGCGAGGCCCGAGCGGCTGAAGCACGCGGAGATCTGTCGTCGGCCATTGCGGCTTACGAATCCATCCTGAAGCTGACGCCACGGCTGGCCGCTGCCTACAACAACCTGGGCGCGCTGTATGTCCGGCGCGGCGAGTTTCGCAAGGCAGCCGATGTGCTCGAAAAGGGCCTCAGGATCGACCCGACAATGTCGTCGGCGTCGGCGCTGCTCGGCATCTCCCGCTATCAGATGGCAGATTATGCAGCCGCGCGCGCGCCGCTGGAAAGGGCTGTTCGGGCAAACGCCAAGGACGACCACGCGCGGCGCTTCCTCGCCAACGACCTGATCAAGCTCGGAGAATGGGAAGCGGCGCTCGCGCCACTGCGGCAACTCGCGCGCAACGCGCCAAACGATCAAGAGATCTGGTACCTGCTGGGGACCGCCCACATGGAACTCTCGAAGCAAGCGCTCGTGAAGATGCACAAGATCGATCCGGAGTCGGCCCTCGTGCACCAGGTATCGGGCGAAGTCATGGAGAGCATGAAGAATTACGACGGCGCGCTCGTCGAATACAAGAAGTCGATTGAGTTGGCACCCGATAGGCCTGGGGCTCATTACAAGCTCGGGAACTTGTACTGGACAACGTCACAATGGGACGCCGCGGCTCACGAGTTCCAGGCCGAGCTGTCGGTCGATCCGAACCACTGCGCTTCGCAGTGGAAGCTCGGCAGCATCCTCGTCGAGCAGAACTTGAATCCAGAGCAGGCGATCGCCGATATCGACAAAGCGCTCGCTCTCTGTCAAGGTCTGACCCAGGCGCGCTTGGATCGCGGCCGTGCCTTGCTGAAGCTTGGACGATTTGACGACGCAGTTCGTGACTTGGAACTCGCCGCAAAGAGCAGCGCCGAAGATCCGCGCGCGCACTTCTTCCTGGCACAGGCGTACCGCGGGGTCGGCCGACCTCAGGATGCTGCTGCGGAAATGAAGATTTTCAGTGTGCTCGAGGAGCGCCAGCGATCGGCCACCGCAAAGCGAGCCGACGAGGTGCTACGGGCGAAAGAGCCTCCTCAATAGCGTTCAGCCGTCAGCGCTGCGAGCGCCTGGCGTTGAGCGTGGCGGCGCGGGCGAGCTCGGCTTTCGCTTTGTCGATCAGCCCGGCCCTGCGATACGCCTGACCGAGTATGAAGTGAAGCGGCGCGCTGTCGGGATCGAGCTGGACAGCGGTCTCGAGCTCCGACACGCCGCGTGGCACGTCGTCGAGTTGTAGGTACATCTTCCCCAATTGCTCGTGCCCGCGCGGTTCCGTGGGCGAGAGCTCGACGGCGCGCCGAAGGTGCGACACCGCATCTCGCGGGCGATTCTGCTCCAGGAGGAGCGTCCCAAGATTGAGGAATGGACCGGGGTTCTGATTTGCGCCCGGGGCCTGCCACTTGATTGCCGCTTCGTACGCCGCGATCGCCTCTTCAGCGCGGCCGAGCGCCGTATATGAGAGCCCCAGGTTGTCCTGCGCCTTCACGTTGCGTGGGTCGAGCGCGAGGCATTTCTGGAACGCGTGAACCGCTTCCTCGAACCGGTTTTCGTTGTACTTCGTCCGGCCGAGATAGTACCAACCTTCAGCGTCTGACGGATTCGCGGCGACCGATCGCGTCAGCAGCTTGTCTGCAGAGACCAGATCGCCGACAAGCGTCTGGTCGAGCGCGGCGATTTTCAGATCGAAGGCGTCGAGCGCTCGATACCGCGAGCCTTCCGCGTAGGCGGCCAGCGACGCCTTCGCGCGCGCCCGCGTCGCCGCTGAGTGCCCGCCGCCGGCCGTTGAGGGGGCGTCCGCCTGAATCTCGCGGAACAGGATGTATCCGAGCAGGAAGTGTGCCTCGGCCGACTGTGGCTGTTCCGCGAGGTGACGCCGAATGACCTGCTCTGCATCCGCCAGCTTGCCGGCATCGACGAGCCCGCGCGCCTCAGCCAGCGACGCCGGCGGAGACGAAGCCTGCTGCGCCACAGACGAACGCGACGAGGCGGTAAGACCGAGCACCAGCAGCGTGCCGAAAACACGACCTGACACGCCGAACGACATCCTGTCTCTCAGAACGAAATTCGCAGGTACACCTGACCTCGGCGCGGTCGATAGTACTGGCACTCGTTGAAGTGGACGCCGATCACGCGACCGCTGTCGTCGCGGATACGATTCGCATTCGCAAGGCCAAAGTGATCGGGGTCGTCGACGCTGTTGCTGACGTCGCAGTATCCGACCCGGTTGAACATGTTGAAGAACTCGATGCGCAACTCCGTGGTCGTCGGGCCGAGATTGAGCGTCTTCGCCAGGGCGATGTTCTCCGTCTGGTTCCATGGCCTGCGCAGCCCATCGACGTTGCGCGGCGAATTCCCGAGCTTCCACTCTCCTGGGGACGAAAATGCGGCGACGTTGAACACATCGAATGGCGTGGCATCACCGGCGAGCGGCGCCTCGAACATGAAATCCCCGGCGGCGTGTTTCGACCGGCCCCAGTCGAGGTCGAGCGGCACGCTGGGGTCGTAGTTCGCGCGGTTGCCGTTGTTCAGCGGGCTGCCGTTCGCGGCCACGCCAAGCGGGGCGCCGCTCTGGTAGAACAGCGCCGTGCTGACTCGCCAGCCGCCAATCGTGTTCTTCACCACGGCGCTGCTGCTGTCCTTTCCAAAAGGCAGCTCGTACACCGCGCTGACCTGCACGTAATGCCGGTGATCGTTGTTCGACACCACGTATTCCGGGCCAAGGTCGAAGGTGTTGATCGCGTAGGCCTGAAACGACGTGAAGCCAGAATCGACGTTCGCCATCGATTTCGACAGCGTGTAGCCCACGAGGAAGCTCACGCCGTTCGAGAAGCGCTTCTGATCGCTGACCTGCACCGCGTTATAGAGGGATTTGCCTCGAGTCTCGAAGTTCGGAAAGACCTCGGTGTACTGGGGAAACGGCGTGAGCGCTTGCCGAAGGTCGCCACCGACCTCGTCAGCGAATCCACAATACGGCGCATAGTTCCCATCGGAGCACTGCGCGAATCCTTCCTGCTGGAGCACGGCTTGCGCTTCCTGAGAGTTCCAGTCCGCTCCCAGCACGCAGGTGTTCGGATCCGTGCAGAGGCTCAGGAATCTCGGGTCGAGCCCATTCGGGTGAAAGAGCTGGGACGGGAGGTGAACGCCCCTGTTGCCAACGTAGTGCACCGTCAGCAACATGCTCCAGGGGAGTTCGCGCTCGATGCCGACGTTCCAGGCGACATTCAGCGGCTGCTCGCCGACATCGCGGCCGAGAACGCTGACCTGCTGCCCATGTCCCAACGCCGGCCCGAACGGCGTGGCCGCCAGCGCCGGAATGGGATTGTTGTCCCACTGTCCATAGCCGGGAATATATTCATCGCCGAACGCCGGCGCGAAGAACGTTCCACTGAGAAGTCCCGCATAATTCACGGCGACTTTGTTGGTCCCGAACTCGTAGACGCCGCCGTCCAGGTGATTCACGGCCACGCCCGACAGCAGCACTGACTTGTCGCCCAGCCTGTAGACCACGCCGACCCGCGGGCTGAACTCACCCCATTTGATGTCGGAATGCGTGATGCCCGCGCATCCGTCGCAGTCACCGAACTTCGTGAAGCCGCCGAGAAGCGGCTGACCCGTGCTGGTGCTGATGGCCGCCGTATCCGGCCGCGTCAGATCTGCATAGACGATGTTGTTGTTCTTCTCGGTGAACGGCCGCATGATGTCCCACCGCAGCCCGAGATTGATGGTCAGGTTGCTCGAGACTTTGAAATCGTCCTGGATGTACGGAGCGACATAGAGATTGCTCAGGTCCGCCGGAATCGCGAACTGGCGGAACGCCTCGTTCACATTACCCAGGAGGAAGCTTGCGAACGAACTGCCAGTATTGTTCAGATTGTTTGGATCTGCCGTTGTCCTGCTGTTGAAGCTGATGCGACCGCCGCAGTTCTGGCACTCATGGTCGAGTTGTGAGGCGCGCCGCACGTCGAAGCCGAAGTTAAACGTGTGACGTCCGCGCAGATACAGGACGTTACCCGCGAAGCTGAGACCGAGCTTGTTGTTGAAAGAGAACGGCTCACCCCCGTTGCCGGCACCCAGGTCCCCCGGGCTGAAATTGCCGCTGAAGATCACCGTGGGGAACGACTCGCTCTCGGCCACACCCGGGAAATTGAACCCTTGAAAGAGGTTGAACTCATTGTTCATCTCGCGCAGATAGCCAAACCCGGCCGTCATCACGAGATGATCACTGAACGTGTTCGAGTAACTGGCGAACACGCCTTTGCCGAGACGAGGCTCGAGTTTGAGGCCGGTGAGCTCGTTCAGATACAGCGCGTTGTTGTCGCAGCAGTAGGGCTGATTCCACGAATCGCGCCAGAAACTGAAGTGGACGGCCTGATTCTGGGTGAGATGGTGATCGAGGGAAAAGCCCCAGTTCGTCTGCCGCGTGGCCCGGTCGTTGATCTGCGACGCGACGTTGTCTTCAAATCCTGGGAACGTCGGGTTGGGCAACGAGCCCAACACGCTTTGCGAGACCTGGCTGATGCAATTGGTCGGGATGACGTTGCCGCGGAACTGCTGCCCGGGCGCCGCCCCCGGCGTGCAACCCGGGAGCAGCCCGGTGGCGGGCACGAAGATCGGCTGAGGAAACCCGCTGAAATCACCGCGCTTCATCGCCTCGGTCGGAACGCTCATTCGTCCAGTCACGGCTTCGTTCAACCGGTACCACTCGAAGCTCGTATGGAAAAACGTTTTGTCCTTGCCGTCATAGAGGCGGGGGATCGTGACTGGACCCGAGAAGCTGAACCCGTAGTTGTGCCGGATGTCCTTGTCGGCCTCTCCCGGTTCGTTCGGCGTGTGCCCGATGGCGTTCAGCGCCGTGTTGTGGAGAATCTCGAAGGCATTCCCGTGAAACTGGTTGGCGCCCGACGTAAACCGGTAGGACGCCACACCCTGCGCCAGTCCGTACTGCGCCGAGAAGACCGAACCGAGCACGCGCACTTCCTCCACCATGTCGTACGGCGGATTGATGTTGGATTGGAACCCCTGCGTCTCGGCCTGCGACACCGGAATGCCGTTGAAGACGATCTCGTTCTGGAAGTCCAGGCCGCCGTTGATGCGGTGACTGAACGAATCGCCTTCGACTCCGGGGACCAGCGTCAGCAGGTTGTCGATCTGCCGGCCCCGGTCGCCAACCGCTCCCCCGAACTCGATCGGCAGCGCGTCCAGCACTTCCTTCTCGACCGTCCACCCGGTTTCTGGCTGATTGGTTTCCATCGAGATCGCTGGTGCCGTGACCACGACGTCTTCCTTCAGTGTGCCGGCCACGAGGGCGGCATCCAGCGTGATGTTCCGCGAGACCTCGACGTTGACGCCCTGCTGCACGGTCGGCTGAAAGCCCGACTTCTCGAACCTGATCGTGTACGTGCCCGGGTTGAGGTCGGTGAATGCGTACGTGCCGGCGCCCGTCGTTGCCGCTCGGCTGCTCACGCCCGTGGCGTCGTTCGTCGCTATCACCTGGACTCCCTCGACGACGGCGCCTGATTGATCGAACACCGTTCCGTTCACACCACTCAACGCCTGGGCGTATACAGGTGGCGAACCGGCAAGGTACCCCACCGCCACGACGGCCAGCAGGGCTCGCACCCATACCGAACGGATCCGCCTCATCAGAACTTTGGTGGGTCTCATGTCTGCTCCCTCCAGTGCGTGGGGAAGACAGGTTGTTGCCTTGCGGGGCCTATCGATGGGCCGCGTTATCGTTGAGGTCGATGGTCGTAAGCCTGGGCAGTGCGGCCCGTGACCGATGCGATGTACCGCTGCAGGGTCAACGTCATACAGCGTTACGTCGACTTGCGCTGATTATCGTCTCGGTTGAGCACTTGTCAAGCGCGACCGCACCCCGCTCGTCTAAACGGCGGTGACAAAGGTAGTGACGACCGGGCTGCAAGAAGGACCGGTGTCAGATTTGTGCCGTCACGTCACCAATTGCTCGGATCTCGCGCCGGCCCGGATCGTAATCTGCGAAATGGCGATGAAGGTCCTCGAACATACCGGGACGTGAACGCCGTTATCGGCGGTTACCTTCGCGATCTTTCATTCGCGCAGCCATCGCCTGTCCCTGGCCCTCACGCTCTATCTGCGTGTCGCAAGCTCACGACTCTTGTTGTGCGCATCAGCACAACAACTCCCGCGCGCCGTCTATGCCGACGCCCCGAACATCGTTCAGATTCCCCAGGTATTTCGTGACGGCCCCGAGTGCTCCAGTCGCGTGATGGCGCCTCAAGCTAGCAGGACGTCCGGGAGGCAGATGCGTTGGCGCGTCAGACCCCAACCTTCCACGCACCCGCAGTCCGCCCGGAAAATCATGCGCGATATGTTCATCGCCTGCCCCGTTCCCAGCAAAAGCCTGTCGGGAGAGTGGTTTAGAATTCCCTTCTCCCGGAATGTCCATGCCTCCCGACGACTGGCCGCGGGTGAGGGCCGTGTTCGAGCACGCCCTGGTCACTGTTTCACGCGCAACCGTACGCCCAATATGACCCGCCGCCCGCTGTCGATTGAGCGGATGAGCGTTCGGCAACGGCGATGTGCCGTCGATACGACGATGGGGCTATGAGCTTGTACGTCGCGTTGCTGCGGGGCATCAATGTCGGCGGAAGCAATCTGATCAGGATGGCCGCGCTCAAAGCGTGCTTCGAGGCCGAGGGCTTCGGCGACGTAGCGACCTACATTCAGAGCGGAAACGTTCTGTTCACGGCCGGTCGCGCAAATCAGCAGGCGCTGACGGGCCAGATCGAGAAGGCCCTCTCAAGGAGTTTCGCGTACCAGTCACGTGTCGTCGTGCGCTCGGCAGATGAAGGTGACTGTTGAGAAAGCCCGAAAGGTTTCGGTCGCCAGCCGGCGGCATATCGTTATGACGTGATTTTTCTGAAAGACCCGCTGACGCCGGACGAAGCGATGAAAAGCGTGAGCCGGAAGCCGGGTGTTGACCGTGTTTTTGCCGGCGACGGTGTTTTGTATTTTTCCCGACTGATCAGCAGGGCAACGCAGAGCCATCTGAGTCGCGTCGTCGGAACGCCGGCCTACCAGAACATGACGATCCGCAACTGGAACACCACGGCCAAGCTTGTCGACGCAATGAAGCGCATCCAGAGCGGGCTGTTTTTCGATTAACAAGAGGTGACGTAATGTTGAAGTGCACGATGCGCGGCGGTGATGCGACAGCACCAGCAGGACGAACAGTACCCGGTGGGACGCCAGTGGATATCAAAGAGATGACTGTCCTTCGCACGCTCCTCCTCGCTCCACTCGCCACCGTCATCCTCACGGCGCAGACGCCCGCCACGCGCGTCCTCACGCGCGCCGACTTCGGAAAACCCACCGCGATCTTGATGGAGACGCCGCCGTTGCCTGGCGGGTTCGATTACGGCCAGGGCCTCGCCATCCGCCAGATGCCGGCCGGTGGCTGGCACGCCGGGCACTGGCACGTCTACACCAGCACCCACCCGGAGGATCTGCTCGAATTCGAGTTGCCCGCGGCCTTCTCGGGCACGGCGACCTTCGTGCAGAAGATCGGCGCGCTCCCGCACTACGGGCAATTCGGCGGCGACTCCGTGTACTTCGACGAGCCCAGCAATCGCCTCTGCGTCTCGTCGGGCTCGCAATACACCAACAAAACCGGCCAGAACACGCTCGCCTGCGCGGAGCTCGACGCGGCTACCGGCCGGCTCAAGACGGTTGTCAACGCCGCGGGACAAACGGTCACCCCCGCGCGCGCGTGGGGGTTCCAGGTCTGCAACGCCTCGGGCGCCTGCACGCCACGCCCCGACCGCATGACGCAGAGCGGCATCTTTCGGATCCGCAACGAGGCCATCGCTCAAAAGCTGAAGGGGCATTACGTCGCCGGGTTCGGCGGCACCTATTCGATCATCTCGAACGGCGTCAGCATGGGCCTGGCGGGCTGTGCGTTCGATCTGCCCGCGCAGTCCTACACCGGCAGGATCACCTGCACGCCGCTTCTCGGCTATCCGTCGTCCAACGCCCGCGGCGTGGGCAAGACCTACATGAACCGCGACCCCGATTACATTCAGGTCCTGGGGTGGGACGACAACCCGCAGCGGGGCACCGACGCGCTCGCCAAATACGGCACGGGCAAGTTCGCGCCGGAGGACGGGTTGAGCGGCATGGCCGCCGACATCATCGACCTGCCGGGAGCCGCCGCATTCGTCGGCTTTGCGGAAATCCAGCGCGGGTGCATCGCCTATGGCGACAACTATTACAACCGGCCGCCCGTCGTGAAGGAAGGCTCGCCGGTCAAGCCCACCGCCACCGACCTGGCGACCGGCGTAGTCACGATCCCCGCCGAGTGGAACACCGGGCAACCGGTCAACGTGAAGGCGAACGTCGGCGGCTTCATCGGCGGGCCCTACCAGTATTACGTTTACTTTCTCCGCAAGGTGCGCGACCACGCCTACACCTTCCATCCCACCAAGGCCGACGCCGAGAACAACACCGCGCAGAAGATGCTCACCAAGAAGCTCACGGCGGCTGTGCAGGCCGTGTCCTATTGCCAGTTTCCCTCGACTCCGTATCCATATCCAAAGGGTGCGGTCGGCTCGCAGGGTGCCCGGCACGTCCTGTACTTCTACAACCTCGACGACCTCGCCGCGGTCGCCAGGCGTGAGAAGGCGCAGAACGCGGTGCAGCCGACCAGCTTCGCCAACCTCGAATTGACGGGCGTCAAATATCCGGCGCCCGGCATGAATCGCCGCCGCGTGACCGGGGCACAGTGGATCCCCGAGCTGTCGAAGTTCGCCGTTTCGGTCAGCGACATCACGTCCACCAAGCAGGGCCGCAGGATTTGGTTCTATCCGGTCAGCGCCGGCCCGTAACGTGCCTGCGGCGGCCGCCTCGATCAGCGTCACGCGCCGGCGCGCTCTGCACGCTCGTCAGCTGGAGTCGAAGACAATCGGATGTCGGGAGCGTCAGCGATGTCTCCAGCGTGGCCCGAACTGCTCGCCCTGCCGAGTGTGTGCAATACAGATTTTCACCTCCACGCGAGCTCGTTTCGCTCGAAGTCGAACTGCACTCGCTGGCAGTCGAGGGCCAGCACACCGAGGATGCCGTCGATGCCGGGCGGATATCCGTCGAGCACTTGATCGAGAGCCCAGGCCGGCAGCTTGTCCCAGACACGTGCGCCGAGACGGACCTGTCGCACATCGAGCCGCAGCAAGCGCGCCACGCCGGATGCATATTGCACGGTCTTGTCGCCTCTCCACGGCGCACTCGAGAGGGCGGCGGGCATCCTCGTCTTAAACAGCACCAGATCGCTGCTGCCTGTATCGACCAGCAAGCGAACCTCCTGTCCTGCGATGGTCATCCGTACCGTCAGAAACGGCCACGTCAGCTCGAGAGGGGCGACCGACTCTTCTCGACCGGCCGGCGAGAAACTCAGCACGTGCTTCCGATAATCGATGCTGAAGCTGGTGCGCGCGAGCACGTCGAGTCCGACGATAGCGTCGATGCGTACGCCTTCGAGGTACGAGAGATCGCTGACGCCGGCTGGCACCGGGCCTGTTTGTAGTGCGCCGATTCGGAATCCATTCAAAACCGTGCTCTGAATCGCCACGCTTTGGCCGAACGCGACGAGTATCGATGGTTCAGCCTGCAAGCGCAACTTGCGGGCGATTCTGACGTCAACCATGCTTGGAATCGTGCCGGTATCGATCAGGAGACTGAGACCATTCAGCGGGCCGATGGAACCCTTCGTAACGATGAGATGATGCTGATAGAGCTCGAACGGCACCTCTGCGACGGTCTCGAGAGACAGTAGGGGGATCCAGGAAAGGAGCACCGTCGCGACGACAGCCGACAGACGCGTCGTCGGATACTTGGCCAGCGCGCCGAAACCGCTGACCGCGACGCTGGTCGACGCGCTCTGCAGACTTTGCGCGCGCGATGTGCTCGCGCGCGCGACAGCCTGACGACTGCCAAGACAGAACCACACGGCCGGCCTCCTCGCAGCGCGGGCCGCCGCACGTCGCTCTGACGTGGGTGCCGCGCGCTGACCAG
>JBKOZS010000063.1:0-32843 GCA_046726015.1 Acidobacteriota bacterium
AGCCTATATCTAACGAGGCACATTTCGACAACGAACAGTGTGCGAGTACGACGTGCCACACACGGCCGATGACCGGGCGCAGGGGAGCCGTCGTTAATAATGTGAAACTTTTCACAAGCTTGTCAATGCCGCGCCGGCGCATCGCGTGCCGGTCGGCATTCAGCATTCATCGTGCGAGCGCTCATGTGAGCGCGAGATTGTCGAAGGTCGGGCATTTGCCATTGATTACAATCGCGTTCATGCCCTCACGCCAACGCGATTCGAGTGAGAGTCCACGCTTTGCGCAGCCCGCGACGTTCATGCGGCTGCCGTACCAGGCGGATCTCGCCGGCGTCGACGTCGCGCTGCTCGGCGTGCCGTTCGACAGTGGCACGTCGTACCGATCCGGCGCGCGCCTCGGGCCCCGCGAGATTCGCGCGCAGTCGTCGCTGATTCGGCCGTATTCCTATTTCCAGAAGGTGTCACCCTTCGAACGCCTGACGATCGTCGACGCAGGGGACGTCGACGCGCCGCCGGTGGGGATCGACCAGGCGTATGCGGCCATCGAGGCAGGCGTCGAGCGCGTGCTCGCAGCGGGCGCGCTTCCGCTGATTGTTGGCGGCGACCACTCGATCTCGCTGCCGATCCTGCGCGCCGTCGCGCGGCGCCACGGTCCGCTCGCGCTGGTCCAGTTCGACGCGCACATCGACACGTGGGGAGACTACTTCGGCGGCAAGTACTTTCACGGGTCACCGTTCCGGCGCGCGATCGAAGAGGGGATCATTTCGCCGAAGCATTACGTCCAGGTCGGCATTCGCGGGCCGATGTATGGTGAAGAGGCGGACTTTGCGTTTCAGCGTGCGCATGGCGTGACCACGATCGACATCGGCCGGGTGAAATCCGACGGCGTGGCGCACACGATGGCGCGCGTGCGCGACATCGTGGCGGGGCCTCCGTTGTATGTCACGTTCGACATCGATTCCGTGGATCCCGCCTATGCGCCGGGGACCGGGACGCCGGAAGTCGGGGGGCTCACCAGTTACGAGGCGCAGGAGCTCGTGCGCAGCCTGGCTGGTCTTCCGCTCGTCGGCTGCGACATCGTGGAAGTCGCGCCGTCGTTCGACGGACCCGGCCAGATCACGGCGCTGCTGGCCGCGAACCTGATGTTTGAATTCCTGGGCGTCATCGCGCGCCGTTGACTCGAGGGGTTATGGGTTCGATTCTGCGCGCCGTCACGGTGGCGGCATGCGTGACGTTGTCCATCGGTCCGCAACCAGCCGGACCTCCCGTCCTTTACAAGGTGTCGTTTCCTGCCCCCGAGCACCGTTATGCCCAGGTAGAGGTCACGTTCCCGAACGTTACCGGCACGCTCCTGGCGCGAATGAGCCGATCCTCTCCCGGGCGCTATGCCGTGCACGAGTTCGCCAAGAACGTCTACGACGTGCACGCGTTCGATGCCCGCGGCCGCGAACTGCATCCGACGCGGCCGAACCCGTACCAGTGGGACGTGGCGGGACACGACGGTACGGTTCAGATCACATATAAGGTGTACGGCGATCACATCGATGGCACGTATCTGGGCATCGACACGACCCACGCGCACATGAACATGCCGGCGACGCTGATGTGGGCTCGACAGTTTGAAGATCGCCCGGCGCGGGTCACGTTCGTCGCACCCGAGGGCCTCAACTGGAAGGCCGCGACGCAGTTGTTCACCACCGACGACCCGTGGACGTTCACGGCGCCGAATCTTCAGTACCTCTTCGACAGCCCCACCGAGTTGAGCGCACACGCGAGCCGTCAGTTCACCGTGAAGAACCCCGACGGCCGGACGTTCACCATTCGCACGGCGGTGCACGCGAACGCCTCCGCGCAGGAGATCGATCAGTACACCGCAGGCGTCGAGAAGATCGTCAATGAAGCCATGGCCGTATTCGGCGAGTTCCCGCAGTACGACACGGGCACGTACACGTTTCTCGCCGACTACCTGCCCTCGAACGATGGCGACGGGATGGAACATCGAAACAGCACGGTCGTGACCGGCCGTTCGATGCGCTTCGCGCTTGGCACCGCCTCGCACGAGTTTTTTCATTGCTGGAACGTCGAACGGATCCGCCCGCAGGGCATCGAGCCATTCAACTTCGAGGAAGCGAACATCACCGATTCGCTGTGGCTGGCTGAAGGATTCACGCAGTACTACGGCGGGTTGATCATGGCGCGCGCGGGCCTCATGGATCCGCTGCGTGCAGTCGAAGGGTTTGCGCAGAGCGCGGATGCCGTGGTGAATGGATCGGGAAGGCAGTTTCGATCGGCGGTCGAGATGAGCCACATGGCGCCATTCGTCGACGCGGCGCGATCGGTGGACCGCACGAATTTTCAGACGACATTCATCTCGTACTACACGTACGGCGCGGCCATAGCGCTTGGCCTCGATCTGTCGCTGCGCGACAAAACGAACGGGACGGTCACGCTCGACGACTTCATGCGCGCGATGTGGAGAGCGTATGGCAAGCCGGGTGGCCCGCAGCCGGGTCTCGTGGCCAGGCCTTACTCGGTCACGGACGTGCGGGACGTGCTCGCCGAGGTCCTTGGCGACCGCGCGTTTGCCGAAGCCTTCCTCAAACGCTACGTCACCGGCCGCGACGCCGTGGACTACGGCCGTCTCGTGCAGCGCGCCGGGTTCGTCCTCAAACCGCGGATGCCGGGCGCCGCGTGGCTCGGCGACGTGACGTTCGCGAACCAGGAAACGAGGATTGCCGCGCTCGTGCCCCCCGGCACACCCGCGTACGACGCCGGGCTGGAGCAGGACGATGTGATGACGGCGATGGATGGGAAGAACGTCAGCACGCCACAGCAGATCCTGGAAGTGCTGCGAGCGCACAAGCCGGGCGATCGGATCAGCGTGGCGTTCACGAGACGGAGCGGCCCGGCGACGGGAACGATCGTGCTGAAGGAAGATCCATCGTTCACGTTCGAACCTGTCGAGCGCACCGGTGGGTCGCTGACAGCGGATCAGAAAGCATTCCGAGACGCGTGGCTGGGATCGCGAATCAAATGAACGTCGGATGCCGCTCGCTTGCTGACCACCGTGTTCTATGACGTCATCATTGTCGGCGCCGGGCCCGCTGGCCTGAGTGCAGCGCTCATGCTGGGGCGCAGCCGGCGGCGTGTGCTGGTGTGCGACTCGGGCAAGCCACGCAACGCCGCGTCGCGCGCGATGCACGGCTATCTGACGCGTGACGGCATCCCGCCGCGGGAGTTCCTGCGGATCGCGCGCGAGCAATTGAAGGAATACGACTGCGTCGAGGTGCGCGACGTGGAGGTCGCGGCAGCGGAATGCCAGGCGGACGGGCGCTTCCACGTCACGCTCGAGACCGGCGAGGAGTTCGATTCGCGCAAGCTGCTGATTGCGACCGGGGTCGTCGACAACGTGCCGGGGATTCCAGGCTTTCGCGAGCTGTTTGGCAGCAGCGTCTTTCACTGCCCGTATTGCGACGGCTGGGAAGTGCGCGATCAACCCATCGCGATCTACGGTCGTGGCGCACGTGGCCATGGCCTGTCGCTCGAGCTGATCGGCTGGAGCCGCGATCTCGTGCTGTGTACCGACGGTCCCTCCGAGATTGACGCCGACGGCCTCGCCCAGCTCGCACGGAACGGGATCCGCGTCCGCGAGGATCGGGTGACGCAGCTCGAAGGGTCCAACGGCATCCTCGAGCGCGTGGTCTTCGCGACGGGCGACCCGCTGCCGCGACGCGCGCTGTTCTTCACCACCGGTCAGATTCAGCGTTCGCAGCTGGCGATTGGACTTGGGTGCCAATTCAACGACAAGGGGACCGTGCGCACCGGCAAGTACGAATCGACGCACTTGCCCGGTCTGTATGTCGCCGGCGACGCCTCTCGCGCGGTGCAGTGGGTGGTCGTGGCCGCCGCCGAAGGGGCCGAGGCCGCCTTCGCCATCAACACCGACCTCTTGAAAGAAGACATCTCCTAGCGGCCAAAGAGAATTGGACTGCTTGGTGACCGTCATGATGGCGGTATTCACCCCAATTGGACTTGACATACCAGGCGTCCAAGGCAGAATTGGACCTCGGCTGTGTGGTCTACCCGGGCCATAGTCCGGACAAGAGGTCTCCCTATGCTGTCGTCGATCGAACGCCAGTTCGTGCGGACGGAACGGCCGTTATACGGGCATCTCGTCGCGTTGCTCGAAGCGGCTATCGCGAGCGGTGATCTGCCATCCGGGTCCCGCGTCCCTCCGGAGCGGACGCTTGCGCAGCGTCTCCGCATCAGCCGCACCACCGTCGTCTCCGCCTATCGCGAGCTCGAGTCGCGCGGATTGCTGCGCGGATACGTCGGCCGCGGCACGTTCGTGTGCGCGGCGCCCGAGCCGGAGGGGACGCCGTTTGCGTGGCGAGGAAAGATCGCCGCTGCTGCGCTTCGATCGAGCGATTCGACGTTGCGCGACATCGTCCGGCATTCCTCCGATGCACGGCTGCTGTCCCTCGCGGCCGGCGAGCCCGCGATCGATAAATTCCCAAACGACGCATTCCAGGATGCGGTGCAGTTCGTGCTCCGCACGGATCCTTCCGCCGCGTGGCGCCACGGTCCCACGGAAGGACAGCCCGCGCTCCGCGATGCGATTGCCGAACGCTACCGCGTGCCGCGTGAGAGCGTGCTCGTCCTTTCAGGCGCGCAGCAGGGGCTGGACCTCCTCGCGCGATGCCTGGTCGATCCCGGCGACGCCGTGGTGATGGATCGCCCCGGCTATCTTGGCGCGATCCAGTCTTTCCGCGCTGCCGGTGCGAAGCTGGTCGGATGGGATGTCGTGCGAGCCGACATCGACGAGCTCGAGGACCTGCTCGTCCGCTACCGGCCGAAGCTGATTTACACGAACCCCACGTTCCAGAATCCAACGGGGACCTCGATACCGATCCGCACCCGACGCGAGCTGCTGATGCTGGCGCAGCGCTATCGCGTGCCGATCGTCGAGGATGCGACGTACCAGGATCTGTATTTCACCGATCCCCCGCCGCCGCCGCTTCGAGAGCTCGACGAGCACAACCTGGTGATTTACCTCAATAGCTTCTCGAAGGTGATGGCGCCAGGGCTGCGCCTCGGATGGATTGCCGCCGCGCCGTCGATCGTCGACCAAATCGCGATCATCAAGCAGCGGATGGACCCGCACACGCCAAACCTGGTCCAACTGGCGATTGGCCGGTTGATCCGGCAGGGCGCATTCGACGCGCACCTGCGCACGATTCGCCTGGAGCACGCGAAGCGCTGCGCGCAGATGATTGGCGCGATCCAGCGGCACGTACCACACGGCACGCTCCGGCTTGGGCGTCCGTCTGGAGGGTTGTACCTGTGGTGCCGTCTCGCGCCAGGGCTGAGCGCGAATGCGCTGCTCGATCGCGCGCTCGCGTCCGGCGTCGCGTTCGTGGCAGGTACGGCGTTCTACCCGGATCCCGCGGGAGATTCCGACCTGCGGCTGTGCTTCACGAGTGTATTGCCGTCGCAGATGGAGGAAAGCATCCGCAAGTTGGGAAGCTGCATCGCGGACGCGCGCCTGTCAGAGTCCGCGTGATCTCACAATCGAAGGGAGTCGAAGCAGAGCGAAGAATCGAAGGAGAACAACAAAACTATTGTCTTCCCGCCGCGAGCCATCCGACTCTCGTCAGCAACGAACCTACGATCGTTGAAATCGCCGCGGCTTTGCGCGCCGACGGCGATCGTCCTGCCATCAGACGCAACGCAAGCGGAAGTGGGCCCGACAGCACGCCGCCCATGCGCGTGACCGCGCCGCTCCAGTCCTTCTTCAATGGCACCAGCGCCTCGCTCTCGCGCAGCTCGAGGCTTGTGCCGATCAACGTTTCGACAGCCGCCGCGCCTGCGCCGAGCACGTTGAGCGCGCGATCGCGGTGGCCGAGCAGCTCCAGGATCGAGACGGCAGTGCCGACTCCCGACGCGCCGAAGTGAATGGGCAGCACTGTGACGTTCTCGGACCACGCGGGAATCGCCGTCGCGCCGATCAGGACGCCCGTGTAGGTCGAGAGCACCAGCCCGCTTGCGGCCGCCAGTGCCTCGGCGGCGTTGCCGATCACGCGCACTGACACCCGGCCCTTCGTCGCGCGCCGCAAGAGATCGGCGGCGGCCGATGCAGCAGCCGCATTCGAGAACGCGACGAGCGTCCATGCGCCGACCGACATCGCGCTCTGCACCTTGAACACGCGCAGCATGTTGAGGAAACGCTCGGGACGCCCGAGATCCGAGATGAGCAGAGGCGGCGCAATGGCACCGCCCACCGCGGCAATCCATCGCGCGTCGCGTGCGAGATTGTGACGCCCGCCGCTCAATCGTGCCGCAGCGGCAATGACCGCCGCGGCACCAGCCGCACCGCCGACGAAAAAATACACTGGCACTTCCCACGTCCACACGGGAGGCTTCAGCAATGGCAGGCCGTAATACTCGTTCACCGCCGCGATTCTACTCGCGCCGCATGAAGAAGGCCGCCGCGGTGCCGAGCAGCATCAAGCCGGCGGCAACCGCGGCCGATGACCACCCGTCGGCGAGATGCACGGTTGGCACTTCGGGATTGGATGGGAGGTTGTAGTCCTCGGGACGTCCGCGAAGCACGAAGATCGCGTGCGTGCCGCCGACGCTCGTGTGCTGCGGATCGTAGACAACGGCATCGTCGATTCCCCGCGCGCGCAGTGTCTCGACGCGCGCCGCTGCCTGTGCGCGCAACTCATCAAGCTCGCCAAACTGGATGGATTGCGTCGGGCAGGCCGTCGCGCATGCCGGCGCCAGCCCCGCCTTCTGCCGGTCGTAGCAGAACGTGCACTTGAACGCCCGGCCATCATCCGGCCGCCGATCGATCACGCCGAACGGACACGACACGATACAGTAGCCGCAGCCGTTGCAGATGTCGGGCTGCACGTAGACGCCGCCGAACTCCGTCCTCACGATCGATCCGGTGGGACAGGCTTCGAGACAGCCGGCGTTCGCGCAGTGCTTGCAAACGTCCGACGAGAAATCCCACCGGAACGCATTGCTGCGATACCCGGCGGTGCCATCGAGCGGTGCGCCGGCGCCGGCTGTGCGCTCGACGAACTTTACGTGCCGCCAGGTCGAGTGGCCCAGCGCGACGGTGTTGTCGTAGGAGAATCCGCTGAACTGGTAGCCGTCGCTCGGCACCTGGTTCCATTCCTTGCAGGCCACCTCGCAGGCCTTGCAGCCGATGCACAGCGTCGAATCGGTGAGGAACGCTGTTGTCGTCACGCGACCTCGATTCGGCAGACCAGCCCTTTGGACTCGAAGATTCGCACCGTCGGCTCCTCGGAGATTGCGAGTAGATCGTTGGCCACGTCGCCGCGCACGAGTCCGCGATAGCCCCAGTGGTATGGCAATCCCACCTGGTGAACCATGCGTCCCTGGATGACGAGCGGGCGGATACGCGACGTCACCAGCGCCCGCGCCACAATGGATCCGCGTGGCGTGGTGATCCGGACGGACTCGCCGTTGGCAGCACGAATCGTGGATGCGAGCTCTGGAGAGATCTCGCAGAACAGCTCCGGCTGGAGTTCGGCCAGGTGCGACAGCGTGCGGCTCATCGATCCCGAGGTGTGGTGCTCGGTCAAGCGGTATGTCGTGAGCACGTGTGGATAGCGTGGATCGAACGGCGACGCGGCGTAAGGATTGTCGGGGCGCTCCTTGCGATCCGCGGCAGGATTCGACTGCTGTGAATACAGCGCGTTCGCCACGATCGACTCGAGCGGCTCGTAATAGGCTGGAAGCGGACCGTCTTTCACGCCGCTCGGGACCCATATCCATCCCATCCCGTCGGCATGCATGATGAATGGCGCGTCCCCCCTCAGCGCTTCGTCACCGGTTGCGCCCGCTGGCGGTTTGTAATTGGGCGCCTTGCGCTTGCCGAAGTCAGGCGTGTCGTGTCCCGTCCATTCGCGACGGGTCTCGTCCCACCACACGAGTGCTTTGCGATCGCTCCACGGCGTGCCATCCGGTCGAGCCGACGCGCGGTTATAGAGGATGCGGCGATCGGCAGGCCAAGTGAATCCCCAGCCGTGCCCGTATGGGCCCTGGCCGTTGCGTTCGCGGGCGCGGTTGTGATCGGGCGAGGGATAGACGCCGGAATAAATCCAGCACCCGCACGACGTCGACCCGTCGCTTTCGAGCGCGTGAAACCCGGGCAGCAGCGACCGATCGGCTACGCGCCTGCCGTTGATCTCCTGGAGGATCTCGTTGGTGTCAGGTTCATCGTGCGGGCCAACGGTCGTGTAGTTCCAGGTCAACGCGTTCAGTCCCGCGTGCCGCGGGCTCGGGTCCATCGCGGCCTTCGCCTTGAGCCGGCGCCCGAGGTGATACATGAACCACGTTTCGCTGCGGGCATCACCGGGCGGGTGGACGGCGCGTTCGTGCCACTGGAGCAGCCGCTGGGTATTGGTGAAGCAGCCATTCTTCTCCGTGTGCGCCGCGGCCGGAAAGAAGAACACCTCGGTCGCGATGGCTGTCGCTTTCAGCTCCCCCCGCGCGATTTCCGGCGAATCGAGCCAGAACGTTGCGGTTTCGAGCTCCACCATGTCGCGGACGACAAGCCATTTGAGGTTGGCGAGCGCGCGACGTTCGAGGCCCGCATTCGGCGCGCCGACCGCGGGGTTCTGTCCCATGACGAACAACCCCTCGAGTGGCCCGGCCCCGTCGGCCATCTCCAGCCAGTAACCGAAGTGCGAGTGATCGCCGGTGATCCGCGGCAGCCAGTTGAAGCCGTAGTCGTTGGCTGCCGTTGCGGCATCGCCGTACCACGCCTTCAACAGCGACACGATGTAGCGATCGAAATTGCCCCACCAGCCGCGCGGCAGCCGGTGCCTGGCGACGTATTCGTCGAGCGACGTACCGTCGCCGCCGAACGTTGGCATTGGCAGGTATCCGGGCAGAACGTCATAGAGTGTCGGGATATCCGTCGAGCCCTGGATGGACGCGTGGCCGCGCAGCGCGAGAATGCCTCCTCCCGGCCGTCCGATGTTGCCGAGCAGCAGTTGCAGGATCGCAGCAGTGCGAATGGTTTGAACGCCGGTCGAGTGCTGCGTCCATCCCACCGCATAACAGATCGCACCCGTGCGATCTGGTCCTGATGCGGCGACGTACGCATCCGCGATTCGAAGGAACGCTTCTTCCGGGACGCCGCACACCTCCTGCACCATGGCCGGCGTGTAGCGCGCGAAGTGACGCTTCAGGATCTGGAACACGCACCGGGGATCCTGCAGCGTGGGATCGCGCGGTGGATCGTGCGGCATCTCAGATGCTTCGCCGCCGCGGTCCTTGCCATGCCCGCCGTGTTCCTCATCGTGTCCCGCCTTTGGCGACGCGCCCTTGTACGCCCAGGACTCCGGCGAGTACTGACGCTCGTCGGGATTCCATCCCGAGAACAGGCCGTCCAGGTCTTCGGTGTCCCTGAACTCGTCGCTGATGATCGTGGAGGCGTTCGTGTAGGCGACGACGAACTCCAGGAACTCGAGGCGGTTGCTCAGCACGTAGTTGACCAGCGCACCGAGGAAGACGATGTCGGTGCCGGCGCGCAGCGGCGCCCAGAGGTCCGCCATCGCCGACGTGCGGGTGAAGCGCGGATCCACGTGGATGACCGTGGCGCCGCGCTCGCGCGCGGTGATCACCCAGCGGAAGCCGACCGGATGGTTCTCCGCCATCGACGAGCCCATGATCAGGATCGCGTCCGCATTTGCCAGATCCTGGAGGGCCATCGTGGCGCCGCCGCGTCCGAACGAGGTGCCCAGACCGGGCACGGTGGAGCTATGTCATATGCGCGCCTGGTTGCTGATGCAGACCATGCCGAGGCCGCCCGTGAACAGTTTCTTGATCAGGTAGTTCTCTTCATTGTCGAGCGTGGCGCCCCCGAGATGCGCCATCGATCGGCACTGCATCAGCGGCCGTTCACGTGCGCCGTCGCTCGTGTGCGCGACCCGGCGTTCCTCGAATTGCCGTTCGCGCGACGCCCACACGCGATCCGCCACCATGTCCATCGCGGTCTCGAGATCGACCTCCGTCCATGCGGTTGCGTGCGGAGCCCGGTACTTGACCCGCGTCGCGCGCGCCGCATGGGTGACCAGTTCGAATGACGCGGCTCCCTTCGGGCACAGATGGCCGCCTGAGATCGGCGACTGCGGATCCCCTTCGATCGACACGACCCGTCCCTTGCGATGGAACACGAGCTGTCCGCACCCGACGCCGCAGTAGGGACACACCGACCGCGCGACGTCGGTGTCGTCATTTCGCGGGCGCAACGCGTGCGTCGCCTCGCTCATCGCCTCGCGCCCCGTGCCATTGCCGCCTGTGACGATCTGCTTGACGACGGGCCAGCTCGTCAGGAGTTGTCTGAACATTCCGGTATGTTAGTTCGCGATGCGATTCGACAGGTGGAAGGGCGGGGTCTTGAGACCCGCCATGGAGGACACGCCATGGTCAAGGATCCCGTGTGCGGCATGACAATCGACGAGAAGACAGCAGCAGGGAAGAGCGAGTACAAGGGGCAGACGTATTACTTCTGCGCCGCGGTGTGCAAGACGAAGTTCGACGCGGATCCCGCGAAATACGCAAAGAGTTAACTCGAGAAAATGACGCCGATTAGGTAACGGCGCGACCTACGACCTCTTGCCGGGCCCCCACAGTGCCCGCCCAGGTTTCGCGCCCGTATGTTCGCCGTTTTTCAGCACCTGTACGCCGTTGACGAACACGTGGCGCATGCCGACCGAGTACTGATGCGGGATCTCAAACGTTGCGCGATCCGCGATCGTCGCCGGATCGAACACGGCGACGTCTGCGAACATCCCCTCTTTCAGGAAACCACGTCGATCGAGCTCCAGGTTGGTTGCGGGCAGTCCGCTCAGGCGCCGCACCGCATCTTCCAGTGTGAGGACCTTCTCGTCGCGCACGTACTTGCCGAGCAGGCGCGCGAAATTGCCGTAGGCGCGCGGATGCGTGGACGACTTCGTGAACGGCGGTTCGGGCGCCATCGACGCCGCGTCCGATCCAAACGACACCCATGGCTGACGCATCTGCTTCGCCAGGTTGTCCTCGGACATCAGGAAATACACGGTGTCCACGCGCGACTCGTCCTCGGAGACGAGATCCATGATCGTCTCTTCGGGACTCTTGCCTCGCATCAGCGCGACCTGCGTCAGCGTTTTCCCCGTCAGTGGCTTCAACGCTTCCGACTTGAACCCAACGAGCAGCACCCGATCCGGTGAGCCGGCGGCAAGGTACAGGTTCTCCCATTCCGACGTCGGCGTCGTGATCGCTGCCGCGATCTTCGCGCGTTGTGCCGGGTCGCGCAGGCGCTTGAACGCCGCTTCCCATCCGCCGTCGAGCACCCACGGCGGCATCGCCGCGTCGAGCCCGGTCGCGCCCGCGGGGTAGGTGTACATGTCCGCCGTGATCTTCAGGCCCTCGGCGCGCGCGTCGTTGATCATCGTCAACACGCGATCCATCTTCGGCCAGTTGTCCCGCCCCGCGGCTTTCAGGTGATAGATCTCGGCCGGCACTCCCGCCTCGCGCGCAATGCGCAGCACTTCCTGCACCGACTCCTCGAGCCGGTTGCCTTCGCTCCGCATGTGCGTGATGTATTTCCCACGATACGGTACGGCTGCCTTGCACAACTCGATGAGCTCGCTGGTCTTCGCATAAAACCCTGGCGCGTAGATCAACGAGGACCCGATGCCGAGCGCGCCGGCTTCCATCTCGTCGCGCACCAGCGCGCGCATGCGATCCAGTTCCTGCGCGGTCGGCGCGCGATCCTCGAGGCCGACGACGTAGTCGCGGATGGTTGCGGCGCCGATGTAGGAGGCCACGTTTGGTGAGACGCCGCGCCGCTCCAGCTCCCTCAGGTACTCGGACAACGTCGTCCACGTGATGTCGTACTTGAGATCCCCCTGCTCTTTGATGGCGCGTCGCTTCATCTCGGGCGTCAAGGGGCCCATTGACGATCCCTCGCCGAAGATCTCCGTCGTCACCCCCTGGCGAATCTCTCCCTGCGATCGGCCATCGATCAGTAGTGACTCGGTCGACCACGACAGCATGTTGATGAACCCGGGGGCGACGGCAAGGCCCGTCGCGTCCACGATCGTCGTGGCCGGCACGCCGGTGAGGTCGCCAACGGACGCGATACGGTCGCCGCGCAAACCCACGTCGGCGCGTCGGCCGGCCTCGCCGGTCCCGTCGTACACCGTGCCGCCGCGGATGATGACGTCGAAGGCGGGTGGCTGAGACCCGGTCGACGCGACGGATAAGGCAAAGAGAGCAAGCCCGGCGAAGGCGATACGCATGCCGCGCATCTTACGACCATGCAATGACACGGACCAACAACGGGGGTCAGAGCGAGGTCAGCCGGGGTCGGAGCGGGGTCAGACCCCGGCTCCATGGGCGTCATGCGCTTGACAACTCCGTGGCACGAGACATACGTTGCCAAGTCACTCGGTTGGCAAGATTTGCGGGCTCTCGGGGGTTCTTGCGCAGTGCGCGTGGGGAGGAAGCTCGATGTTCGGTCACCCCGATCCTGAGGTCCTCGTCGTCGGCGCCGGTCCGGTCGGTCTCGTCGCAGCGCTGTTCCTGCAGCAGCATGGGATGCGTGTCGAGATCGTCGATATGCACCGGCGGACCACTCAACACAGCTATGCCCTCGCCATCCATCCCCGCACGCTCCGGGTTCTCGACGAGGCCGGACTTTCCGACGCCCTGATCCGCTCGGGTCGGACGGTGACGAAGGTCGCCTACTACAACGGCCCGGAGAGGCGCGCCGAGATCGATTACTCGACGCTCAGTTCCAGGCATCCGTATCTCCTCGTCGTCCGCCAGAGTGTGCTGGAGAAGGCGGCGGAAGAGGCGTTGCGCCGAGAGAACCTGAAAGTCCTCTGGGAGCATCGGCTGCAGGCTCTTACGATGGACGGCGCCACGATTCAGGCAGAAGTCGCGAAACTCGATCAGGTCGCGAGCGGCTACCCGGTGGCGCGAACCGAATCGGTCGTGGCGCACACCGAGAGAATCCGGCCGGCCTACGTCATTGGCGCCGACGGGTACGACTCGGCGGTGCGGCGGATGGCTGGAATGGAGATGTACGAGTACGGCAGGGGTGAGGTGTTCTCCATCTACGAGATCGAGGCGAGCGGAGAAATTCCCGGCGAAGTGCGCGTCATCCTCGATCCTGACCTTACGAGCGTCTACTGGCCGCTCGAGGAGGGACGATGCCGCTGGGGATTCCAGATTCGGGACGCCTCTGAACACGACGCATCGACTGAGCGGCTCGAGCAGCTGACCGCCGCAAGGGCTCCCTGGTTCACGGCGCGGCCGACGCAGGTTTACTGGTCGACGCTCGCGTTGTTCGAGCGGCGCCGGGCACAGCGGCTGAACAAAGGCGGCGTATGGCTCGCCGGGGACGCCGCGCACCATGGCGCCCCGGTCGGCGTGCACAGCATGAACTGGGGACTGGTTGAAGCGCGCGAGCTGGCGGCGGCCTTGTCGCAGATTCAGCCGACGGGCGAGTCACCGTTACTTCTCCAAGAGTTCGCGACCATAACGCTCGAGAAGTGGCAGTTGCTCCTCGAGGGGATCCAGACGTTGCGCGCGCTCCCGGCAGCAGACCCGTGGGTCCGGGAGAACGCGATGAGGCTCTTCGAATGCATTCCTGCTTCGGGAGACGACCTCGAAGCGCTACTCCAGCAAGTTGGTCTTACGACCGGCCGGGCGGGGCGCGGCACCGGCCTCGGTGCTTGACTCTCCGCGACGGGCGATGTTACAAACGCGGCCACTTTTCTAACCACCAGCGGGGGAGAGGCTTGGCCCACACCGAAGCGGAACTCCTCGACAATCCAGTCGCCGGTCGTCCCACGCTGATCCTCCGCTCGCCGGATTTCCATTCGATCACCGACGCGGTCGCGGAGCCGGTCGAGCGGCCGACCCCGATCGGCTGGTGGCTCTTCTTCCTCCCTTCTGTCGCGCTTCTCGGCCTCCTGGGTGTAGCGGTCTCGTGGCTGTTCTGGGAAGGGGTCGGCGTCTGGGGACTCAACGTTCCCGTCGGATGGGCGTGGGACATCACGAACTTCGTGTTCTGGGTCGGCATCGGACACGCCGGGACGCTCATCTCAGCGATTCTCTTCCTCTTCCGGCAGAAATGGCGCACGTCGATCAACCGCGCGGCGGAGGCGATGACCATCTTCGCGGTCATGTGCGCCTTGATGTTCCCGGGAATCCACGTGGGAAGAGTCTGGGTCGCCTACTGGATGTTCCCGCTTCCGAACCAGATGAGCATGTGGCCCAACTTCAGAAGCCCACTGCTCTGGGACGTCTTTGCAGTCAGCGTGTATGGAACCGTCTCGGTCCTGTTCTGGTACGTCGGCCTGATCCCCGACCTGGCGATGATGCGCGACCGGGCGCAAACCGGCATCCGGAAGTTCGCCTACGGTTTGTTTGCCCTTGGATGGCGGGGCTCCGTGCGGCAGTGGCACCACTACGAAAGCGCCTATCTCGTTCTCGCAGCCCTCGCGACGCCGCTGGTCCTCTCCGTTCACTCGGTCGTCTCTATGGACTTCGCGGTCTCGCTCCTCCCCGGGTGGCATACGACGATCTTCCCGCCCTACTTCGTCGCGGGCGCGATTTTCTCCGGGTTCGCCATGGTGCTGACGCTCATGGTGATCTGCCGCACGGGGTTCCATCTCGAGCACATCATCACCCTGCGGCACTTCGACTACATGGCGAAGATCATGCTCGTGACCGGGTCGATGGTGGGCTACGCCTATGCCACCGAGTTCTTTACCTCCTGGTACAGCGGCAACCCCTACGAGTTCTTCACCTTCATGAACCGCGCGCTCGGACCGTACGCCTGGGCCTACTGGATCATGATCACGTGCAACGTGCTCAGCCCTCAGATCTTCTGGTTCAAGAAAGCGCGCACGACCATCCCGATCCTGTTCGTCGTGTCGATCATCATCAACATTGGCATGTGGTTCGAGCGGTTCGTGATCATCGTGACGTCGCTGCACCGTGACTACCTCCCGTCAGCCTGGGGCTACTTCAGGCCCACGGTCTGGGACGTGTCGTGTCTCCTCGGCAGCTTCGGGCTTTTCTTCACGCTGTTCTGCCTGTTCGTGCGATTCCTTCCGATGGTGGCGACCGCCGAGGTCAAGACCGTCCTGCCGCAGGCGGATCCTCATTGGCCGCACGGCCCCGAACGCGAGATCAAGAATCGCCGGGTTGGGCTGCCGACGCGTGGGGCACACGAGCCCGCTCCCGAGGGAGCGTCCTGATGCCGTTCGAGTCGCTGCGCTCGCTCAGGGCAAGGTCCTTCGACTCGCTGCGCTCGCTCAGCGCGAGCCCGCCTCTCGTCAACCAGCTCCCGAAGGGGCCCTACTACGGAATCCTCGCCGAATTCGCCACGCCGGCGGACCTCTATCACGCGTGCGAGCGGGTGCGTGACGCGGGCTTCACGCGGTGGGACGCCCACACCCCGTTCCCCGTCCACGGCCTCGAGGGGGCCATGGGGCTGCGACGCTCACCGCTCCCGTGGATCGTCCTCGTCATGGGACTGACCGGGGCCGCGCTCGGCTTCGGCCTGCAGTGGTGGGTCCACGCCAGTGCGTACCCACTCGTGATCAGCGGCAAACCGTATTTTTCGTGGCCGGCATTCATTCCGATCACGTTCGAGGTGGGAGTCCTCTTCGCCGCGCTCGGCGCCGTGCTCGGCATGCTCGCGCTGAACCGGCTACCCATGCACTACCATCCGCTTTTCCGGTCCAAGGTCTTCGAGCGCGTGACCGACGACGCGTTCTTCATCTCGATTGAATCGTGGGATCCGCGGTTCGATGCGTCGACCACCCGGAACCTGCTGCAGTCGCTGGGCGCGCGAAGCGTCGAGCTCGTGGAGTCCTGAATGTCCGAACGCGATCGCGTGGCGCTGCGGCCCGAACAGGCCACGATCCCGCCGGAGCACTCGTGGAACCGCCTTCCGGCTATTGGCGCCGCCTGCGCCCTGCTAGGCGTGGTGGTTTGCGCGATCCTGGGAGCAGGGAATCCAAAGCAGTTCTTCTTCTCGTGGCTCGTGGCGTTCCTGTTCTTCCTGAGCCTGGCCCTCGGCGCACTCTTCTTCGTGCTGATCCAGTACGCGGCCCAGGGAGGATGGGGGATCGTCCTGCGACGGATCGGGGAGACGGTCTTCGCGACGGTTCCCGTAATGGCGGCCCTCTTTCTTCCGTTGCTGCTCGGCCTCCACGATCTCTTTTCGTGGAGCGTCCCCGGCGCAGCCGAGCACGATGCGCTGCTTCGCTGGAAGGCGCCATTCCTCAACGTACCGTTCTTCCTGGTCCGGGCGGCGATCTACTTCGGATGCTGGTCCGCCATCGCGCTCCTGTACTACCGCGGCTCGCGAGGCCAGGACGTGACGGGCGATCCCGGCGTGACGGCCCGACTGCGACGCCTTGCCGGGCCGTCGATCCTCGTCCTCGCGTTGACCCAGACGTTCGCGTCGATCGACTGGATCATGTCGCTCACACCGCACTGGTACTCGACCATCTTCGGCGTCTATTTCTGGGCGGGTTCCTTCGTGGGGTTCATCGCGCTTCTCTCGGTCGTCGTGGTGGCGATGCGCCGGGCGAGGCTGCTGGACACCGTCATCAGCGCAGAGCATCTGCACGATATCGGAAAGCTCCTCTTCGCATTCACGGCGTTCTGGGCCTACATCGCCTTCTCCCAGTTCTTTCTCATGTGGTATGCGAACCTCCCGGAGGAGACGATCTGGTACAAGGCTCGGCTCGCGGGGTCGTGGAAGACCGTCTCGCTCTTCCTCATGGCGGGACACTTCGGAGCGCCGTTCTTTTATCTGATGGGGCGGGCGGTCAAGCGGAGGGGATCGACCCTCGCCGTCGGGGGCGCGTGGCTCCTCGCGATGCACTACATGGACCTCTACTGGCAGGTCATGCCGACGCTCCACCCCGACGGAGTCCGTCCGTCGGTTCTGGACGTGGCGGCGCTCGTCGCCGTTGGAGGTTGCTTCGTAGCGGCGGCGGGCTGGCTCATGCGACGGCAGGCGCTCGTACCACTACGCGACCCGCGGCTCGCCGAATCGCTCGCGTTCGAGAACGTGTGAGCCGTCGGGCAGCCTGGCGCGAGCGCGAAGGCGGGCGCCCGGGTTGCCCGCATGGCGTGTCGGGTGTACAGTCGCCCGAAACCGGGTTTCTTCACCGACCGCCCGTGTTGACGACGGTCGAGACGCAGCGTCTGCGACCACGAAGGACGCAGGTGGACGATGACGAAGGAGGCGAGGATGCGCAGGACGGCCAGGAAATTGTGGGTTGCGGCTGGATTGGTAGCGGCGGCGTTGTGCCCGGGAGTGGCCCTTGCCGCATCGACTGTGAACGGAACCGTGACCTTCGACGGGAAAGTCCCCACGCTCAAGCCGCTCGCGATGGACGCGGATCCGGTGTGCGCCAAGAAGCACTCGGCGCCCGTGCCGAACGAGGCGCTGGTCCTTGGCAACGGCAACACCATGGGCAATATCCTGGTCTGGGTCTCGAAGGGGCTCCCCGCAGGGAAGACCTGGCCCGCTCCCAAGAATCCCGTGGTCCTCGATCAGAATGGCTGTGTGTACAAGCCGCACGTGATGGGGATCATGGTCGGTCAGACCTACAAGATCCTCAACTCCGACGGCGTCCTCCACAATATCCACACGCTTCCCAAGGTCAACCCGTCATTCAACAAGGGGATGCCGCCTACGCTCAAGGAGGCGACCACGGTCTTCAACAAGCCGGAGGACGTCTTCCACATCAAGTGCGACGTCCACCCGTGGATGAGTGCCTACATCGCCGTCTTCACCCATCCCTTCTTCTCGGCGACGGGCACGGACGGGAAATTCACGATTTCCGGCCTCGATCCGGGGACTTATGAGATCACGGCCTGGCACGAGAAGCTGGGTCCCCAGACGTCTTCGGTCACGGTTGGCGCCAACGAAACGAAAACCCAGAACTTCAAGTTCACGACCCCCGGCGCCAAATAGCGCCCGGAGAATAGCCCCATGAGTGAGCCAGTTGTCGCCCCACCCGGAGCTCACGTCCCTCACGAAGCCCATCACGAGGAGCCGGGCTTCTGGCGCAAGTACGTCTTCTCAACCGATCACAAAGTCATCGGCATCCAGTACGGCATCTCCGGCCTGCTGTTCCTGCTCTTCGGGTTTTCGCTGATGATGCTGATGCGCTATCAGCTCGCGTACCCGGGCGGCACATTGCCGCTGCTCGGCAGACTGTTCGGCGAGACGCGCATGCCGGGCGGAACGATGCTCCCCGAGTTCTACAACGAGCTCGGGGCGATGCACGGCACCATCATGGTGTTCCTCGGGGTCGTGCCGCTCGCCGTCGGCGGATTCGGGAACTTCGTCCTGCCGCTCCAGATTGGCGCGCAGGACATGGCGTTCCCGCGGCTCAACATGGCGAGCTACTGGTTCTTCTTCCTCGGCGGCGTGACGATGCTCGCCAGCTTTTTCGTGCCCGGGGGAGCCGCGCAGTCAGGGTGGACCTCCTACACTCCGCTTGCCATCATCGCGAGCACGGGTCAGACGATGTGGCTGGTCGGGATGGTCTTCCTGATCACCTCGTCGCTGCTCGGCGCGATCAACTTTATTACGACCACGATCCAGCTCCGCGCGAAGGGACTCACCTTCATGCGGTTCCCGTTCTTCGTGTGGGCCCAGTTCGTGACGGCCTTCCTGCTGCTCCTGGCGTTCCCGCCGCTCGAGGCCGCGGCAATCATGCAGCTGATGGATCGCCTGGCCGGCACGAGCTTCTTCCTCCCGAGCGGGCTCGTAGTCAGTGGACAGGTCCTGAATGTGGCTGGCGGAGGCAACCCGCTCCTCTGGCAGCACCTGTTCTGGTTCCTCGCGCACCCGGAAGTGTATGTGCTGATCCTTCCCGGGATGGGCATCGTGGCCGAGATCATCGCGAACAACACACGGAAGCCGCTGTGGGGCTACCGCTCGATGGTCTACTCGCTCGTTTTCCTCGGCTTCATGTCGTTCATCGTGTGGGCGCACCACATGTTCATGACCGGTATGGGAACAGCGATGGCGGCGTTCTTCCAGACGACCACGATGATCATCTCGATCCCGTCGGTCGTGATCCTCACGGCTCTGATCATCTCGCTCTGGGGGGCATCGATCCGGTTCAACACGCCCATGCTCTTCGCGGTGGCCTTTCTCCCGATGTTCGGCATCGGCGGGTTGACGGGGCTCCCGCTCGGCCTGAACGTCGCGGACATCCCGCTGCACGACACGTACTACGTCATCGCCCACTTCCACTACGTCGTCGCTCCGGGGACGATCTTTGCGCTCTTCGCAGGCGTCTACTACTGGTTCCCAAAAGCGACCGGGCGGACGATGAACGAAACGCTCGGCAAGATCCATTTCGCCGGCTCGCTCGTCTGCATGAACGTCGTGTTCATGCCGATGTTCCTCGTCGGGCTGGCGGGCGTTTCGCGGCGACTGTTCGACGGCGGAGCGGCCTACGACTTTGCGCAGCCGGTTCTCCACTGGAACGTCGTTTCCTCCTGGGGCGCCTGGGCCCTCGGGCTCTTCCAGATTCCGTTTGTCTTCAATTTTTTCTGGAGCATTTGGAAGGGGCAGACGGTCACGGATAACCCGTGGCAAGCGACGACAATCGAGTGGGCCGCTCCGTCGCCTCCGCCGCATGGGAATTTCCCGGTTGCGCCGCAGGCGTATCGAGGGCCCTACGAATACAGCGTTCCCGGCGCGCCCAAGGACTTTGTTGCCCAGAACGAGGCCTGATTCTGTATGGACATTCCGTACACCGTAGAGATCCGGCGCGACACCGGCCTGACCAACGGCAAGATCGGGATCTGGCTGTTCCTCGCCTCGGAGGTCATGCTGTTCGGAGCGCTCTTCGCGAGCTACATCCTGATCCGGACCGGATCGACGAGCTGGCCGCGCGGAGACTCGATCCTGAACGTCCCGCTCGCCACCTTCAACACGATCGTCCTGATTTCCTCGTCGGTGACGATGGTGATGGCGTGGGCGTCGCTGATGCGCGGCCGCTTCGGGACGTTCCGGATCTACATGGGGTCGACGGTCCTGCTCGGGGGTGTCTTCCTCGTCGTCAAGTATTTCGAATACAGCCACAAGTTCCACGACGGGCTGTTTCCGAGCACGAACAATTTTCTCGCCATCTATTTCACGCTCACCGGTCTGCACATGCTGCACGTCATGGGCGGGATGGCGGTGAACGCGTATTTCTGGGGCCCCGGCGCGAAGCAGTGGAAGACGAATCCGGTATGGTTTACCAACCGAGTCGAGCACGCAGGCCTGTTCTGGCATTTCGTGGACCTGGTCTGGATCTTCCTGTTCCCGACCCTCTACCTTCTGTAGGCGGCTGTCCATGACCACCGACCACGCAGCGACGAGCGCCCCGGCAGCGACAGGCGACCACGCCGTTGACATCGACAAACACGTCAGGATCTACATCACTGTCTTCGTCGCGCTCATGGCCCTGACGCTCATCACGGTGGCGATCTCCAGGCTTCATCTTCGCGAGCCGATTGCCGTTACGGTGGCCCTGCTTGTAGCGATCGTCAAGGGATCGCTGGTCGCGTGCTACTTCATGCACCTGATCTCCGAGAAGAAGCTGATCTACGCGGTCCTCGTACTGACCACCATCTTCTTCATCGCGCTGCTGGCGCTTCCCGCGGTCACCCACAGCAACGGCTACTGGATACACGAATGAACCTGAGGCTGGTGCACGCGATCCTGATCCTCCTCTCCGCAGCGCTCGCGGTACTGTTCGGCGTCTGGTGCCTGGCGCTCTATGGGCGGGAGGAAGGGTTCGGGACCCTGGTCGCGGCCATCGCGGCTTTCGCGCTGTCGCTCGGCCTGATCCTCTATGATTCGTGGTTCTTGCGCAAGACGAGGACGCTGCGATGAATGCAGGATCATCACGCCTCGGGATTCAAAAGCTGTTTGCAACGGCGGCGGCCGTCGTCATTGGAGGTTCGAGCGTTCTCGCGTGCCCGATGTGCTTCGGCGCGGAGGAGACCCCGATGATCGACGGGACCAAGCTCGGCGTCTTGGTGCTGCTGGCGATTTTGCTTGTGGTGCAGGGCGCGTTCGTCGGCTTTTTTCTCTATCTCCGCAAGCGCGCGAAGCTGAGTGCCGAAGTCGAGATTGAAGCCGAGTGGTTGGCGCTCCAAAGAGGCTCGAGAACAACATGACTGAGTGGCTCGGACTGCCCGCGCTGGCCTCCGCGAACGGCGCACAAATCGACGCCCTGATCGGCTGGACTCACGTGTTCATGCTGATCTTGTTCGTGGGCTGGGGAGGTTTCTTCGCATACTGCCTGGTGCGTTTCCGGCGGTCGCGGCACCCGGTCGCGAACTACACCGGCGTCAAGTCGCACGCATCGAACTTTGCCGAAATCGGCGTGGCGGTGGTCGAGGCAATTCTCCTGGTTGGATTCTCGATCCCGCTCTGGGCGGCGAGGGTCGACCACATTCCCCCGGAGAGCGAAGCGCTGGTCGTTCACGTCACCGGCGAGCAGTTCGCCTGGAACGTCCACTATCCCGGCCCGGACGGGAAATTTGGCCGGACGGACATCAAGCTGATCGACCTGCAGTCGAATCCGCTGGGAATCGATCGCTCCGATCCTGCCGCGAAAGACGACGTCACGACGCTCAATCAGCTCTATTTGCCGGTGAACAAGCCGGTCATCGTGAGGCTCAGGAGCAAGGACGTCATCCACAGTTTCGGCGTGCCCGAGTTCCGTGTGAAGCAGGATGCCATCCCCGGCCTGACGATTCCTATCTGGTTCGTCCCCAACGTCACGACCGCCGAGATGCGTACGCGGACGGGAAATGCCGAGTTTCAATACGAGATTGCCTGCGCGCAGCTTTGCGGTTTGGGCCACGCACGAATGCGGGGATTTGTCACCGTTCAGACGGCCGAGGAGTTCCAGAAGTGGATGGAGGAAAAGGTCAAGGAGCAGAGCGAACCGGACCCCTTCCGTTAGCATACGACTGACCGCCGCACGGTCAGGACTCCACCTTGCATCCAGGATTCCATGGCACTTGGAAGGAGCTGAGCAATGGATCTCTGGACGGGGTTGGCGCTCGCGATCGTGCTCTGCATCGCGCTGTGGGTCCCCTACTTCATCGTGAACCTCCGTCGCGGAAAGGCGCACGGACACACCTGGTTCACCTGGTGGAAGCCGCGCGGTCACTCCGATATCGGCCCGGACGTGGGATTCCGGCAGACCCGACCCGGCGCAGACGACGCGCGCGGGGCCCGTTACTGATTGGCCTGTCCGTCGTAGCTTCAGGCGGACGGCGCGCTACCCGAATATTTTCGGCGTAGGCATCCGCGCGCGGATGCGTTCGAGTTCTCCCACCGTCACTCGGTCGACGCCGCTCTTGCGGCATGAATCCTCGACCGCCCGCACGACCATTCCCCGCACGAACGCGGGAATCTTCTTCATACGGGCAGCCGCGTCATCGTCCCACGCGATGGTGGTGGATGATGCGGTGCCGTATTCGATCGTTAGACCGGGGGGCTTCGCCCCGCCGGACCCCCCATCGCCGTCGCTCGCGGGGGCTCCATAGCCCCGCTCCGCTCCGGCGGGGCGCGCCTGCGGCGCGCCGAGGACGACGAGAAGGGGAGAGCCGGCGAACTTTCCCGGCGTGTGCGTGCAGAGCGGATCTTCAGCCATCACATCGCCGGTCATGCCGTAGGCGCGCGCGCGGCAGCCGCCGCAGTGGCCATTCATCTCGCACGCCCCGCAGCGCCCTCCAAGCGAGTTGCGCTGTCGAATGCCGGTGAACAATTCCGAGGCGCTCCACAGATCCGCGAGGCTCGCCTTGCGTAGCGACCCCGCGAAGACCGGAAGATAGGGACACGGCGTGACATCGCCGTTTGGTCTGATCCCCATATAGTGCGTCCCCGCGGGACATCCGCCGGCTCCTCCGGAGTAGGTCCTGATCGGCGAGAAGCCAGGCATTGACGGCGCTCCTGCCGATTCGGCGTCGGGTGGGATTGCCGGATCGGGTTGGGCATTCTCGAGAACGGTCTTGATGTAGTGCGGCGCGCACTTCGCGTTCACGAGCATCCGCCGCGCGTACTTCCGCTGAATCCGGTAGAGCGATGCCAGCACCTCGTCGTACTGCGCCGGCGTCATGTCTGAGACGAACTGTCCGCGTCCCGTGGGTACCAGGAAGTAGAGGTTCCACACCTTCGCGGCGAGCCGATCGTGCGCGAAATCGGCGATCGCGTCGAGCTCGCCGAGATTGTGCGAGCCCGCGGTCGTCTGCACGATGAACGGGAGCCCGGTCCGGTTCAGGATCTCCGCTCCGTCCACCGTGTTTCGCCACGCGCCACGCACTCTCCTGAAGCGGTCGTGACGATCGGGATCGAGCGCATCGAGCGAAAGCGACAGTCCCCGTGCTCCGGCCTCCGCCAGTCGCTGCGCCACGTTCTCCGTGATCCGCACGCCGTTGGTGCCGACGACCACCCAGAGTCCACGCTCCGCCGCGCGGCGGACGATCTCGAGGATGTCGCGCCGCAGGAGCGGCTCGCCGCCCGTCAGGATCGTCAGGCATTCAGGCGCGAACGAGGCGATTTCATCGATGACCCTGAAGCATTCCTCGGTGCCAAGCTCGCTGCGATCGGCGAAGTTCTCGGTGCGGACCAGCGGCGCGCCGCCGGCGTCCAGGTAGCAGTGTTCGCAGGCGAGGTTGCACCGGTAGGTGAGATTCCACGAAATGACGTAGGGCCTTGCGAAAAGGGTCCCGTCCATGACCAATCACATGCCGAAGAACTCTCGGGCGGCATCGAGCACGCGCTCGTCGATTTCCATGGCGCCTCTTTCCCGTGCGAATCGCTCGATGCCGGTGCGCGCCATCGGGCGGACGAACTCGGGAACCTTCGCGAGACGCGCTTCCGCTGCCGCGGTCCAGCGGACCGCAACCGGCTCGCTGGTGTGCGCGGGGCGCCCTTCGCCACTCTCCATGGTTGGCACCATCGCGCTGAACGGGCAGCCTTTTCCGGAGCCGCTCGCTGCGCCCGCGCCCGTCTCTGCGCCAATTCGCACGCCGAGCGATTGGACCACCTGCGTCTCGTACGCGTTGGTGAGCATCGCCATCTCATACCCGCACTCGGGACACGCGTAGACGATCGACAACGAACCGCGGTCGGAAGGGCCCACGGTCTGGAGCTTCATCGGACTATCGCAAGGGACGCAGAGGAATTTCATGGGTGAGGTTCCATTGTCGAGTCGAGACTCTCGAGAAGTCGTTGTGCGATCTGTTCCAGGGCCTGGCCGACTGGCCTTTCGCGCAGTGCGGCGGGCCAGATCCCGAGGTCGCACTGCCGTGCAAGCTCGGGATCGAACGGAACGGTCCCGAGGCAGGGAATGTCGAGGCCTGACGAGTCCGATGAAACAAACAGCGGTTTGATGGCGTTGCAGTCGCGGCAGTAGTAGCCGCTCATGTTCTCGACGTAACCGAGGAGGCGATTGGGGCCCTTCGACAGCGCGGCAACCGAGCGCGCGACCACGCCGCGTGACAGATCGGACGGGATCGTCACGAGCAGGAACGAAGCGCGCGGACCGAGAGCGTCAGCGTACTGGACGGTCCGCTCGGCGCCGGGCGGCAGATCGAGCAACAGCAGATCGAGCATGCCCCACTCGAACGATGCGAGGATCTCGGACAGGAGCGCGAATTCCCGCGTCGCGCGCCACGTGTGCGACTCTCCGCGCGCGGTGCTCGCAAACTCGAGCGCCTCGGATTCGGGTATCAGCGAGCCCATCGAGAAGACGCCGATGCCGTTCGCGGTTCGCGGCAGCGAGACCCGGTCGGTGCCGGGCACGAACACCGCATCCTGCACGCCAGCCATACGGGCCTGCGAGGGGCCGTTGAAGTCCGCATCGAGGATCGCGATGCGTAATCCCCGGGCGCGCAGCGCGTGGGCGAGCTGCAGCGTCAAAGTGCTCTTGCCCACGCCCCCCTTGCCGGAGCCGATGGCCACGAGATGGCGCACGCCGGCGAGCCCGTCGGCAATCCGGGCGCGCTGCTCGGCCACCTGCTCCAGGATCCTGGACCCTCCGTCGCCGGCGATATCGTGATACCCCTTCATGGTGGTGGCGCAGCTCCCATCGGCCTAGTCAGCTCGCGCGGTGGCGGCGTACAAGAGATGCCCGCCGGCGGCGCGGAACCCGAGCGTTTCCAGCCAGTTCGCCGATATTTCCGCCGGGTGGACCTTCGAAAACCAGAGAGTGCTCATGCCTTGCGCGCGGAGTCGAGAGAGCAGGTGCTTCAGCCGGCCTCCATCGTCATCGATGAACGAGCGGAGCGCCACAATGTCCGCCGCCGCGTCGCGCCTTATATAAAGGATGCAGGCCTCGATCTGTTCGTCGGAGGCGACCGCCAGCCCGGAGATGTCGTTTTTCCGCGCCGTAAGCGTCTCGACCGAGCGCTCCCAGCACGCCTGCGGATGACCATCTCCGAGCAGGCCGTTGGCGGCCAGGTCGTCGACCGAGACAGGGATCGTCAACCTGCCGTCGGACATGGCTCCAGGCTCAGGAAGATCCGGCTCGTCGCGCCCCCACACGTAGTCTGTCAGGAGCGCTTCCCCTTCAAATCCGCTTGCGCTGAACAGTCCGCAGGCAGCCTCGAGAGTCTCAGGGACTTCGGCGACGATTCGAGGCGGACCGAGAATCGCGAGCTTCGAGCCGAGCGACGCAAGCAGGTGACGCCCATGACCCTGCCGCCGATGATCCGGATGAACCGCGATCCTGTGGACGAGCGTCCCGGAAGGACGCTTCGCGCCGATCAGAACGCCCACCGGATCGGAGCCCGAGAACGAGACCATGCAGCTGCTGCACCAGACCTGGAGATCGCGGATCGATCGCTTGAACGTCGCCGGCGTCATCGGCGGCTCGCCGGGAAAGTACGGCGACCAGCAGCGATTCAGCGCATCGACGAGCAGCGCGATGTCGTCCGTGCGGCAGAAGCGATACCCCGACATTCTTAACCGGGGGGCTTCGCCCCGCCGGACTCCCCTACACGCTCGCTCGCGGGGGCCCCGGCCCCGCTGCGCTCGCGTGGCTCACTCGCTCCGCTCGTTCGCCGCCTGATCCTGGGAGGTTCTCTCACGTACTTACCCCAATCAGGACTCGCGATGTTCGCGGGACGGAGACTGCTCGGCGGCAACGGCCGGCACCGCACTGACCTCATTGAGGTAGCCGCTGCCGTTGCCCGTCGCAGGCGTGGCCGCCGGAGTCCGCGCCGCCGTCCCCGCGCCGGCGCTCGCGCCCGGTGCGGAGTAGGACGCAATCATCTCCGCCATCATCTTTTTGCCGATCTCGATGCCCTCCTCGACGATGCCAAAGTCGATCGTCTTTGCCGCGCGCTCGCGCGCGAGTTCCTCGATCCGCTCCTGCGTCTTGCTCCGCATGAACCCGGCGGGCACCCTGAAGATTCGCTGCGCGGCTTCGTCGGTCCAGTCGAACGGCGAGATCAGAGGATTCTTCTTCTCGTCGCGAGCAATGAGCTTCGCCTGATTCGCGGCACTGGACGTGGTGGCGGCCTCGGCCGCGCGCGTCGTGTCTGCGGATGGGACCTGAATATCGAGCGGCGCGCCGGTCTCTTCCTCGATCACCTGTCTGGCGAAGTCGAGCGTGATCGCGTCGAGCTTCATCATGCGCGCGCGCTTCTCGACACGCGCCTTGACGCGCCGGCGCTGATAGGCGTTCTTCATGGTCCAGAGGCCTTTCCTCGCGTCCTCCGACCATCGGAGCTTGCGCCCGTCGTAGGTCGTCTCCTCCTGAAGGCCTCCCTCCACCTCCGCGATCCGCTCGATCATGTCGCGGGAGATCACCTCGAAATCCGATGCGCCGCAGACGGTGCACTTCACGGGGTCGCTCTGCGTAGCGGTGACGCCGCACGCGCGGCACATCGACACGGGGCCGGACTTTGCCCGCTCGAGCGCCACCGCCTCCGCCAGCGCCTTCGTGCTGGCCGAGGCGCTCTTTGGCATGAACCGATCCATCGCTTCGTCGATCACCGCGCTCGTGATCACCGAATGCCCTTTCTCGAGCGCCAGGCGAAGGACGCCGGTACGGGCAATCCCTTTGACCTGCTCGGGCACATGCTTCATGCGCGCCTCGGCTTCGGGGGTCCATCGGACGGTCTCCTCGGCGCGCACGTCGAGGCGTGGCACCTCGAGGCGCGTGGAGAGGAGGACATCGCACGGGGCGGCGCGGAGAACGTTCTCTGCGTTGCTTCCGAGCCCGGTCTCGTCCTTCGGACTGTGCACGCCGATGCGTCCCAGCACGATGAGCAAGGGTTTGGTCTTGCGCGCGTGGTCGATGATCTTCTGGAAGGGCTTGCCGTCAAGGAGTGTTTTCCTGACCGCTATGCCCGCCTCGCTCCCCATCCGCTCGCCCACCTCGAGATGCGACTGGTAGATCTGCGCGAGCCCGGTATCGATGATCTCCTCGTGGAGCTGATTCTGCTCCTCGAAGCGGAAGACCTTCGCCGCCTGCTCGGTGAGGACGTTCACGATGCCATTGAAGACGGAGTAGTGGAGATATGGATCGTAGACGGCGATGGTCTCGACGTTCTTGCCAAACGCGCGCGCGAGTTCGACGGCGGTCATGAGCGCGCCGAACGACTGCGGACTCCCGTCGATGCCGACGAGGATCGTGTCGCGTTCCGCCTCCGCCGGCTCGGGGACGTGCTTCACCACCCAGACATCGCGGTCGGACTGTCGGGCGACGCGTTCGCAGACGGAGCCGATCACGCTGTCACGTGCCCGCCCGATCCCGAGGGCGCCGATGACCACCAGGTCGGGACGTGAACTGGCGAGATCTTTGAGGATCTCGATGTGATGCTTCCCGTCCATCATCCGCGGCTCGAACGCGATTCCTGATTCGCCGCACAGGCGCGACATGCCATCGAGGTAGCTGTCGGAGATCAGCTTGAGACCCATGGTGATGAGGCTGTCGTGGATCTTCCGCTGGCGCTCCAGTTCCACCTCGTCGATGTACTCCTCGGGCAGCGTGTACTCCATCTGCCTGAAGCGATAGTCGTGCAGTTTTGCCGCGTAAACATGGCAGCCGACCAGTTTCGCGGAGAACGCCTTGCCCAGCGCGACGGAACACGCGACGGCGCGGTTGGAGTGGTCCGAGTTATCGACAGGAACGTAGATGCTCTTGTACATGGGCTGCTCCGAAAGGGCCACATTCAGATCAAACGCTCGTAGCCGGTTGCTGTCTTTCCGCACCGCCGAATTCATCGCGCGCTCCCGCGCGGTAGCGCCACCTCACCCACCCGATCACGATCAGCTCGATGGCAAGAATGAAGAGCGCGGTCGTGATCATCGGGCCGACGACCGATGGGACATTTTCGGGCTCGACGTAGATGGAGTACCACAGCGAGAGACCTCGCCGGTTGCCACGCTCCCGCGAGAGCCCGTCCCACACGGAGAAGGCGACGGGCATGAATTGTCCGGGGGCAAACACCGAGCCCGATGCAGAGCGAAGGGGCCGCTTGAAGATGACGGACCACTCGCCCTGGTCGTAGCTCGCAACACCGGTAACTTCTCCCGCGTCGTTTGGTGCAATGTTCGCACTGCCCCGACCGGTGAACTGAAGGGGCTCGGGGCGGGCGAGATCAAAGAACCAGAGATCCACCGAGTTCTGCGCATCGCCGAAGATAAAGTACGGCTTGCGCGCGCCGGTTGGCACCTGCGACGGAATCTGGATCGAGACGGCGTCGGAGAATTCGGATTCAGGGACGGATGGCGCCGCTGGTTCCGCAAACGGATCCTGGGCACCTCCTGGCTTCGCCGCCTGGCCTGCCGGGGGCGGGGCGACTTCCTCCTCGCCAAAGGGACTCTTGGGGGCGCCGGGGCTCTCGCCGGCGGCGCCAGCCGGTTGCTCCTCTTCCTCTCGCGGCACGGGAAGGGACGGTCCGTTCTTCCCCGTCTTCTGCGCGCTCATGTCGTGCCATCGAACGAGGAGCGCGATCGACTCGGCATCGTAGATAGCCTGGACGGTCACGGACGTGGTGGGAGGATGGAATTCGCGTCCGGGCTCCGTGATCTGTCCGATGATCGGAAAGCGGGCGACACGAGCGGATTCGAAGTTCGCGGTCCCCTTCGCCAGATCGATTGGGTCCTCCACGCGCTTGGCGATAACGAGGCTGGCGTAGCCTGGCCCGTCGCCGTCCGAGAGCGAATCGATGAAGTCAGTGATCGACCAGCGTTGCTCGGGCGTCAGCGCGTCAAGGAACGACGGCATCGGCGTGCCGTTCAGCCCGGTACTCATCGTCCTGAAGATGTCCTCGCGCGACGACCCTCCCCGAAACGTCCAAGGCTGCGCAAGGTCCGCCGGACGTATCGGATGACCCCAGTCGTCCATCAACGTTGGACCCGACGGTCCATCGCCGCGACCGAGCGTTCCGTGGCACTTCACGCAGCCGTTCTCTTCGTAGAGCTTCTTTCCCTGCTCGATTGACTCCTTCGACGATCTCGGCGCGCTCGGCAGCGGAACGGGCTTCGGCGCGTTCTCTGAATTGGAGAAGTCGGGAGAGAAAGTCGTAATGAAATTGGCGAGATCCGAGACTTCCTGGTCGGTGAAGCCCTTCCAGTCGGGCATCGAGGTGTAGGGCATCCCACGCCTGATGATGTTGACGAGGTCCTGGTGTGTCGGGAGCGCTCCGTTGGGAGTCGTTCGAATCTTGAACTTGCCCGTCGTGAAGTTGCGGGGCCTGGGATAGAGATGAGCGGCGGCGTACCCTTCGCCGTCCCCTTTCTCACCATGACACTGCGAACAGTATTTGAGATACAGCGTCCTGCCCGTGGCGTGCTGTGTGTCGGTCTTGTCCTGGGCACCCGCCGCGCTCACGAATCGCGTCGGCGCGACGCACAACGAGGCGAGTAAGACAGCGGCACAGGCCACCAGAGACGAGCGTCCGAGAACCCAACCGGTCATTTCGTCCCGGCCTCTTCCCTGCCGCGCGGCCGAGAGCCCGTGAAATCGTAGAGAAAGAGGATTGCATCCCACATCTCGTCCTCCTTCAGGAAGTTCTCCCATGCCGGCATGGCCGTGTCCCAGGGACCGCCTTCGTCGGGCAATCCTGGCCCCCCCTTCGAGATTCGCCAGAACAGAAACGTCTCGCGAAGCATCGGGATCGTGCCCGCGTCGGCGAAGTTCGTGGGGATCGGGTCGAGCCCGTGCACGAACATGCCGTTACCGGCGAGGTTGTCGCCGTGGCAGAAGACGCAGTTCTGGTAGTAGACGCGGCGCCCGTTCTCGACGTGTTGGCGGAACTCCTGCGGATTCGACGTCTCGAGATGACGGTAGGGGTTCTCTCCCGCGTCGAGATCGATCCTCTTGTTGTGAACCGTGACATCTGCCGGCGATGCTGGATGGACCGTCCGCGAGAACAGCGGAGGCTCGACGGGAACGTTCATCCTCACGTAAACGTTTGCGGCCGCGAGCGCCGGGATGGCGACGACCGTGGCGGCAAGGAGCGGGGTGTAGCGCCTCTCCGTCATGAACCGGACGAGCGGACCGGAGACTTCGTCGCGGCGCTGCTGGCTGGAGGACACGTAGGCGAGGATCGCGATCGTTGCGATCCCCATGTAGATCGCGATGACGGAGGAGGGAATCGGGGCTGTGAATCCGAATCGCAGCAGGACGTAGATTCCCACCCACCAGGCGCCGGCCCATATCAGCAGATTGACTCGCAGGAAGCGAAGCAGCCCGAACACGGCAACCACGGCGAGAACGATGGGAATCTTCATCGTTTCTCCCCTTTCAGTGGAGCCTCAGGCTGCGTTCCGCCCGGCGATACGCCCTGGCTCGGAGGCGCTGCTGGCGTAGCCGTTCCGGCGTTGTATTGATGTTTCGTCTGGAGCGTCACCGTCGGTGTGCCGCCAAGCGTCTGCAGGTACGCGATGACGCAGAGGATCTCTTGATCGGTGAGGCCAATCGGCGGCTTGTTGATGGTGGGCATCCCGGGATTGAAGCCCGGCACCACGAAGGCGTTTGGTTCGTACATGGCCTGGGCGAAGTACTGGACGTCGCTCAGGCCCGGCTCGCGCGTCTTCGCGCGAGCGTCGACTCCCGCGAGGTCGGGGAATCGCAGCGCCCCACTCTTTCCGATCGTGTGGCACGTCATGCACAGTCCCTTGCCCTCCATGATCTCGCGGCCGACCTTGACCATGTCGGCCGTGGTCAGGTCGCCTTTCACGACGACCTCCGCCGGTGGCTGCACTTCCTTCTGCGGCACCATCTGGCCGACATAGGTATAGAACGCCGTCGTGGCGACGACGAGCGCGCCGATGCGGACAATGAGCGGGACGGTCATGTCAGCTCCGGTTCATGCGCGCCGGTGTGACGGATCGCCTTGGTGCGCCGCTGGAAATCGGGACGGTCGTGCAGGCTCGCGATCCAGAACACCACGCCGATGAGGAGGAAGAACTCCAGCACGGTGACGGAGACGACCTTCGTCGCGAAGCCAAGCGTCGGCGTGAATGCGTCCGCCGACGTGTCCCGGATAACGCCGTAGACATGCCACTGCTGGCGCAGCCCGGAACGAACGTAGCCCATGAGGCCCATCAGCCAGGTGAAGGTGACCGCGATGAAGATCAGCACGTATTGCGAGATTCTCGGGATCCTCCCCCAGTGCACCTCGCCGGTCCTCCTCGCGCCGCGGAAGAGGAAGATGTCAACGACGGTGATCGACACCATGGCGATCAGCACCGAGCTGACCTGGGGCACCGAGAGTCTGATCCGGACCGTCGCCTCGACGAAGTACCCGTAGATGCCAAGGAAGATCACGACGAACGCGGCGGCGGCAAAGATCGCGAGCTGCACCATATGGCCGATCCTCGCCCACGGCACGGTTGCGACCTTCCCCGTACGCCTATAGAGGAGGAAGCTCATGAAGGTCGTGAGGATCAGGATGTTCACCGCGGTGTTCTTGGCGGACATGACACCGAGGTAGCCCAGCACCGGGTGTGACCCGCCTCCCATGGCGCGGACTTCGGACACGGTGGCGATGATCGACCGCGGCGTCGCCCACACTGCGAAGCAGAGTGCGATCCCGATAAGCAGGTACTTGATGAACTTCTGCAGCGGCTGCACGCCCTCGACTCGACCCATCCCGAGCCACAAGTAGTAATTGGCGGCGAGGAACAGGTTGCCGATCAAGACGGCCTGGATGATGAACAGCCACGAGAAGGCCCCGCCCATCATCGTGAGCCCGAGCGTCTGCGAGAACGCGTAGATCTCCTTCGCGAGCCAGTAGCCGGCGAAGGGGAGCGGGAGGAAGGCGCTGATCGCGACGAAGTTGCCGATGTATCCCATCCAGTCGTAGTGCGCGCGCTCTTCGTCGGTCTCCGCCTGCAGGAACTTGAACGCCGCGTAAGCCGCCGCGACCGACCCGCCGAATGCGACGTTCGCGATCACTCGATGGACGTTAATGGGCATCCACGTGTAGTTGTAGATCGCGTCCCAGACGGACAGCACCGCGCCCGTGTCCGAGACCCCGCGCGGCGACATCATGAACGTGAGCCAGGCATTGGCGATGAACATGATTGCCGTGCCCACGAGGTTGAGGCCGAGTCCCAGGCCGAGATGCACCAGCGGATGGAATTTCCCCCAGACTTAATAGTAGGTGTAGAGGAAGAAGGCTTCCGCGAAAAACAGCATGACGTACGGGATGAACGTCGGCGAGAACACGATCATCAGGTAGTTCGTGAACTTCGGGTACAACGCGATGAGCATGAACGTCAGGAA
>JBKOZS010000064.1:0-10092 GCA_046726015.1 Acidobacteriota bacterium
GGACATTCCGTACTACTTCGCGATGGGATCCCAGGGCGAGTGCGTCCCTCGCAAAGAGAACTACGTCACGCTCGATGCCGACAAAAAGGACAACTGGGGCATCCCTGCCCTCCACGTCGTCGCGAGCTACGGCGAGAACGAGAAGGCGATGGCCAAGGCGATGCGGCAGGACATCGGCGCGATTCTGAACGAACTGAAGCTCGAGCAGGTGACGCCGCCGGCCGACGAGATCAGCGTCTTTGGCAAGAACATTCACGAATGCGGCACCGCCCGCATGGGCGATAACCCGAAGACGAGCGTCGTGGATCGCAACTGCAAAGTGCACCACGTCCCCAATCTTTTTGTCAGTGACGGCGCCGTCTTTCCATCGCAAAGCTGTTATGAGCCAACGCTGACGATCATGGCGATTGCCGCGCGTGCGGGCGAATACATCGCCGAGTCTTTCCGTCGAGGTGAGCTGTGAGCGAGAACAGGCGCGCGCCGGAGGACGCTGACGACGATCTCACGCGACGTGCGTGGCTGCTGCGCCTGGGAGAAATCACGGCGCTTGCAGGCGTCGCTGGCCTCGTGCCGGACCTGGCAGCGGCGATGACGCGGACCGTTCAACACGCGGCGGCCGGGCTGCCGCCTGGCCTCTTCGATCCTTCAGCCGAGCATCTGACTCACGTACTGGCGGCCCGCGAGGCACCTCTTGTTCCACACGGCGCCGAAACCGACTACGCGGTGCCTCGACGAGGTCCGTTTCAGCCCGTGTTCTTTTCTGATCACGAGCTCGATGTGGTCACGCGTCTCGTCGCGGTCGTGCTCGGGAACGTGCACGCCCGCGCGATGTCGGAGGCGATTGCATGGATCGACTTGCGCTTGCAGAGCGACCCCGGCATCCGCCAGGCGGCCCGGACCCTCGATCCATCGCATCGCGCGCTCGCCGTCGCCTACTACGGACAAGCCAGGGTGGTGGAATTGGAGACCGCAGATTGGCAGGCCATCGTGCGGACCGGTTTGAACCTGCTGGAGCAGCACTCGCACGACCGGTTCAATGGCGAGTTCATGGAGCTGGACGGAACAGCCCAAGCCGATGTTGTTCGGGACGTCAGTCGCACGCCGCCGGAATCCCCACTCGGCCGCTGCTACCAGTTCCTGCGGCGTGAGGCCATTCGCGGCTACTTCACGTCACAAGCCGGTCTCAAAGAGCTCGACTACAAGGGCAACGCGTTCTATGGTGCCTCCCCTGGTTGCGAGAGCAGACGAGGTTAGTGCCAGCGAACGCGCTCGGTTTATTGAGTAGACTTTCTACATAATATTGTGTAGACTTTCTACTCTATGGTCTCGAAGCCTCCGTCTCGCGTCGATCTGCTGCGCGGTACACTCGATCTCCTGATCCTGCGAACGCTCCTGCCGGGACCGACTCACGGCCACGCGATCGCGAAGCACATTCAGCGCACCTCTGAGGACCTGCTGCAAGTCGAGACCGGGTCGTTGTACCCGGCCCTGTATCGCCTCGAGGCGAAAGGCTGGATCGCCGCGTCGTGGGAGCTGTCCGACAAGGGCAAACGTGCCCGCTACTACCGCATCACACCAAAAGGACGGAAGCAGCTCACCGCGGAACAGTCGAAGTGGGAGACCTTTGCGCGGGCGATGGGACTGCTGCTCAAGCCGCTTCCCGAGGAGGCCGAATGACGGCGGTGTTCCGAAAGATCCAATGGTGGTTGCGGCGCCGCGGCCGAGAAGCGGATTTCCGCGACGAATTGCAGTTCCACCTGGACGAGGAGAGGGCGACACGTCAAGCCGACGGGCTGTCGCCAGACGAAGCGACGTGGGCGGCGCGGCGCGATCTAGGCAACACGGCGCTCCTGCTGGAAGACGCACGCACGTTGTGGTCGTGGACGCTGCTCGAGCAGCTGGCACAGGACGTTCGCTACGGCCTCCGCGGCATGGTCAGGAACCGCCTGTTCACCGCCCTCGCCGCCTTGTCACTGGCGTTGGGGATCGGCGCCAACACGGCGATCTACAGCTTCATGGACGCGATTCTGCTGCGATCGCTTCCGGTGACGGACCCGGCGTCGCTCGTCGTGATCAAGTGGCGGACTCAGAAGCTCTGGTCTGGGAACGGCATGCAGGTCGTGATGCACTCCATGGACGGCAGCACCTACGACGAGGGCGCGAGCACAACCGGCGCAATCTTTCCGTTTCCGGCGTTCGAACATCTGCGGACGGCGTCGGCGCCGGTCCTCTCCAGCCTGTTCGCGCACAAGCAGGCCGGCGGCCTGAACGTGATTGTGAAGGGCGAAGCCGAGCTCGCACGAGGCGAGTACGTGTCGGGCGGCTTCTTCAACGGTCTCAGCGTGCGGCCTGCAGCGGGGCGTTTGATTCAGTCCGACGACGATCGCGCCAGTGCCGCACCGGTCGCGGTCCTGAGCCTGGGCTACAGCCAGCGGCGTTTCGGGGATGCCCTCAGTGCAATCGGCCAGGTGATGCTGGTCAACAACCTGGCGTTCACCGTGGTCGGTGTCGCGCCCGCGGAGTTCTTCGGCGTGGATCCAGCAGCGGCTCCCCAGGTGTATCTGCCGATGCACGCGGGCCCACGAGTGCAGGAGCGCTCGCTGGCGACGGTCGACTTCACCGACCAGAACTATTACTGGGTCGAGATGATGGGACGGCTGAAGCCTGGCGTCGACCTCGCCCAGGCGCGGACCGCGCTCGCAGGTCCGTTCGCACAGTGGGTCGCCTCGACGGCGACGAACGGCGAGGAGCGCGCCCATCTGCCGGCGCTCCATCTCGAGGAAGGCGCCGCGGGGCTCGACAGCATCAGGCGCCAGTATTCGAAGCCGCTCTACGTGCTGCTGGCGATGGTGGGATTGATGCTGGCGATCGCGTGCGCGAACACGGCGAACCTGCTCCTGGCGCGGGCGGCCGCTCGCACGCGGGAGATGGCGGTTCGGCTCAGCCTCGGTGCGGGCCGATGGCGAATCGTCCGTCAACTGGTCACGGAGAGCGTCCTCCTGGCGACGCTCAGCGGCGCACTCGGCGTCGTCATTGCCGTCGCAGGCATGCGCGTCCTGACACACCTGCTCGTCAACGGGCAGGAGGGATTCGCGCTCCACGCCGAGTTGAACTGGCACGTTCTCGCCGTCACCTGGCGCTGTCGTTCCTCTGCGGCGTGCTGTTTGGGCTCGCTCCCGCGCTGCAGGCGACCCGTCCGGCATTGATGCCGTCGCTCAGAGACCGGGCCATCGGCCAGCCACGTGCTCCGGCTGCTCTCCATCGTCCCCCGACTGATCTCGAGGCAAGCGCTGGTCGTGGCACAGATTGCGATTTCGCTCCTGCTCCTCGTGATGGCCGGCCTGTTCGTGCAGACATTGTCGAAGCTCGAGTCGCTGTCGCTCGGCTTCAACCGCGAGAACGTGCTGCTGTTCGACGTGAATGCACCGCAGGCGGGTGTGCCCGAGGCTCGCGTCGCCGGCTTCTATGCCGATCTGCGACGGCGGCTGAGCGAGCTGCCGGGCGTGCGCGACGCGACGCTGGCGCATGCCTCCCTGATCAGGGCTGGCCGGGCGCATCCGATCACGGTCGAGGGCAAACGGGCGCCGCGGACAAAGGTCCTGTGGACTGGGCCGCGGTTCTTCAGGACCATGCAGATCCCGATCGAGCGAGGCCGGGAGATCGAAGAGAACGATCGCTGGGGGACGCGTCCAATCGCCGTAGTGAGCGAACATTTCGCCAGGACCAACTTTGGCGACGCCGATCCGATCGGCCGGCACATCGAGGTCGGCGGCAGCTTGAGGGTCAACGGCGTCCCCCTCGATCTCGAGATCGTCGGCGTCGCCGCCAATGCCCAGTACGGCGGGCTCAGACGCGTCAACCCCCCGGTCGTGTACGTGTCGCACGCGCAGGTTCCCGCTCCTGAGCTCGGGCAGGTGACGTACGCGCTGCGAACGGAAGGCGATCCGCTCGCCTACGCCAACGCGGTTCGACGGCTCCTCCATCAGGCTGACGCGCGGGTGCCGGTGACCGAGCTCCGGACTCAGGTCGGGGAGATCGATCGGACCATCAATCAGGAAATCGTGTTTGCCAGGCTTTGCACCGCGTTTGCGATCCTCGCGCTGACGATCGCCTGCGTCGGCCTCTACGCGACGATGGCATACGGGGTTGCGCGCCGGACGAGCGAGATCGGGGTGCGCATGGCGCTCGGCGCCGGGCGTCAGGCCGTTACGTGGATGATCCTGCGCGAGGTCTGCGCACTCGCGGCTGTCGGCCTGGCGATCGCCGTGCCGGCGGCCCTCGCAAGCTCCCCTCTCATCGAGTCGTTCCTGTTCGCCACCAGTCCCAATGATCCGCAGGCGCTGGCCCTCGCGTCGGCGATTCTGGTGGCGGCGGCGCTCGTGGCCGGCTACGGACCGGCCAGGCGGGCCGCGCGAGTCGATCCGATCGTCGCCTTGCGCCACGAATAACTGCGCGTGGGAATGCGTCGCCCATTTTCCTTGCCAATCGTAGACGCCCTGCGGAGAATCGCCTGCCAGACAGCGGCCTATCGCTTATGAAGAGTCATGTGCTGACGCCGCCGCGTGTTGTCCTCCTCACCGCCGCCATGTCGGTGGGGGTCGCCGTCACTGCTGCCGCACAGTCGAACCCCACTCCATGAGCTCGTCGAACGCGGGGCCCCAGCGGTTCAGCCACAAATCGAGGTCCGCCGCGCCGGCCTCGTCGCGGACGAACTGCTCGTAGGCGGGATTCAGTCGACGTCCCACGGCCGCGAATTGCGGGATCTTCGTGGGCAGCAGGGCAATGGTGAAATGCCGCGCGCCGAGTTCGCGCAGAATCTGGAGCTCCTGCCGGAGATTGGCGAGTGTGAACGCGGTCTCTCGCTGGCCGTCGTTGAGCCCTCCGGCGAGGAACGCCTCCTTCACCTGGCGTCCCGTGTCTTCACCCGTACCTGCGCCGGACACGGCGAACACGAGGCTCTTGCCAGCCGCGTTGGCCGCCTTGCTCGTCGCAACCTGAAGGCCCATCAGCCAGCCGAGATACGCAACCGCCGTCGGACCGTTGCCGTCGATGTACCCGGCGCCGATGTCCGAGTAACTGTCGCCGAACACGTACAGTCGTGAGTACCGCGTCGTCGGTCCGGACGTCGCGGCAGATTGCGCCACCAGCGGACTGACGATCGCGAGCGCCAGCAGCAGTGGCGCGACCGCACGTCGCATGGGATCCTCGTCTACTTGCGGCCGACGGGTTCAGTGGAGAAGCGCACGCGGGTAAACAGTTCCGGGATGTGCGAGTCCCACACGCCATGCGGACTCCACGCCCAGCCGCCGGGATCCTTCGCCGGCGGGGCCTCCTTGTACTGGTTAAACCGCGAGAAATCCATACGCCACTCGTCGCCGTCTCGCGGCGGCAGCGCGCGCCTGTCCGGCATCGCCAGGGGCTCGAGCGAACGCCACGGGATGCGCAGTTCAACGGTCCAGCCGCGGTCGCGGTCCTTGTTGTCGTTGATCGTCCCGTCGACGTGGACCGCCGTCTCCAGGCCGGGCATATCCCAGTTCCAGTAGCCGATGCGCGGGCCGCGCGGATGCTGCGTGAAGCCGACGCCGCTGAAGGGCCTCACGCCCGGGCGTGAGCGATCGAATTCACGCCGACGCGCGTAGCCGCTCGACTCGAACTCCCGTTCCCAGATGAACAAGACCTCGTAGATCGTCCCCAAGGCGTTGATCTCTAACTCGTAATACGCGTCGCGCCCTGCGATGAACAGCTCGACGTCGTTGTTCTCGTAGATCGGCGTGTCGCGCTCGGTCAAAGTCGCCTCGACGAACGGCTCCTCGACCCAGTACCCGACGTAGAGATACGTGTCATCCCACAGCACTGCTGCGCGAGTGTCGTGGATGCCCGGGCGGCCGCCAATGAGATCGGCGAAGCGCGGCGAGCGTTCCGCGGCCTGCCAGGCGGCCTCGTCGAGCCGGCCGTCGATGACGAGCGGAGACGAAGCGCGCCGTGCGGTGTAGCGTGCGATGCGGTCCTCAGGCCATGGAAAGGGCCAAGTCTGCGCCAGCACCGGCATGGCGCTGCATACTAGCAGCGCGACCGCCAGCGTGTATCGCCACGACCTACGGCGGTTCGGGCTACCCAAGCGTTCAAACGGCCACTTTGACGCGCAGGAAAGCCGCCGAGCCGTCCATCATCGGCCTATTCCTTCGAACAGATCCGTTTCACGTGCACTGCCGCCGTTCACGATGCTGAATGCTCGATAGAAGGACTGTCTTCCCCACAGCGTCATGTGGTGCTCCGGCGGCAGGTCCCTCAACCGCTCGTACGCCGCGAGCTGCGATTCATGGCACGAGACGGCCTGCCATACAGTGGGCCACACATCGCTCGTGTCGATGACGGTGGTGATAGCCCAGTCCGGCCATGGGATCGCGTGCCGTTCGACACCGTCGACCATCGAGGACAGCGTTCCGACCGACGCCTGGTACGCATCCCACGTCGACTGCGGCCAGGCCAGGTAATAGAGCTTCGACACGGAATGCGTGCGCGCCGCATTTTCGCTCCCGGCGGCGAACGCGGCGTCGGCCGCAGCGATGATCGCCGCAGTGGTGAACTGCGAAATCGCGATGTGATCGGGATGACCGTACGCGCCGTCCGGTCCGAAGGTGACGACAACATCAGGGCGGAACCTTCTCAGATGCGTCGCAATGCGTCCGACCGCCTCGCCTGGATCGACGCGATCGAGCTGGTGGTCGCGATAATCGAGCAGCGACACCTCGCGCACCCCCAGCACGGTGGCGGCGGCACGCAGCTCCGTTTCCCGGATGTTCCCGAGAGCCAGCGGACCGGGATGCCGCTCATCCCCGGAGCGATGGCCACGGAAGCGGCCGCTCTCGCCGCGTGTCGCGGTGACGAGGGATACGTCGACGCCTTCCGCCGCGCACTTCGCGAGCGTGCCACCCACCCCCAGCGATTCGTCGTCGGGGTGGGCGAGCACGGCCATCAGCCTGCGGCGCGAAGTCATCGTGCGCTCCATTCATTTCGTGATCGGCGCAGGCGTCCTCGAATTTGGCACAGCGTTGACATCCGCTGCCGCCGCGAGGCCGCTTCGATTACTTGCTCGTGGAGTTTACAGGGCTCTCGGAGCCGCTCGCTGTCGCGGAGCCTCGCCTCGGCCGGCGGACGGCCCTCACCTTCCCGCTCTTGCCGCCTCCGCAGAAGAACTGATCGCCGCCATCGGACTCGAGCCCGGACACGCTCACGCCGGGCGGCATCTCGAGCCTCTCCATGACCTCTCCCGTTCGAGGATCGACCCGCCGCACATCGCTCTCGTCACCTTCCCAGGTGCCGTGCCAGAGCTCGCCGTCGACCCAGGTGACCCCGGTGACGAAGCGGTTGGACTCGATCGTGCGAAGAATCGCTCCTGTGTCGGGATCGATTTGATGGATCTTCCGGTCGCGGTACTGCCCCACCCAGAGCGTCCCTTCGGCCCACGCGAGCCCCGAATCACCGCCGCCACCGGGCGCCGGGATCGTCGCGACCACACCGCCGGTCTTCGGATCGATCTTCTGGATGCGATCCTCGGCAAGTTGATACAGGTACTGGCCGTCGAAGGCCGTGCCTGCATGCGCGGCGACATCGATCGAGCGCAGCATCTTGCCGCTCGCAGGATCGAACGCGTTCAGCGTGTCGCCAGCCGCAAACCAGATGTGCCGCCCGTCATACGTGACTCCATGCACGTGGTCGACACCCGGAAAAGGGCCATACTCACGAACGATCTCGGCGGTCGATCGACGCATGCCTCCAGCTTAGTCAATCGGCAGAGGAGCGGGGAGTATCAAGGTCGTCGTGAATCCCGGCACGGGCGGGGTCATCCAGCGACGAGCCCGCCCGCGACCGAACGACTGCACCTTGCCTGCTGCCGCAAGCGAATCGAGTGCCCGCTGCACGGTACGCTGGCTCGCGCCAAGCGCAAGCGCAAGGGCCGAGCTCGGCCACGATTCACCGTCGGCAAGGAAGGCGAGCACCGCCGCATGCTCCTCTTCGACCGGCCGCGCCAGCACGACGACCTGGCGTGCGCGGCGCGGCGCCAGGGCAAAACCTCGCTTCGTCGCGCTCACGCTGGCCAGCGTCCGAAGCACCGTGCGAAGCCGCCCCACTTCGACTCGCAACCGCGCGCGATGCGATTCATCGGCGAGCTTCGATCCGAATGCGCGCGCGACGAGCGTGTCCCGCGGTACGTCTCCCGGCCACGCTTCGCCCAACGCGCGTGCGAGCGCGAACAACACCGGTCGCCTTGCGAGTGAGACCAGCTTCTTTTCGTCACGCACGACATGACGGAAACAATCCACGACGAATGCTTTCGACGCCAGCAACGCTTCGACCTCTTCGAGCAGGAGGAGTCGCTCCTCGCCGCTCGTAAGCAGACGCGCAGCGGGCGTGTTCAGGACCAGGCATGCGCTTTCGACCTCAGCCGTCAGTGCAGGGATACGTGCGTGGCGCGCTGCGCGCTCGGCCCGAGCGAGCGCAGCCCGCGCCGCCTTCGTCCGGAGCCGCCGTATCGCGATCCCCGCGACCACCAGCTCGTGGACGGTTCTCGACGCCGGAGGAAGGGACGCGGGGTCGAGCTCGGCGAGGATACGCTCGGCCTCGTCGATGCGCCCGATCAGGAGCAGGCGCCGGACCTCCAGATACCGCGCATGCGCGGCGTTCAACCGGTCGCCGTGCGCTTCGAGCGTCGCCCGTGCCGCGTCGAGCGCCTTCGCGGGCCAGGTCAGGTCGCGCGAGACGAGCGCGATCTCAGTCTCGGCGACGATGCATCTCGCGCGGGCCACGGCCTCTTTCGGACCGAAGGCACGCGAGGCACGACGCAGGAGGGTCTTCGCTCGAACGAGATCGCCGAGCTGCGCCATCGCGATGCCTCGAAGCGCGAGCGCAGGCGCGTCGTCGCGCAGCGCGACTCGCTTCAATGCGCCCAGGGGATCGCCCGCCACGAGTGCACGACCCGCGGCAGTGATCAGCGAGTCCATCGGAATCCCGTCACACTTGTCACTCCCCCCGCTTGGATACCCGGCGGTAAATCTATCTCATGACCTGCGACCACCAGGTGTACTGAGAAACGAACGGATTCGACTCGACAGAAGGAGAGAAGAGCGATGACAACGCACAAGACCGGGACACGCGAAGAGTGGCGCGCCGCGCGGCTCGAGCTGCTCGAGGCTGAGAAGGAGCTCACGCGGCGCAGCGACGAGCTGGCGCGGCGGCGGCAAGAGCTGCCGTGGGTTCGAATCGACAAGGAGTATCGATTCGAGACCGATGAAGGAAGCGCGTCGCTGGTCGACCTCTTCCGCGGGCGGTCGCAGCTCCTCATCTACCATTTCATGTTCGGACCCGACTACACGGCGGGGTGTCCGGCGTGTTCGGCGATAGCGGACGGATTCAACGGCTTCGCCGTCCACCTGGCCAACCACGACGTCACGCTTTCGGCAGTGTCGCGGGCTCCTCTCGCGAAGCTGCAGGGGTACAAGAAGCGGATGGGGTGGACGTTCCCCTGGGCGTCCTCGTTCGGCGGCGATTTCAACTCCGACTTCGGCGTTGGGTTCACCAAGGAGCAGCAGCGCGAGGGGGGCGTCGAATACAACTACCGGCGCGAAGGGCCTGTCGTCGAGATACCCTCGCGCTCGACACCCGACGGGGCCACGACGTTTGCGGCCATGTCCGGAACGGACGTGGCCACGTACACGCGCGAGAGGCCGGGGATGAGCGCGTTCGCGCTCGAGGACGGCAGCGTCTACCACGCCTATTCCGCCTATGCGCGCGGACTGGACGGCCTCTGGGGCATGTACCAGTGGCTTGACCGCGCCCCCAAGGGGCGTAACGAGACGGGTGCCTGGTTTCGCCGCCACGACGAGTACGACAAGCGCTGAGCCAGGTCGTGGGTGCCGTTGGCGTGACCGGGGGAGGGGAGACCTCACGACGCGTGGTTTCCGAGCGAGCTTCCCAGCGAGCCTTCTTCGGCGTCTCGGCGCTGCTCTTCGCCGCCAGCGCGGCGGTGACGATCGTCTGGTGCGCGTCCATGTCGGCGATGGGCGGGATGCCGATGCCCGGCGGCTGGACGAT
>JBKOZS010000065.1:0-25652 GCA_046726015.1 Acidobacteriota bacterium
CATCAATGTGAATTCGTTAGTACCTTGGTGGTCTTCGTGACTTCGTGCTCTTCGTGAATAAGCCGTGAGCCGTCTTCAGCGCTTCCCTACTATAAGATAGTTGTCCATGCGCGCGCGCGATCTCGAGGCCCTTGCCGGGACCGTTCACGACATCCTGGTCGTCGGCGGCGGCATCTACGGTCTCGCGATCGCGCACGATGCGGCGCGGCGCGGGTTGCGCCTGGCGCTCGTCGACGCCGGTGATTTCGGCGCTGCCACCTCGTTCAATCATCAGAAGACCGCGCACGGCGGCCTTCGCGCACTGCAATCGGGTCGGCTCGATCGCGCGCGCGATTCCATCCGCGAACGGCGCGCGCTGGCGCGCATGGCGCCGCGTCTCCTCCGTCCGCTCCCGTTTATCGTCGGCACCTACCGCTCGGTGATCAGGAACCGCCTCGCGCTGCGCGCGGCATTCCGCATCGACCGCTGGCTGGGACGTCACCGCAACGACAAGATCGAGCCCGAGCTCCACCTGCCGCCGCCGCGCCTGACGTCTCGCGCCGCGACGCTCAAGCTGTTTCCCGGCGTGCGCGCGCAGGGGCTGACCGGCGGCGCGCAGTGGTACGACTACCAGATCGTCGAAGCCAATCGGCTCGCCATCGCGTTTGCCGAATCGGCCGATGGCCATGGCGCTCGACTGGCGAACTACGCGGAAGCGCTGCAGCCGCTGCGTGAGCGCGGTGCGATCGCGGGGATGCGCGTCCGCGATCGGCTCACGGGAGCGGAGGTCGACGTCCGGGCCCGGCTGACCATCAACGCCGCCGGGGCGTACGCCGGCGAGATCATGCGCGCGTTTGGTGTCTCGCGCGAAGTTCCACTTGTCAAGGCCATGAACCTCGTGACCTCGAAGCCGGCAAGTGACATCGCGCTCGCGGCTCCAGGGAGCAACGGCCGCATGCTGACGCTGGTCCCATGGCGCGGGCGCGCGGTCATCGGCACGAGCCAGTCAGATGAATTCAAGCAACCTGGCGACGTGCGGGTGGCCGGTCCTGAAGTGGACGCGTTCATTGCCGAGGCAAACACCGCATTCCCCGCATTGAAGCTGACGCGCGAAAACGTCGAACTCGTTCACCGCGGCATCGTTCCCGCGCATCGAGGACGTGGCGGCCGGCCCGACCTCCTGCCCGCACCACTGATCCTCGATCACAAACGGGACGGCGCTCCCGGCGCGATGACGGTGATTGGCGTGAAATACACCACTGCACGCGGTGTGGCCACTCGCGCCGTGAACGCGGCGGCGCGGCGTCTCGGCGTGCGCGCGCGGCCATCGCATACCGATCGCGAACCGCTGGCCGGCGCCGGCATCGCCGATCATGAAGCGCTGGCGATTGAAACAGCCCGCGCCGTCGGCCTCGAGCTGGCGCCGCCAATCATCCGGCGCCTGACCGCGCTCTACGGCGATCGCTGCGCGCAGATCGTGCGCATCATGGCCGAGCGTAGCGACTGGCGCATGCCGCTCGTCAGCGGACAGACAGCGATCGGTGCGGAAGTGATCTACGTGATTCGCCACGAGATGGCAGTGACGCTCGCCGACATCGTGATCCGCAGAACCGAGCTTGGATCGGGAGGACATCCCGGAACGGAGCTGGTCGAGAGCGCCGCGCGGATTGCGGCAGATGAACTGGGCTGGGATGCCGACCGCCGCAACCAGGAAGTCGCTGCGGTGAACGACTTCTATCGGATCGATTGATCACTCGGCATTCGGCATCGGGCATTCGGCATTGACGCGCAGGCTGTCCCTCGTTATTTCAACAGCCTGCTACCCTAAAGACCGCCCTACTGCTGCGAGGTCGTCTTCGCCATGTCCCCGATCGGCGGCACCTTTCCGGCCATTGCCTTGTTGAACACTGGCAGGTCGGTCGAGACGAGCCGATCGAAACCCGCCTTCGCAGCCGCGAGGTCCTTCTCGATCACCGCAAGCACCTCCATCTGGGTGTCGGTCGGGCGGTAATCAATGCTGCCCGCTTCATCCGACGCTCCCTGTCCTACGCCGCCGCTCAGCCAAATCAGATTCATGTAGACCTTGTAGGCTTCAGGAAAGTACTTGTCGTCGCTCAACATCTCGGAGCGGGACACCAGTTTCAGCTCGACATCGAGGATCGCCTTGTTCAGATCGGTCAGCGCTTTCGTCACAGCTGTCTTCCCCGCGTTCACCTTCAATTGGTCTTCGATCTGCTTCCGCCAGATCTCCATCCGGTTCACCATCTCGGATGTCTGCGTGATGTCGTCGCGAATGCGGACCTGGGTCTGCGTGGACAACTGCAAGTCCTCTATCGACGTCTTCACGGCCGGATCCTTCAAGACTTCGAATGGCTGCGTGTACTGCTGGCCGTCAACCGTGAAGCGCACCTGGTACTTGCCAGGTGCCGCGAGCGGAATACCGGTCTGCGGCGTAATCCCCCAATGGGTAATACGCCGGATGTCAGTTCCCTGGAACCGCGGCTCTTCCCAGATGTGCGGGTTCTCGGGTGGCGTCGTGCGAAGCGCGACGAGCGTTGGGCCCTCGTAGCCGAGATCCCAATTCATCCCGTTCAATCCCTGGCGGCCGGAAAGCTTTTGCGTGCGGATCACTTTTCCGTTCGCGTCGACCACGTCCATCTGAATCGGTCCGGACGGCGCAGACGGGAGCGCCAGCGTGAAATGCGGACGGCCGTACTGCTGAAACCCGTTGCGCGCCTGGCGGAACAGCGGTGCAGAGGTGTAAAGCTGCGCGGTCGTGATCGTCGGAGAGGCTTGTCCCGTGTGCTCGAGGGGCGTGATATTCGGCAGGATGTAGAGGCCGCGACCGTAGGTCGACACCACAACGTCGTGAAAACGCGGCTCCACCGTGATCCAGCTCACCGGCGCCGGTGGCAAACCGTCCTTGAATCGTAACCAGTTCGCACCATCATCGAGCGAGTAGTAGAAGGCTCGCCCGGTGCCGGCGAACAACATGCCTGTCCGGTTCGGGTTCCCGGAGAGCGACAGCACGTAGTCAAGCGGATGCCCCGACGGAATGTTGCCGGTGATCTTCGTCCAGCTCGCACCGAAGTCCGTCGTCTTGTAGATGTAAGGCTTTCGATCGTCCATCAGGTGAAAGGACACGGCGACATACGCAGTGCCCGCGTCGAACGTCGAGGGCCAGATCTGCGTGAACGTGCCCCAGACCGGCAGGTCCTTGAAATTCCTGGTGACGTCGTTCCAGTTGGCGCCGCCGTCTTTCGTGTACCAGAGCTTGCCGTCGTTCGTGCCCGCCCAGATCAGGCCGCGCTGGATCTTCGAATACTCGATCGACCACACGACTTCGCCGGCGTACTGACCGAGGTTGTCGCCCACGAGACCGCCGTTGGAGACGATGCGCGAAGGATCCTTCGTTGAGAGATCAGGACTCAACTCCGTCCACGACTGGCCGCCATTGGCCGTCTTCAGGATCGACTGGCAGCCATAGAGGACCGTGTCGTGATCGAATGGATCGATTGCCATCGGCGCGGTCCAGTGGCAGCGATACTTCTGTTCGTTCGGCGGCGAATCGAGCGTGATCATCCACGGCTCGATCGATCGCGCGGTGCCCGTCTTCGCGTCCCAGCGCGTCACCTTGTTGCCATAGCAGGACGCATAGACCACATCCGCATCGGCTGGATCGGGAATCGTGAAGCCCGACTCGCATCCGCCAATGTCCGGTTGCCAGGCCAGCGCGGGGCCTCCTCTTCCTCGTCCGCCAAACCCGCCTCCGCCGCCGCCGCCGCGTCCCCGGCCGGTTGGAACTGGCGCCCTCGGCATCAGGCTGCCTTCCGGCAGGACACCGTTGGCGGTCTGCTCCGAGTTCGTGCTCGGCCCGCGCATCGTCCCATCGTCCTGGCGGTTGCTGTAGATCCAGTAGGGCACGCGATTGTCGACGTGCACGTGATACATCTGCCCGTTCGGAATCAGGATGCGCGTGAACCCGTCCTTGGTGTTGATCGCAGCGCCCGCATCATCGACCAGCACGTAACGCATCGGATCCTTTGGATCGATCCACACGTCGTGGCAGTCGCCGCAGCTGGCCTGTCCCTGCGTGAATGGAAATGGACCGCCGCCGTTGCCGCTGAAGTTTTTTCCGCCATCCTGCGAACGGTGCAGGCTGCTGCTCATGACGAACACGTCGTCGGGGTTCTGTGGATTGACGCCGATGCGGATGTAATAGCCGGCCCGGCCGATGAGCGATCGATCCCAGCTGACCACCTTCCAGTTCGTGCCGGCATCGTCCGACCGCCACAGCGATCCCTGGTCCGCGGTCTGAATCAGCGCGTACATCCGCTTCGAATCCGATGGCGCAATCGCGACGTCGATCTTTCCGACCGGCGGCTTTGGCATACCGGCGGTGACCTTCGTCCACTTCGCTCCGCCGTCGCGCGTGATGTAAACGCCGCTGCCCGGCCCACCGCTCCGCTGCACCCACGTCTTCTGCTCCGCCTGCCAGAAGCCTGCAAGCAGCGTGTTCGGATCCTTCTCGTCAATGGCCAGGCCCGAGCAACCGGTGTTTTCATCGACGAACCACACGCGCTGCCAGTTCGCGCCGCCATCCGTCGACCTGAACACGCCGCGTTCCTGCTGCGGACCGGTGAGTCGACCGAGCGCGCAGACGTAGACGATGCTGGGGTTCGTCGGATGGATCAACACGCGCGAGATACGCCCGGTCTCCGGCAGTCCCATGTGCTTCCACGTGGCGCCGGCGTCCGTGGATTTGTAGACACCGTCTCCCATCACGTCGCTGTAACGAATGACCCACGGCTCTCCGGTACCGACCCACACGGTGTTCGGGTCGGACGCGGCCACAGCAATGCTTCCGATTGCCGCCACGGGCTGGTCATCGAAGATCGGCGCGAACGTCTTCCCTGCGTCCGTTGACTTCCACACGCCGCCGGACGCGGAGCCGAGATAGTAGGTGTTCGGATCGCCGGGGACTCCGGCCACTGTGGCAATGCGGCCCGCGGGCGCGGGCCCCATGTATCGGAACTTGAGCGGCTCCAGCGTGCTCGTCGGTTGAGGACTCGCGGATCCGGACGGCTGCTGGGCGGAGGGAGACATCGCGGCGATCGCTGCCATCGAGAGCAGCGCAACAAAGAATGGTCCGCGCCTGAAATGCATGGCGGAACTATAGCAAACCCGCCTTCGCCGCTACGCGGCTTCTCCGTCTACGGGATCGTGAATCCCTTGAACACCCACGTCGCGCCGGCGGTGAAACCAAAGTCCGGATCGCGCGAGGTCGTCCCAAGCAACACGCCGGCATCGATGCGCACGGTGCCGCGCGTGAATCGGCCACCCAGGCGCACCGTCGCGCGACTGTCCGTTCCAGGCGGTGCGTCGCCGCCGCGGGTGTTGGCGCGTCCGTTGATCTCGCCGACCACTTCAAGTCCCTGCTGAACGGCGCGTGCGACTGAAAACCCGTACAGGAGCACATCGTTCTGACGATCGCCACGCGTCGGATCGGCGAGGATGCCGAGACCAACGTTGCCGACGAACCTGATCGACTGCACCGTCTTCCCGACGAGCATCGTGGCGAGAAAGTCGGTGGTGTCGAGGCCGAGCCCGTTCTCGTTGCTCGCATTCGGCAGCTTGGTCGCGAGCCGTATGCCGACGGCCGGCCGGGTTGGCGTCTCGCTCAGCACGCGGACCTTGGTGCCAATCACGAGATCCTCCACGTCGCTCGTGCTGTCCCCCGAAATGTCGAGCATGCCGGAGAGCGGCGCGGTGGTACGCGATTTAATTGAGAGCCGCTGGTAAATGCCGCCATCGAGCTGCAGCTCGGCGATGGAACCCAGCCCAAAGCTGACGCCGAGCGTCGGTAATCGCAGGAGGTCCCCGGTCAAGCCACTCACCGGGTAGAAGATGTCGCTCGCGATGTCGAAGCCCCCTTCGATCAGCACGTTGCCGGAACCAATCGTTTCGGGATCTTCGGTCACCAGCGGCCGCTGCTGCGCCCAGGCGGATGATGCAAAACCAAGAAGGGCCAGACTGGCCACTGCCAGTATTCGTTTCATCGACTCGTCACCTCGTTCAGAATTGCCGCGCGCTATCGAGCAGGAGCGTGACCGGTCCGTCGTTCACGAGCTCTACCTGCATATCGGCCTGGAACACACCGGTCACCACTGTGATACCTGTTCCGCGGAGCTCCCGCGCGACGTCTTCATACAGCGCCTGCGCGACGGCAGGCGCGGCCGCGCCGTCAAATGACGGGCGGCGCCCTTTTCGGGCATCACCCAGCAGCGTGAATTGCGAGACGAGGAGGACGCCGCCGTTGGCCTCCGCGATCGATCGATTCATCTTGCCGTGCTCGTCGGGAAAAATTCGCAGGTCTCGAATCTTGCCGGCGATGTATTGGACGTCAGCGGCCTCGTCTTTGTTGGCAACGCCGAGCAGGACCACGAGACCGCGCGCAATCTCGCCGACGGTCCGGCCATCAACGGCGACGGCCGCGCGGCTGACGCGCTGCACCACCGCACGCATTCAGCGTGCCGGCACAGGCGTCAGCGACAGCACCTTCGCCGCAGCGGCGCGGAGTTCGGGCAGCGGATGGAGTCGCTTGTCGAGCAGATGGCGTGACGCGACGTTGCCCAGCGCGCGCAGCATGGAATTCTTGATATCCGGGTGCTCCACCTGGAGTTCGGCAATGAGGCGCTTCACGCGCTGGCGCTGGAGACTGAGATCGCCACACGCCGGACAGCAGCAGCCGATGATTGGCAACCCCGAGCCTTTCGCATACGCGCGCGCCTCGGATTCGAGCACGTTCACCAGGGGCCGAATGACGACGTGCTCGCCGTTGTCGGAGACGAGTCGTGCGGGCATGGCCTTGAGCGAACCCTGGAAGAAGAGGTTCAGCAGGAGCGTCTCGATGAAATCGTCGGCATGATGCCCGAGCGCGATCTTCGTTGCTCCAACCTTCGTCGCCCATCGATAAAGAGCGCCGCGCCGCAGCCGCGCGCACAGGGAGCAGGGGGTCGCGCTCTCGTCGAGAATCTCCTCGATCGTTTCGCCAATCGTGGTGTGCTCGATGTGGCATTCCCAACCGCGCTCGGCACAGGTGGCCGCGATTTTTTCGTGCTCGTACCCTTCGTAGCCGGAATCGATGTTCACGGCAACGATGGAGAACTGGATCGGTGCACGCCGGCGCAGCACGTCGAGGATCTGGATCAGCGCCCAGCTGTCCTTGCCACCGGAGAGGCCAATCATCACGCGATCGCCGTCCTCGATAAGGCCGTAGTCGGTGACCGCCCTGGTCACTTTCTTGGCGATGCGGGTTTCGAGCTCGGATGCGTATGCCATTCGAATGTTTATTGTACGACCAGTTGGCGGACGGTCTCAGGCCAGGTGAGTTTCGCGCCCTTGTCGTAGGCCGCTGACCCGAGCCGTTCGGTTAACGACGGATCGTCCGCCAGCGTCCGCAAGGCGGTCGCGAAGGATTCCGGCGTTGGCGCCGTCACGAAGCCATTCACGCCGTTCTGCACCAGTTCGGCGGGCCCTCCGGAATCGGAGCACGTGACGACGGCCTTCCGCGAGGCGAATGCCTCGACGGTGACGAAGCCATAGTCCTCCTCGTATGTCGGAAAGCACACGGCCCGGCAACGACCGAGTTCGGCAATCAACTGCTCCTCGCTCAAGGCCCCCGTGAATCGCACGCGATTCGCGACGCCGATCTCGGATGCCATCCGCTCCAGCGTGCCGCGCTCTTCCCCGTCGCCGGCGACGGCCGCTCGAAGGCCCGCCCCTGCGCTCGTGGCCAGCGCGCGCACCAGCAGATCCGTGCGTTTCAGTGGCGTCAACCGTGAGATCAAAAGAAACTCCTCGCCGTAACCATCGCAGCGGTACGGACGCTGCGGTGCCGGCGGATACAGCACTGTCGATCGCAAGGACGGCCACATCGAAAGCCGCTGCTGGATCGTCCGCGACTGCACGAACAACCGCGTCACGTTGCGGGTCAGCAGATACCGATCCGCCGTGTGAATCAACACGCGGCGCACGCGCTCCTTGATCAGGCCCTGCGGCGACAGCGACGCGCTGAACCGGTCCCACAAATCGTAGTACTCGCGCATCGTGTGGTTCAACCAGCACACGTGGCGTGGGTGCCGGACGGCATAGCTCGGGTAACGCAGGCTGATCACCTGGTCGATCGATCGTCCTTCGCTCGAGCCGAGATCGGTGAGCCAGGTTGCCGCATACGCGGAAGCCTGCCGTCCAAATCGGTTCTGTGGCGTGAGGACGATGTGCGCATCGTGTCCCGCCTCGCGCAGCGCGCGTGCCAGCTCGCGCGCGATCACCATGTGCCCCCCTCCGGCCATCGGAGGGCTGGATGTGACGACGGCGATGCGGCTCATGGAACGAGGACGGGCTTTACGCGGACGCCGAGGTAGCGCGTGTCGTCGGCGCCATGAAACACGGGCGAGAACCCGGCGCTGCTCGAGATCGACACGCGCCAGACAGGCCATGTGCCCTGGTAAAGAAAACCCGGACCAAGGGCAAACGTCACCTGTTCGGTATTTCCGGCACCGACGCGCAACCGCTGACTGCGGCCATCGACGGAGATTTTGAGGTCGGTGTCGACCGGACCGGCCGTCAGCGTGAACACGGCGCGCTTGATCGCTCGATCCGTTTTGATGAGGAACTCGGCGCGCGACTCGCCGCGCACCCAGAAACTCTTGTCCGCCTCGCGTCCGAACGCGTTGTCGTCGAGGAAGTAAATTTGGAAGCCGGGATCACCTTGACCGGGATTGTCGCCATACCACTGGCGCACCCGCGATGGTTCGTTGTTGATCGGCAGGTCGTAAATGAGCGTCAGCTCGACGGGCAGCAGCCGCAGCGGTCCGCTCTTCGCATTGCTGCCTGGATAGAACGATGCCGCGAACGGGTTCAGGACGAGTGGCGCGACGAAGATCGATCCGATGATCCACGGCACCAGCGCGACAGCGGTGGACACCATCGGCGGTAGGAGAAAGAGAAACACGCCGTACGCGCTCATGAAGTAACGATTGCCGACCGAACCGCCGCCGCCGTTCCATGTGTACGGCGTCGCAATGATGAACAGAACGATCTGCGCAAGCCCCGACGCGAGCACGAGCCATTGCCACGCCGGCCGTCGTCGCGGCGCCGCGAGAAACGCGGCCAGCGCGAAGACCGCCGGGAAGAAATACGCGACGAGACCGGCGTTGCGGCCAACGAAAACGTATCCGAGGTTGTGCAGCAGGTTCGTCGTGAACACGCGCGGATCGAAGATGATGTTCGTCAGGGCTTCGTCGCGTGCTTTCGGGACCCCGATGTCACCCTTTGGCGCCTCGTTCTGGAACGGGAACTCGTAGTAGTAGGTCTGCCGATCGCCTCCCTGGTAGTTCCACTCCCCGGAAATGGCGATGTTGATCCCGAACAAGCCGGCGGCCACGAGCGCGAACACCAGCGAACTCGCGATCGCGCTGGGCAACCGCCGCCTGAAGGCGAGCTGCCAGATCACAATCGGCACGAAGAGCAACGCGCTTGGCGGCTTTGAAAACGTCAGGATGCCGAGCAGCGCAGCAGCCACGAGGTCGCTACGGCTGGAAAACAGCCATGCCGTCCCCGCGGGCGACCGTTCAGGGGATGCCACCTCTTTATAGAGCCAGCAGAAATACGCCAGGCATCCCAGCGAGAAGTTGAACAACTCCGGTGTGATCCAGACGAAGTACACCGGGACGACCGTGGCGAACACGAACGCCGTCGCCAGCAGCAAAGACGGAACGGCTGGCGCACGGGCGTGGAGGAACAGGTACCCACACAGCACGACCAGCGACAGCAGGATCGCGTGGAGGAGCAGGAAGCCGTTCGTGCCCCACAGCTTCACGAACGGCGTCGCGAACACCGGATAGATGAAGGACTTGCCGAAGAACATCCGGCGCTGGTCCGGATCGGGCGCCCCCTTGAGCGTCTTCCCTTTTTTCAGGAACACGCCGGCAGGTCCGGTTGGAAACTCGCGCCAGACGCGGACGAGATCTTCGTAGCGATACGTGAGGTCGCCGTCCTCGGCGAGGCTGTGCCCCATCATGTAATAGGTGGCCTCGTCGCTCTGGATCCCGATCGCCGCGCGGGGAAAATCTACCGTCAGCGCGAGCGCGCCGTAGACGAAGAGGCACACGGCGGCAGCCATCAGCCCCGGACGCATCGTCATGCGCTCGGCGGTGGCCACGGCGGTCGTGGAAGTCGACGGGCGATCCCCGGCCTGCCGAAGAGCCTGCCCTGAGCCGGTCGAATGGGCCTGCCTCACGCGCGCACTCCCCCCGTCAGGAACGTGAGGTCCGCCTGGAGCACGCCGCGTCGCTTCGTCGAGCGCGACACGCGGTGCAGGAGTTCGTAGAGGCGTTCCATCTTCCGGACGAAGGTGGCGATGTCGTATTGCTGTCCCTTGAGTCGAGCGTTGCCAGCCAGGCGTGCCCGCTCGTCCGGGTGGTCGATGACGCGCACGATGGCCTGCGCGAGCGCCTGACGGTCGCGCTTCGGCACGATCAGCGCGTCGCGATCCGGCGTCAGGACATCGAGCAAGCCGTCCGCGTCGGTCGCCACGATCGTCTTACCCATCGCGAGCGCCTCGAACACGGTCAGCGGCGTGCCCTCCCACAGCGATGGAAACACGCTGACGTCGAACGCCGACAGCACTCGCGCGACATCGCGCGCGAAGCCGCCAAACAGCAAGCGATCGCCAAGGCCGAGCGCGCGCGCCTGCGATTCCAGCTCGGGGCGCAATGGCCCTTCACCAAACAGGAAAAAGCGGGTATTCGGGCGCTCCTGCAGCACCTGTTTCGCGGCGTCGACGAGATAGGAGTTCCCTTTCGAATCGTGCAGCCGCGTCACCGTACCGACCGCGAACTCGTCGCTGGCAATGCCCAGCTCGCGCCTGGCATCCGCGATTTCCTCGGGAGAGCGCTTGCGGCTGAATTCTTCCAGCGGCACGCCGAGGTACACGACCTTCACGCGCTCGGGCGGCATCTGCCGCGCGTCGATCACGAACTCCGCGGTGCTCTTCGAAACAGCGATCGCGATGTCGGTGGACGGTGCCAGCACGCGATCCGCGATCTTCTGAAACCACGGGGTGTCGGTCAGGTTCGCGTGCTCGTGCAGGATGGTCGGCAGCCCGCGCATCATGCCCGCGAGGCGGCCAAAGGTCGTCGCCCCGTACCCGTGCAGGTGAAGGATGTCGATCTGCTTGCGATCGATCACCTTGAGCAGCGCGGGGAGCGTTGCGGGATCGAACTTCGATTTATGGAGATACGTGATGTCGATGCCGAACGAGTCGAGCGTCTCCTCCGAGAGATCCTTCTTGCGGAGGCTGACGAGCGACACGGCGTAGCGGGTTGCATCAAATCGCGGAATCATCCACGCGAACAGCCGCTTGACGCCGTGCATCCGCGATCCCTCCCAGCCGAGGTGATCGCAGACCTGGAGGACGTTGATCTTTTTAGTGTCCGTCAAGACCGCACCACCGCGTCGCGCTGGCCGACGACCCGGGCCGGCACACCAACCGCAATGGCACCCGCCGGCACCGCCTCGCGTACCACGGCGCCGGCGCCAAGGATGGCGCGATCTCCGACGGTGACGCCGTCGAGGACCTTCGCACCCGCGCCAAGCCACGCGCCCGCGCCAACCGACACTCCCGCGGACCGGCGGCCCTGTGCGAGGACGGCTTCGGCGGGATCGCTGAAGTCGTGATCCCCGCCAATCACGTAGCAGTACGCCGCGAGCAGCGCATCTCGACCAATGCTGACGCGGCTCGCTGAGAAGACTTCACAATTGAATCCAAGGTTGGCGCCGTCCGCGACCTCGATATCCCCGTTCTTGCAGGACAGGATCGTATTGCGCCCGATGAAAACGCCGCTGCCAATCGAGATGCCGCGATTGTCGTCTCCCTTCGCATCGAGCAGGCAGTTGTCGTCAATCACCACGTTGTCGCCGATCCGTATCTTGTGGGGGTGCCGCAGCACGACGTTCTGTCCGAAGATCACGTTTCGGCCGCACGCGCCAAGCAGCCACGGGAACATGACCTTGCGGAGCGCGAAGCCCACGGCCCCGGCAACGTTCTGCGAGAGCTGCTGCACCACTTCGTACTTGAGCAGCGGACCCCATCCTGGTTGGCCGACGACCAGCGCCGCAAACTTCTCGCGCGCTGACTGCCGCGCCGAGAACAACTGGTCCTGCGCGCGAGGGATGTCACGGGTGTCCGTCATTCGTTGCAGTGATCCGTGTGATCCGGGTTCGTGTGATCTTCGAGCCTTCGCGATCTTCGATCCTTCGTGAATCGTCGCTTACTATGATAAGTCTCCCGATGCTGGAACAGAACAGCCGGGCCCGCGAACGCTGGATCGCCGCCGCGCTCGTCGTTGCCCTCGTCGTCGTGCGGTCAGCCGTGTTCGTCTTCGTCCCGTGGGCGGCGTTCGACTCCGACCAGGCCGTCACCGGCCTGATGGCAAAACACCTCAGCGAGGGGCGCGCCTTCCCGCTGTTTTGGTACGGCCAGTTGTATCTGCTCGGCGTCGAGGCATGGCTCGCGGCGCCCGTGATGCTGGTGGCTGGCGCGTCGGTGACGTCGCTGAAGCTGCCGCTGCTCGCGATCAACATTGCCATTGCGCTCCTTCTGCTGCGCTTATTTGAACGGGATGCGGGACTGCGGCCCGCGGCGGCCGCATTCGCGGCGTCGTTCTTCGTGCTCGCGGCGCCCATCACCGCGGCGCACGTCCTGAAGGCGAACGGCGCCAACGTCGAACCATTGCTTTACGTCCTTCTCCTCTGGATCGCGCGCACGCGACCGGTCTGGCTCGGCGTGATCCTTGGCTTCGGCTTCCTCAACCGCGAGTTCACTATCTATGGCGCCGTCGCGCTCGCGCTGCTCGAGGCGGCGCACGGCCGTCTCCTGCGGCGGGAGACGCTGACACGGTTTGCCGTGATGTTCGGCGTAGCCGCGGCCATCTGGGCCGGCATTCAGGTGTTGAAGCCGTACTCCTCCGCGGCCGGGCCGGGCACCAGCCTGCTCGAACTCTATGGCCGGATGCCCGCGAACAACCTCGTGGAGCTCATGCGCCGCACCTGTTTCAACCTGCCAGGAATGCTGCGCGGTATCGGCCTGCTGTTCGCCAGCCACTGGCCCGAATTGTTCGGTCTCGCGTCGCGGCAGCTCTCGGACTTTGGCATTGAGAGCGGGCTCACGCAAGGGCTGATCGGCAGCGCATTTCTGCTGATTGCGCTGCTCGGCATTCCATTCGTCCGCGTCGGTGCGCGACTCGCGGCCGAGCGCCGGTGGTCTCCGCGGTACGACGTCTGCGCCTACTTGACGCTCGTCGGCGTGCTATCGGCGGTCGGCTACGTCACCTCACGATGTGGCGAGGTCGATTTCCACACGATGCGATACGAGTTGTTGTCGATTGTCGGCGCGTGCGGGCTCGCCGCCTGGTACCTCGTCTCCGAGCGTTCGCGCACCATCCGCGCGGCCTGGACGACGATCGCCGTCGTGGTCCTGGGTATGTCAGCCGTCGCCCACGCCCGGCTGATCACCGAGTACCTGACCACGCCGCCGGTGCCGGCGAAAGGTCTCCTCATCGAAGCGCTGGACGCCCGCGGCGTCCGATACGGGGAGTCGGACTTCTGGGTCGCGTATTACGTCACCTTCATGACTGGCGAGCGCATTCAGCTGGCGGCGAACGATGCCGTCCGCATCCGCACCTACAACTGGATCGTTGAAGCCCACCCTGAGGAAGCCAGGCGAGTGTCACGAACGCCGTGCGCCGGAGGCGAACAGATCACGCCGGCGTTCTGGCTGTGCGCGCCGAGCTTTTAGATCCAACCCTGAGAGCGATACCACGCCAGGGTTCTTCTTACTCCTTCTCGTAATCCGACCTTGGGGGCGTAGCCCAGTTCCGCACGGGCGCGGCTGATGTCGAACGCGCGGCTCTTGGTGAAGAAGTCGACGCGCCGGCGATAGAGCGGCGGCTCGATTCCGAACGGCGCGCACACCGCCTCGCACGCTGCGCCGGCAAGCCAGAACGGCCAGACCGGCAGATGCAGACGCGGAGGCCGCACGCCTGCTTCCCCGGCAATCAACGCGACGAGTTCGTTGAGCGTCGAGACTTCGCCGCCCGCGAGAATGTAGGTCCGTCCTGCAGCCGCGGGGACTTCTCCGCACAGCCGAAAGCCTTCGACGAGATCGTCGATATAGGTGAGGTGGTAGAAAATCTTGCCGCGGCCGAGGATGACGAAGCGCCGGCGCGCAACGCCGCGAAACAGCTTTAACAACCGGCGATCGCCCGGACCATAGATGCCGGTTGGACGCGCGATGACGAGCTCAACGCCGGTTCGGGCGGCTGCCTCGCGCGCCAGTCGCTCACCCTCGACCTTCGCGACCTGGTAGATGTCCCCGGGACGGAGCGGCGCATCCTCGTTCGCGGGTGGGTGCTCGACGTCGCCGTGCACGCCGACGGTGCTGCAATGCACGACACGGCGCACGCCCGCAGCGGCCGCTGCCTCGATGACCGCTGCAACGGCCGCGGCATTGACCTCGTGATACACGCTGTCGGGGAGTCCTGCCTGCCGGTAGAGGGCGGCTATGTTGTAGATGACATCGATGCCAGCCGCAGCACGGCGGAGCGTGGAGGGATCGCGCAGATCCCCGATTGCCAGCTCGCTGCCGTCAGCCCGCAGGGCCTCGCCGCGTGCGGCTTCGCGCACGAGCCCGCGCACGTCGTGTCCGCGCGTGCGAAGCCCCCGCGCGACGTGACTCCCGGTGAAGCCGCTGGCGCCGGTGACTAGGACGCGCAACGCTCGGCCACGATCGTCACGGGGGATCCGAAGCGCCGCATCAATCCAGTGCGTGTCATCCAGGCTTCGGTCCGCTTCGTCCACGCTTCCGAGCCGACACGCTTGTGCAAGGCGATCGGCAGCACGAACTGGCGGTGCTCGCCGGTGACGCGGAACCCCTGTGATTCGAGCACCCGCGCAATCGCGCGCGAGGAGAACACACGATAGGCCTCAACCCGTGCGTCGAACAGGTGCGTGACGCGGCGGGCCGCCGCCTGCAGCGCCGCCGTGCTCCAGCGCGCCGGGTAATCGAATACGACGCGCTCGTTCGCAACGCGACACAGTTCTTTGAGCGACTGCTGCCAGTCCGGCGTGTGCATCAGCACCCTGAGACAGACCACTGAGTCGAAACTGCGGTCAGCCACGTCGAGCCTATGCGCATCGCCGCGCGTGAACGTGACGCTGGCGCCCGCTTCCCGTGCGCGGCGTTCAGCAACGTGGAGCATTTCCGCCGATGCATCGACGCCGGTGACGACAGCGCCGCGGCGCGCGAGCGCGATCGCCGCGCGGCCCGTGCCGGTGCCGACGTCGAGGATCCGTCGCCCCTGAAGCGGCGCGAGGAACGCGGCAACCTGCTGGTCCTGCGTTTCTGCGATGAGACGGCCGATCGGCCCGCTGAAGCGGATGGCGTCGAAGCGCTCCGCCATGGCGGGATCGGCGTAGACCGCGTAGCTGTAATGCTCGAGATCCCCTTCCGTGCCGTTCCCGGTGTTTCCGTGGTCCGCCGTGCCGGCGCCAGCGCCGTCCGTCACGCGACACCACCTGCCATCTGTGGTGTGGCCTCGCCGAACAGGTGTGCGCACGCCTGGCGCGTGCGCGACAAGTAGGCGTCGTAGCTGTATTTCGTGTCGGCAAGCTGACGCGCGCGAGCGCCAATCGATCGCGCCCGCTCGGGCTCCGCCAGTGCCGCGACGATACCACTGGCAAATCCCTCGGCCGTGGCGTCGGTCAGGATCGCGACATCGTCATTCAACACTTGTGTATGAGTCAGCAGCCGCGTCGCGACGATGGCGCGGCCCGACCTGAGGTACTGGTAAATCTTCAGCGGCGTGTTGGTTCCCAGGCTGCGCGGCGACACGAGGACGTCGGCCGCATCGAGAAACGCGGGGATCTCGTCCGCAGGGCGTTGTCCCGCGAAGATCGTCGTACTCGCCACGCCTTCGCGTTCCGCGTGGGCGCGCGCGACGGCAATCTGCTCCGGACGCCCGCCAGCCAGTACCAGCCGCGCATCAGGACGCGTCGCCAGGACGTGACGCATCGACGCAAAGAGAAGGTCGAGTCCCTGGTAGGCCTCGAACGTGCCCGTGTAAAGCACCATCGGCGTGTGATCGGCGAGGCCAAGGCTGGCACGCACCGCGGCACCGGAACCCGCGACCGGTGCATCTCCGGATCCAGGCGCGTTCTCAATCAGCACCGACGGCACCGCGCGATCGATGCCGCGCACGACGTCTTCGAGCTGCGGACAGATCACGATGACCACTCGCGATCGCCGGATCACGAAGCGCTCGAGCGCGCGGAACAACGCCGTCAGCACACGCGAACGGCTGTAGGCAAAGTTCGTGAGCTGCTGCGGCAGGCTGGAGTGCATGTCGTATAGATGCGGCACACCGAGCAGTGCCGCAATCAGCACGCCCCACCAGCTGCCCTCTTCGTGCGAGTGCACGGCGTCGTACCGTCCCGACAGCGCGCGACGGATCGTCGAGCAAAAGACCAGGAAATCAAGCGGCAGCTTGCGCCACGACGGCCCGATGCCGATGCCATTCATGAACGGCGGACGCATGCTCCGAAACACGCGCAACCCCGGCAACGACACGTCACGGCCGAACGGGTACGTGACGAGGTCGACCGTGTGGCCGAGCTCGCTCAGCGCGCGAATCCGATGAAACTCGCTGAAAGGTGTGCCCCGGGGCTCGAAAAACGGCTCCGGCGCGATCATGAGGATGCGCATCGGGAGAACACGGCATTGTACGACCACGGAACGACACGGAACAACACGGAAAGCGCCCTGTTGCGTTTATCCGTGTCCATCCGTGTGCTTCCGTGGTCGATCCTGCCGTACCTCCGTGGTAAGCTGAAGGGTCCGCGGATCCGCGGCCCTCATCCTGACGACGTGCAATACGAACACACACACGAACCATCTCGCACGCGCACGATCGCACTCGGCGCCCTGAAGGCCATCGTCAGCGCGGGGTTGCTCGCGATACTGTTCTCACGCGTTGATGTCACGCGTCTCTGGAGCTACGCACGGGACGCCTCGCCTGCCTGGCTCTCCGGGGCATTGTTCCTTTACCTGCTGATGGTGTTGGCCAGCGCATGGCGGTGGGGCCTGCTGCTCCGCGCGCAGCAGGTCAACCTGCCATTCACCGCGCTCACGTCGTCGTTCCTCGTCGCCACGTTCTTCAACAACTTCCTCCCGAGCAATATCGGCGGTGACGTCGTGCGGATCAGCGACACCGCCAGGGCCGCCGGATCGAAGACGCTCGCGACGACCGTGGTACTGATCGATCGCGGCATCGGCCTGCTTGCGCTGGCCCTCATGGCCGCGAGCGGCGCGACGATGATGCATCGAATGGCGGTCGGGCCGGTGGGGCCGGGCGTACTCTGGGCGGGGTTCGGCCTGGGCGCGATTGTCGCGACGCCCGCGCTCCTGATTCCACAGAGCATGACGAAGCTGCTGCAGCCGCTCCGCGTGTTTCACCAGGAATGGGTCGACGAGCGGCTCGCAAAACTGACCGACGCGCTGACACGATTCAAGGAAACACCTGCGGCCCTCGCGGGCTGTTTCGCCGGCGCCATCGCCGTGCAGGGATTGCTCGTGCTCTTCTATCTTGCAATCGCACGCAGCATGAACATTCCGATCGGCTTCGCGGAACTTGCGGTCGTCGTGCCGATTTCGTTCATCGTGCAGATGCTCCCCGTTTCGATGAACGGGTTCGGCGTCCGCGAAGCCACGTTCGGGTTCTATTTCACGCAGCTGGGTCTTCCGCTCGAGTCCGCGCTGCTCGTCTCGTTCATGGGGGCGGCGCTCATCATGCTCTTCTCGCTGTCCGGCGGACTCGCATATCTGTCGCGCACCGCGCGCAGCCGAGCTTGACGAAAGCTGGGCTGTCGGTCACTCTTTGAACGGCTGACACCGAGAAAATTCGCTCCCGTAAAGTCCGCCAACTTTCACAACAGCTAAAGAGAACATCGCGCGCGCCACCGCCATGCGAGAGGTGTCGTGCGTCACCCGTGGGAACCCTCGTGAAAAAGTACCTGTGTCTTCTCGCCGTCGCAGTGGCGCTTGCCGGCTGCGAATATCGCAAGTCGTCACCCACCGCGCCGACCGACTCCCAGCTGACGTCAACGCCTGATTCGCCAGCGCACGCGCAAAGCTACCCGTCGAACGGGCCGGATTTAATCGCATACATAGCGGCCAAATATCCGGAGCGGCTCGCCGGCGGAATCAGTCACGAAGAGCGCATTCAGAACATGCAGTTCCTGCGCGACCGGATTATCGAGGCGGGCAAGTGCGGAGGCCTCGACCTCGGCTGGAATATGAAGCGGGGCGGCCCCGAGATCAGCAACGACTTCATCGTCGAACGCCGTGACGGCGTCGATTACGGCCACGACATCGCGGTCGACTACGACAACCCTGGTCACCCGCTCGAGCTCTACTGGGGAGACGGGTCGTTCCCGTTCTACCGCGAATATCCGGCGGCCACCTGCTGAGGGTCGCCCCGATGAGTGCAGAGCTGTGCTATTCTAGCCGTTCGAACTCGGGGCCTTCCCCAGCAACCCCCACGTTCTCCCTAAAGACAAATTGCCCTGGCGCCGATAAAGTATGCGGTGCGTATCTGCGACTTGCGCGCGCCGCCTGTCGGTTCCCGAACGTGTCTGAGGTAGCGCCATGAAGTCGATCGCCGCCAGAACAACGGCCGCTCGATGCAGCGTTGCGATCGTTGCGTTGACCGCGGCTCTCGCAGGATGCGAGACCAAGAAAAGCTCGAACCCCCTGAGCCCTTCCGTCGCGGGCCCGATTCCGGGCGTGGATATCACGCCGCCAAAACTGCTGGAACCGGCCCAGGGCTTCAAATTCAAAGAATCACAGCAACCAATCAGGCTGTTGATTGAAAACGCCTCGTCAACCGGCGTTCGGCCGCTGACCTACTCCTTCGAGGTCGCGACCGATACCGGGTTCACGACAAAGGTCTTCAGTCGCGCCGGCGTTCCGCCGGGAACGGGGGGACGCACGAGCGTCCAACTGGATCGCCTCGAGATCGGACGCCTGTATTACTGGCGCGTGCGCGCGGAAGATGGCGCGAATACGGGTCCGTTCGCCACGGCGGGCTTCGAGATCTTTCCGAAGCCGACCATCAATCCCCCCACCGCGATTGCGCCAGTCAACAACGTGATGACGGCAAGTGCGACACCGGTGCTCACGGTCGCCAATTCGGCGACCGCTGGTCCGGTCGGCAACATGTCCTACGAGTTCCAGATTGCAGCCGACCAGGCGTTCGCGCAGCTCGTCTCGGCAGGCGTCGTCTCTGAAGGAGCCGGGCAGACCTCGATGGCAAGCGCGCCGCTCGCAGGCAGCCAGACGTTTTTCTGGCGCACACGCGTGAGCGACGGCGAAACAACGAGCGCGTGGTCGGCGACGCAGGCGTTCCGGACGCCCGCGGCCGCGCCACCGCCGCCGTCACCGGGTCCGACACCGCCACCGAGCGGCGCTCCGTGCAATTCGAGCAACCCGCAGTCCATCGTCGCATGCGAGCGCGCGAAGTTCGGCCACATGTCGCCAGGTCAGCTCGTCCAGTTCCTCCGCGCGACGGCGTCGTCGCTGAATCGCAACGGCATTGGCGGCGGACCATTCGGACTTTTGCGGAAAGGCGCTGGTTCGAGCTGCAACGGTTACTCGTGTGACATCATCTGCGCCGGCCAGGGCAGCTCACAGCGGCAGTGGGACGTGCTTGGCGACGCCGAAGGCGCACAGGACCCGGGCTGGAACGGCCCGCACACGGTGCCCGACATCCGCATCGACGTCTGCGAGATTCAGTAGCGGCTCAAGGCTCAGGACTCAAGGCTCAGGGCGGCTCAAGGCTCAGGGCGTACGACGAAGGGCCGGCTGCGGTAATCCGCGCCGGCCCTTTTCTTTGAATGCTGACCTTAGACGACCCGGAACGTTGAGCCTTAGCCCTGAGCCGTTCAGAATCGCATCCGCAGGCCGCCGCCGATCTGGAAGCCGCCGACCGTCAGGCTATCGTCGGTGCCTGACAACTTCGCCGAGCCCCACGTGTAGCGCGCGAGACCGCCGACGCCCCACTTCTTCGTCACGAGATACGTGACGTCGACTCCGAGGTTGATGCCCGCGGTGGTCTTGCTCTCGTCGTTGATGACCGGGGTTCCAACGGCGGGTCCAGGCTCGGTGATGGGCAGCGAGGCGACGACGTCCTGCTTCACGAAGAAGATCGTCGGTCCGGCGGAGAAGCCGACGTCGATCTTGTCGGTCACCGGCATCATCCAGGTCGCGTTGAAATTCAGCGCGCTCTCTTTGTGACCGAGGCCATTGGCCGTGGCTGTCACCGAGCGGGGCTGGTCGAAGACGACCGGATCCGGAATGCTCCCGTTGATCGTGGCATTCGAATCGCTCGACGTGAACGAGTACGAGACGCCAACCGCAACGTTCTCCCAGACGCGGTAGCCGCCACCGATGTCGAACAATCCTCCGCTTTTGACCTTGGTCGAGGAGGTGACGGTCGCCGTTTCGTCGTACAAGGGGAACGACTGGCTGGTCGTGAGATCGTGGGATCCAACCTGAACGCCCGCGTTCACGGTCACGAATCCTTTATCAGTCCACTGCATCGTCTGCGCAGCGACGGGTCGCGCGGCGCCCGCACACACGCAGAGCGCCAGAAGTCCGGCTTTCGTCATCTTCAAAATCATCGTCTCCCTGTTGAGCTGTGGGGAAGAGGATCGCCGCACGTGCGTTCCTCCGAGGCTGGTGTGATGGTAACACGATAGGTACCCCACCGGTGCATTACATAACGTGAAAATACACGCTACGATTCGGTCCTCGTTTCCCAGCGCGCTTTAACTTGAACTTCTCCGGAGCCCCATTGATGCCACGAAAGGTTCTTCTGTGTGCAGCGGCAGCTGCGTTCGCGCTCGCACTCGCCTGTAGCAAGTCCTCACCAGCTCCCACGTCTCCATCATCGGCCGCGCAAGACGACGCCGGCGCCGCGCCAGACGGCTCGACGCTCAAAGCGACAGCGCCCTCACCCGTCTCACCGACGAACGGTGCTCAGCCCGACACGCTGGTGCTGGTCGCGGTGAAGGCACAGATGAAGTTCGTGGACAGGGCGCTCTCGTATCAGTTCCAGATTCGCAGTGGTAACACGGTCGTGTACGACTCGGGAGTCGTCGGCGGTGGGGGCAGTGGCCCTAATAACGTGCAGCACACGCCCAACGTTGCACTGACACCCGACGGGACGTACACGTGGCGCGCACGCGCAGCGTTCCAGGGCGCCTTCGGCCCCTGGTCGGCGGACGCGACGTTCAAGGCGCCAGTCGGCGGCTTCATTCGCGGCAACGAGCTCGTCGATCCGCTTACCGGAGGCACGACGGTCGGACAGGTCGTGGGCCCCGCGCAGTTCACCTCCGAGGGGCTTCGCCTGCTCGCCCACGAGAGCCACGTCACCTACGCACTGCCCGAGACGCTGACGGCAGGTCAATTCTCGCTCATGGTCAAGGGTGCTGATGAAGGCAGCGAGGGCGACAAGAGCAAGATCTTCTCAATGCAACAGGGATTCGACGACATCACCACGAACGCTTTCCGCTTCACCGGAGAGTTGCGGGGAAACCACTACTCGTCACCGGGATCGATTAGCTGCCGGATGATCGCGGGCGATGGCGTGTCGCGCGACTGCGAACGCGAGCAGCGAAGCTTCGACAGCTCGCGCTGGTACTTCTGGAGGCTCTCGTGGAATGTCGGCGGCAGCTTCACGATGGAAGTGCGTGCCGATGGGGAGGCTGGCCCCGTCATCTACAGCCAGACGCGCGGGTTGAGCGGTCGCACGTATCGACCGAGCCCCCACATCCTCTATCTCGGCGCACCAGTGGGCCGCGGCGGGCCGCTCGACGCCACGTTGCCTGGCGGCACGTATAAGAACATCTACGCGGGACCGAATACGCGGCCCGCGTTCCCACAGTAGAGCTCCGATCTTTTGGCGGCCGGCGCTCACACGCGTCGGCCGTCCATCGTAATATTTTGGTCGCAAAGGTACTCTGTACCAGTGACATGAGTACCTCCGTGTAGTATCATCACCTCCCACGAAGCCCTATCCCAGCGGGCAAATCCAAACCCTCGTGAGGTAGTGAATGCACTTGAAGAAGCTCGCGATCTGCGTGTGCGCCAGCAGTCTTGCGCTGGTGGTCGCCTGCGGTAAGGAACAAACCCCATCTCCCGTCTCGCCCAGCGCCGCGGCTGATCCCGGCACCGGCGCGGCGCCCGATGGGTCCACGTTGAAAGTCACGGCGCCAACGCCGGTTTCTCCCGTCAACAATCAGCAACCGGACGGCGCAATCGTCCTGACAGCAACGAAGTCAACGGGCAAGTTCAAGGACATCGCGGTCTCGTACGAGTTCGAAGTGTTCAATGCGGCAAACCAGCGCGTGTACACCTCTGGGGTGACGGGCGGAGTAGGCAGCGGCCCGAACAACGTCGAACACACCGTGACCAGTTCGCTCGACTTCGATCAACCCCACACCTGGCGGGCGCGCGCGGTGTTCCAGGGCGCTGCCGGCCCCTGGTCCTCGGCCGCCTCGTTCCGCTCGCCGGCGGGCGGCTACATCCGCGGCTCGGAGATCTTCGATCCGCTCAGCAACGGACGCACGGTCGGCACGCCGTTCGGTCCCACGCAGTTCGTCCCCGGCAAGGGCTTCGAGCTGATGGCACACGAGGCGAGACTCACCTACGTGCTGCAGGAAACGCTCGTCGAAGGGGAAATGTCGGTGATGGTGACGGGCATCGACGAAGGATCGCCCGGCGACAAATCGAAGATCTTCACGATGCAGGAAGGCTTCGGCGATCCCACGACGAACGACTACCGCTTCACCGTGGAAAAGCGCGGCCGCCAGTACCCGGTGCCGGGGGCAGTCACGTGGCGCATGATCACAGGCGACGCGAACAACCACGACAGCATCAACGACGGTTTCCGCACCGGCGTGGCCTTCAGCGACGAGCGGTGGTACTTCTGGAAGGCGTCGTGGCGAAACGGCTTCGCCGCGGTTGAAGTTCGTGAGGACGGCCCGAACGGTCGCGTGATTTACAACTCGTCGGCAACGACGGACGGGCATCCGTATCGGCCCGTGCCCCACGTCGTCCACCTCGGCCAGCCGCCGGGCCGCGGCGGCCCGCAGGACGCGAGCATTCCCGGCGCGATCTACAAGAACCTCTGGGTTTCGTCGCGCCCGCGCCCGCATTTCCCCGGCGAGTAGCGCGTCCTCCAGTAGGCCCGACCTTCAGGTCGGGCGTGTTGCGGTCAGCCCGTCGTGAAACCCCAAAGGGCAGGAAACGCTTTGTTTCCTGCCCTTTGGCTTGTACAATCAATTTCGCACGTGTCCACCAGCACATTTCGACTGCAGTACATCGCGAAGGCCGCCGCGGGTGTTCCCCGCGACCTCGTCAATACCTTCATCAACGCGAAGCTCCACCCGATCCGTCCCACGGTGCTGATCTACAACTGCACCTGGGTGTGCGACGCGAAGTGCACGATGTGCAGCAACTGGAAGTGGGGGGACCGCAAGTCGGACATGACGCTCGCGCAGCTCGAGCCGGTCATGAACCACCCGTTCTGGGGCGCAGTCGAGAACCTGAATATCTCCGGCGGGGAGCCCACCACGCGGCTCGATCTGCCGCTGATGGTGGAGATGTTCCACCGGCACCTGCCCCGCCTTCGCAAGATCGGCATCAACACGACCGGCCTGACGCCGGCCCGCGCCATCCCGATGCTCACCCGCATCGTGAAGTTCTGCGCGGAGAAGGATCTGCTCCTCAGCATCCGTGTCTCGCTCGACGGCATTGGTGACGTGCACAACCAGGTGCGTGTCGTGAAGAACGGCTTCGACAAGGCCGTCAGAACGATCGAGGCGATGCAGGCGCTCGCCAAAGAGTACCCGAACTTCCAGTTCGGAATTGCTTCGACGATCTTCGCGACCAACATGGAAGACGCGGAGAACATCCTCGCCTGGGCCCGCACCAAGGGGCTCGACGTCGTGTTCAACATGCTCCGCTTCACCGACGCGATGCTCCACAACAACGATCTGAAAGAGACGATCGGGTTCCGTGCGCGTGAAGAAGAGTTCATGCGCAAGTTCTTCATCGATCGCGTCAAGGAAGAGTCGGTGCTGAGCGGTCAGTCGTTCATGTACCTGCACTACGCGGACATGATCGCGAACGGGTATCAGCGGACGATGCCGTGCCCGTTCCAGAGCCAGGGACTGTTGCTCAACCCGACTGGCGACCTGCACTACTGCGAGAACTCGCAGAAGATTGGCAACGTGCTCGATGATTCGGCCGAGTCGCTGTATTTCAACGCCGAAAACCTGATGCATCGGCAGCACATCAAGGATCAGGTCTGCCCGACGTGCCTCAGCCCGTGCCAGGTAAACGTCGGCGCCATGAAGCAGTTCGTGCCGTACGCGAAGTTCCTGAAACGCGCCTACCAGGTCAAGCGGGATCCGGAGCGGCACGTCGACACGATGCCGGAACCGGTTGGTACAGGCAGGTAGGCCGGGCCTTTAGGCCCGGCGTTCATGGCGGTTCGCGCCTCCCGATTCTTTCGCATCCTCGTTGCCGCAGGCCTGACGGCGTTCGTTCTCTACAAATCCCACCCCTCTGACGTTGTCCGCGCGGCGGCCGGCGCGGACCTGCGCTGGATCGGCGCCGCGATTGCCCTCGTCCTGGTCGATCGCACGCTGATGGCGCTGCGCTGGATCGATCTCCTGAGCGCGTTGACGCCCGGCTCACGCCCGCGCTTCGCCATCGTCCTCCGGATCTTCTTCGTCAGCTCCTTTGTCAGCAACTTCGTTCCCAGCGTTGCGGCCGACATGTATCGCGCCTACGCGCTGTCACGCTACGACGTGCACCTCGCGGAGTCCACGGCGTCCGTGTTGATGGATCGCGTGCTTGGTGTGCTCTCGATGGTGATCGTCGGTCTCGTGGCGCTGCCGTTCGCGCGCGAGATTGCTTCCGAGCGCGGGCTCATCGCGGGACTCGGTCTTGCGTTTCTCGCCTGTGCGGCTGCAGGATCGATCGTGTTCAGCGAGCAAGCGGCGGCCCTGGTCGTACGAGTCGCATCGACGGTGCCGTGGCGTGGCGCCCGTCGCATTGCGACGGCGCTGACGGACGCCGTCCGCCGGTACGCGAACCACCATCACGAACTTCTCCGCGTGCTGCTGATGTCAGTGATCGTCCAGGCGATTCGGGTGATCCAGGCCTGGTGTCTCGGCCGCGCGCTCGGGATCGATCTCTCATTGGCCATGTACTTTGCGCTCGTGCCGGTGATCCTGGTGATCATGCAGCTGCCGATCACGGTCAACGGGCTCGGCACCACACAATGGGCGTTCGAGGCGCTCTTCGTTCCGCGAGGAGCCGCCGCAGCTCCCGTGTTTGCGCTCTCCGTCCTCTTTCTCGCACTTGGGGTCGTCGGCAGTCTGCCGGGCGGACTGCTCTACGCACTTGGTGAGCCGGTGCGCGCGGCCGACTCCCCTGCTTCATGATCGGAATCCTCCTCTACGCGGCCTTCTACTTTGCTGCG
>JBKOZS010000066.1:0-20772 GCA_046726015.1 Acidobacteriota bacterium
CATCGGATGCTGTGGCTCGACGTGGTGCACGGAGCCCGGGTCGGCGAGGACGGCAACTGGATCGCGGACGCACGAGCGATGGGGAGGGCGGTGGCACGGTTCCACCGGTGTGCCGTGCCGCATGCGCCAGTCTTCACGAGATTCGATCCCGATCACCTCGCGCGCGCCGGACGCGTCGTGTCGTCGGTTCGTCCGGACCTGGCCGATGCGACAGCGGCGCTCTTGCAGGAGTTCCGCGATCGTGCCGTGGCGGATGACCCGTTCGTGTGCCTGCACGGCGATCTGCATCCGAAGAATGCGCTCGTGTGCGGCAAGCGCGTCGCGCTGCTCGATGTCGAAGATCTCACGCGTGGGCCGGCGGCCTGCGATATCGGGTCCTTCCTGGGCGCGCTCGAATACTACCGAATCGCGGACGGCCTGCCCGAGAACGCCTGCACCGAGAGAGACTCCGCATTCCTTGCCGGGTATCAGATGGTTGCATCTCTCCCGGATGCCTCATCACTCGCCTGGCACACCGCCGCGTCCTTGTTCGTTGAAAGGGCCGTTCGTGCTGTGACACGAATCCGTCCAGCGGGGCTGAATCATCTGCCCGCGCTGCTCGATCGCGCGAGCCAGATCCTGGCGCGAGGCCTCGATGGCTGAGACCCTTCGACTCATCGGTCGCGCCACATACCTCATCGTGATGCTTTTGGTGTGCGCCCAGCGCATGCATGCGAGCGAAGGGGTTGTCATCAGGGGCACGGTGCTGGACAAGGATGGCGCCCCGCTACCGGGTGCGTCGGTCACGCTCGCGATTGAGGGTACGTCGCCACGTCACGCGACCACTGGTAAGGAAGGGCAGTTCCAGTTCGATAACGTGCCGCCGGCGACCGCCGTGTTGCGGGTGGAGCTGACGGGATTTCAAACCGCCGAGCAGCCAGTGAACGTCACCACCGAAGCACCGGCGCCCGTCACGTTTCGATTGAAGATTGGTTTCCAGGATGAAGTCACGGTCACGGGGGCGCCGAAATCGGATGCGCTGTCGCCCGGCGCAAACGCCGATGCGGTAGAACTCGATCTCGAGGCGTTGCGCGGTGTTCCAACCGACGGTCAGAGTCTCCTGGCGCTCGTCGAAGTCTACAACCCCACTCCCGGCGGCCTCTCCATCGTCATCGATGGGAACGAAGGCGAGCCGATGACGGTGCCGGCGGCGGCCATCCATCGACTCACCATCAACCGAAGCCCGTATTCCGCGGAATTCAGCCGGCCGGGCGCATCGCGCGTGGAAGTCGAGACGGAACACGGGTCGCGCAAGTACTTCCATGGATCCGCGTCGGCGTGGGTGAGAAACGGTGCGCTCGACGCACGCAACGCGTTTGCCGTGACGAACCCGACGCTCGATCGCCGTCTTTTCGAAGGGGCTCTTGGCGGCCCGCTCGCGTGGAAGGGGTCGGCGTTCTTTGCCAGCGCACAACGCTTCACGAACGACGACATAGCGATCGTGAGCGCGCGCATGCCGTCCGGAGACGTGAGCGACGATGTGCCAACCAGCGAGGACAGGACATCGGTCTTCGGTCGCGCCGAGTACCGGCCCAGCAAGTTGCGGTGGTTCAGCGCCCGCTACGATCTCTTTGATGATGGCGAGCGGAATCGCGGTATCGGTGGCTTCAGGCTGGCGGAGCAGGGGTTCAGCACGGCGGAAACGAGGCACAAGGCGCTGGTTTCGGATCACGAGGTCCTGTCCGACAGCGTCGCCAACGATGTTCAGTTCGAAGTCGCCCGAGTGTCACAGCAGGACGGCACGCTGCCTCGTGGCGCCGCAGTCGTGGTCGCGGGCGCGTTTACCGCCGGTGTCCCGCAGCAGTTCGTGGCGGAGAAGAGTACGAGCGCCGCGGTGCAGAACGTCACAACACTGACGATTGGGAATCGCGTGTTGCGAGTCGGTGGCCGGTTGAAGGCACGGTGGAACGACATCCGCGACGGCTCGAACTTTGGCGGCGTGTACGAATATGCGAGCCTCGACGACTACGTCCACGCGCGTCCGTTCCTGTTCCGCGTGAACGAAGGAAATCCCGCGACCTCATTCGTCGATTCGACTGGCTTCGGGTTTGCTGAAGTGGACCTGCGTCCCGCGACGAACGTCGGTCTTGCGGCGGGCGTGCGTTACAGCTGGCAGTCAACGCTCGACGACATGAACAATATCGCGCCGAGGCTGTCGGCCGCGTTCGCGCCGGGCGGCGGGCGCACCATTCTTCGCGGTGGGGCCGGCGTGTTCTTCGACGAGCTGCCCACGTCGGCGATCGGTCGCGTGCGACTGTTCAATGGGGGCATCCGTGAAGTGGTGGTCGCAAATCCGTCCGCGACCGCATCGAGCAGCGCGCCACGAGGCGATGTGTCCTCCAGCGTCTGGCGGCTCGACGCTGCGCTCGAGTCTCCATCGTCGCTGCAAGCGAGCATCTCGGTCGAGCGGCCGCTCTGGCGCAAGGCGATGATCTCGGCTGAATACCTCACGCTCCGCGGCTCGCATCTCTTTCGTGCGCGTAACGTTGGAGGAGTGGATTCCGGGAGTGGGTCGCCCGGGTCAGCCACGCGAACGTATCGCATCGAGTCGACCGGCGCACTGCGCACGAACGCGCTGAATGTGACGTTCCGCGGACGCATGTCCCAGTTCAAGGGCACGGTCAAGTACATGCTGTCCCGTTCGACCGACGATACGTCGGGTGTCTTCGACCTGCCGGCCGACGACAACGATCTCGAGGCGGAGCGGGGCAGGGCGGACTTCGATCGCCGGCATCGATTCACGACAACAGGCGTGTATGACTTTCGCGGCGCCGGTCTGCGTCTCGGCACGGTCGTCAGCCTCCTCAGCGGCGCGCCGTACGACATCATCACCGGCTCGGACGATAACGGCGACCTGGTCGGCAACGACCGGCCGGCCGGCGTCACGAGGAATACGGGGCAAGGTCCAGGGTTCGCGCAGGTCGACCTGCGCGTCACCAAGGTGTTCAGCATGCTCCGGCCGCCGTCGGCCGATCCGGAATCGCTCAAGCGCGAGTACCTCGAGAACTTCGAGGTGAACCTCGACATCTTCAACGTGTTCAACCGCACGAACCTGGTGTCGTACATCGGTGTCCTGAGCTCGCCGTATTTCGGACGGGCAAACGTGGCGAGCCGGCCGCGCACGCTCCAGTTATCCGCGCGTTACCGCTTCTGAGAAGCGTGCGCGCGCAACGCACTGGGGTCTGACCCCACCTCGCAGCCGCGCGAATGGACTTGATGGGACGATGAGGGACAGCACAGACCAAAAACGGTGGGGTCTGACCCCGAATGGGCGCTACCGCCCGCAACTGGAGGCACTGGCAGAACAGAGCGCCGCCCGCGCCGCGCTGTCGAAGACGGGCCCCTGGCCGGAGTGCCTGACGTGGAAGGAAATATTCGGCCGCTTCTATCCGGATGCCGCGCCGTATGCGGTGCAGGTGTTCGAAGCCGCCGACAACGGCATCCAGCGACTCGCGCGCGTTGAGGCGTTCGAAGCGCCACCGACCGGTGGACCAGACGACGGATTCTGGTCGACCGCCGGTGTGATCGGTCACCTGCGCGTGACATCGCTCGCCGCGGATCCCGCACTGCCAGGGCTGGCGTTGACGTTGAGCGGAAACGCCAAAGCGACCGTCGTCCGGTACCATCCGGCCCTTCGCTGCACCGTGCGAACCGTGCGAAACGGGCGCGCGGTGTACGCGAAAGTGTTTTGCGACGATCGTGGTCGTGCGCTCTACGAACACTACGAGAGGCTCTGGCGTGCCTCCAGCAGCGGCGAGCTCGCGTTTGCCGTCGCCCGTCCGATTGGCTGGGACTCGGTGAATCGCACGCTTTGGCAAGTCGCGTTAGCCGGATATCCCATTCGATCGCGCCTGGGATCGGACGAAGGACCAGCCCTTGCGCGACGCGTTGGCGACGCACTTGGATCGCTCGCGCGATCGCGGGTCGCAACGGATCGCGTGTTCAGCGCAGCGGACCAGATGGAACGGACCGCGAGACACGCGGAAGATCTCGCGCGCCGCATTCCGGCGCTTGCAGCCGACCTGCAGACGTTCACGACTCGCCTGCGAGCCTCGCGCGCCGTGATCGAGCGCCGTGTTCCGCGGCCGATCCACGGGGCGCCCGTTGCCGCGCAGTGGCTTGCCACGAGCGCCCGGCTCGGGCTGCTCGACTTCGACCGGTTCGCCGCCGGCGACGCCGAAATGGATGTCGGTGTGTTCCTGGCGGATCTCGACTTCGAACGCCTTCCGCCCGAAACGGCCCGCGCGCTCGAAACGGCGATCGTTGATGGCTGGCAGGCGAAGGCGGGTCCCCTGGATCCGGAGATCGTCGAGTTCTACCGGGCGCATCGTCACCTTGACAAGGCGCTCAAGCGGGCCTGCGCGATTCGCGCCGACGCGGACGAGCGCGCGGCAACGTCCTTCCGCCGCAGCATGGAGCTGCTCGCGTCCGCCGTGCTCAGCCCTGAGCCCTGAGCCCTAAGCCAGCTCACCCGGCGCAACGCCGTCCAGCGCCTCGGGCGGAGGCGTGTTGCGGAACCGAATGCGCGTGCGCTCACCGCGGGCGTCTTCGATTTCGAGCGCGTGCGCGCTACCGGAGTGACCCTGGTCAACGCGAAGATGCGTTGGTGTGTCGACGTGGACAATGCTGCCGTGCGAATCGGGCTGGAACTGAATCGCAATACCAACGATTCGCCGTGCGGCCATCTCCGGCGTCACGGCGCTGAGTGGTCGCTCGATGGCCTCGACATGACGGGAGCCGTTCATATCGATCCGCTCGACGGTGGTAAGCCACGCGTGATGGTCCTGGCTGAATTCCTCGAGCGCCGATGGCCATTCGCTCTCGGGAATGTCGCGCACGGTCATGACGGGCGTTCCTTGAGGTAGCGACGGTACCAATCCGCGGCGAGCCGCGACACCTCCTCCAGCGCGCCGGGTTCTTCGAACAGGTGAGTGGCGCCCGGGATGATCTTCAGTTCGACCGGCGCCAGCATCCAGCGCATGGCCGCGCGGTTCATCTCGATCACTGGCTCGTCGCGGCCGCCGACGATCAGCAGCGCCGGCGAGTGCACGCGGGGCAATCCCTCCTCCGCCAGGTCTGGACGACCGCCGCGGGACACGACGGCGCGGACCAGTTCCGGGCGCGCGGCCGCCCCGATGAGCGCAGCGGCGGCGCCGGTGCTCGCGCCGAACAATCCGAGCGGCAGGTGATTCAGGCCGCTTCGCGCCTGCACCCAGTCGCAGGTACCAATGACTCGGTTCCCGAGCCGCTCGATGTCGAAGCGATACTGTCGCGTCCGCTCGTCCACGGCTTCCTCCTCCGGCGTCAGCAAGTCGAGCAGCAGCGTGGCGAACCCATTGTCCTCGAGCACCGCCGCGACGGAGCGATTCCGGCGGCTGAAGCGGCTGCTGCCGCTGCCGTGCGCGAACATCACGAGGCCGGTGGCGCGCTCGGGCACCCGCAAGTCTCCGTCGAGCGAGACGTGCTCTGTCTGGACGCGAACGGATTCATGAACCGGGGCATTCTTCATTACAGCCTCACATGCCTGACGGGAACGTCTCAGGCAGATCGATCTCGTCGTGCGCCCACCGCTCGAGCGGCTGGAGCGCGGATGTTTCGTCGATGTGCATGACCGCGTCGAACTGGTCTGCCAGCCGCGCGCGGAAGTAGTGGCTCTGTCGCTCGGTCTCGGGGCGATAGATCACACCGATGGCGCGCTCGAGTCGTTGATCGCGAAGCGCCTGTCGCGAGGTCGGCTCCCGCAACAGAAGGAGGAAGCGCTCGAGGCCGACGTCGTGGAACAGGCGCTCGTAGCTTCCCGCGAGCGACGGCCGGACGCGCTTTCGTTGTGCCGGCTCGTCCCAGTTCGAGGCCGCGGTGACGGAACCGTGGTGTGTGGTAAAGCCGACCAGGAACGCGCGCGAGCCGTGCTTCTCTCGAACGAGCTGTCCAAGGTTCAACTCGCCGATTTCCCCCATCTGCGTGGCCCGCGCGTCCCCAAGGTGCGAGTTGTGCGCCCACACCACCACCCGCGCCCCGGCCGACATCTGCCGTCCGTGGGCGAGCAGCGCCTCGAGCGTCTCCATCATGTGCGTGTCCCGCAGGTTCCAGGACTCCACGCGTCCGCCAAACATCGCACGGTAGTACTCCTCGGCATTCCTGACAAGGCGCGCGTTCTGCTCGGCGAAGAAGTATTCGTCGGCGGCGATCCGGCCGTCGCGCGTGGCGTACTCGGCCGCGCGACGCCGCAGCTCCATCAATTCCGCCACGACATCGTCCTCGCAGGATCGGGTCAAGCCGAGGGTTGCCGCGTAACCGTAGCTCTGCGTGTCGTCGCCGAAATGCTCGAAGCACGCGTATCGTTCCTGCGCGCGCTCGGCTGCCGCCGGATCGACCTTGCGCAGGTACCTCAGCACGGCTTCCATCGACGCGTGCAGGCTGTACAGGTCGAGGCCGTAGAATCCCGTCCGGGCGTCGACGGGCTGGCGGCCGTTGTGTTCGTGGAGCCATTCGAGGAACGCGACCACGTCCCGGTTGCGCCACATCCAGCGCGGAAATCGAGTGAAGTCGCCGAGCGCCGCTTCGGCGTTCGGCTCCTCCGACACGTGACGCACCCATCGATTGACGCGATACGCATCGGGCCAGTCCGCTTCAACGGCGATCAGGTTGAAGCGCTTTCGAAGCACGAGGGCCTTCGTCAGCTCCGCGCGCGTGGCGTAAAACTCGTGCGTCCCGTGCGTCGCCTCACCGATCAGCACGATCCGCGAGTCGCCAATCGCATCTACAAGAGACCCGAGACCGTCTGGCGTCGGCTCGTACCAGAGTGCCTCGCGTCGAAGGTGGTCAACGACGGAATCGGCGTTCAATGCGACCTCCCGACGGTTTCCGGGGCCTCGTGGAGCAGTTCGCGCACTTCCTCGTCGGTGGTCTGCGAGAAATCCCGGTACCACTGGCCGACTGCAGCGAATCGCTCGGGCGCCCGGGCGCAGACGACCTCGTCGGCGATCTGTTCGAGGTCCCGGCACGTGTCCGGCGCGCCAACCGGAACCGCGACGAGGATGCGTGCGGGTCCGCGCGCGCGCACGGCCTGGACCGCCGCCTTCATCGTTGATCCGGTCGCGAGCCCGTCGTCGATCAACAGCACGATCTTTCCGTTCAGCGGGACCGCCGGTCTTCCTTCGCGGTAGACACGCTCGCGCCGCTCGAGCTCCGCCTGCTCCTCGCGCGCCGCCTCATCGATAATCGCGTCGGGAATTCTGTACCACGCCACAACATCGGCGTTCAGAACACGGACACCGCCTGAGGCGATTGCGCCCATGGCAAGCTCGCGATGTCCGGGCAGGCCGAGCTTACGGACGAGGAACACATCCAGTGGCGCGCCCAGCGCGCGAGCTACCTCGTATGCCACCGGGACTCCGCCGCGAGGCAACGCGAGCACGACAACATCTTTGCGCCCCGCGTAAAGCTGGAGGTGCCGGGCGAGCTCGACGCCTGCTGCTCGGCGGTTGGCGAACGGTTCCCGCTGCTCGTGATTCGAGAGCCTGTTACTCATGAGCCGCACCTCAGGAAATAAGCGTCTATGAGGTTATTTTCATTGCAGAATTCACGCCGTTATGAGCAGTGAACCGAACAAGGCGACGGTTACGGCGTTTTACGATCTCATGTTCAACCAGTGCCGGCCCGCAGAAGCGGTCGCGCGTTATGTGGGCGAGAGGTACACGCAGCACAACCCGATGGTGGCAGACGGGAAAGAGGCATTCGTCGCGTACTTTCGACGACAACGGAAAAGGTCGTAGAGCACTGGGATGTGCTTCAGCGGATTCCGGAGTCGGCGGCGAATTGGAACACGATGTTCTGAATCGAGGCGCTTACCGGATTGGTGAGGGGCGCCTCGAATTCGTAAGGTCACAAACGCCGCACTGTGCGGAAATGCGCCATATACCAGCGGCATTCCGCTTGCGTCGCGCCGGGAATCACCGTGATCCCGGAACAACTCGATCCCGAGGAGAGCGCCCTTCGGCAGGCTCAGAACAGGGCCACGCAACCTGAGGGTGCAGGCACGCGCCGGACGTTAACGGCGGGGGCCGCAATCGTCCTCGCGGCTCTCCTGCTGTTTCCGACGACCGGCCGCGCCGCCTGGGAGCAGCTCGCGCAGTTCCTGAGCCTGAAAGGGAAGCCGGAACCGGCGTCGGCAAACGTCTTGTCGGAGCACGAGATTGAAGATCTCGACTCCATGGACCCGCAGGGGCAGGCGACGCTCCTGCTCGAACGATCTATCAATCATTACCGGGGCGCCAACGAACACATTGCTGCCCGTGTCGATCGCTGGCTCGGACGAATCACGCTCGACACACGACTGAACAACCTTTTCATCACCGCGCTCAACTCCGACGACTTGCGGGTACGTGCCGCGGCTATTGAAGTGGATATCGCGGCCCGCAATCTCGAAAAATCGTCCGCGACCGTCGATCGTCTCGAGCCGGTTGCGCGAACAGGGCAGCAGGGACCGCGTGCGAACGCCCTGTGGGATCTCGGGCTGCTCGGCAACCGCGGGATCCAACCTGAGCGGATCAGCCGCATCCTGGTCGACTCGATTCGGGATCCCAACGAGAACATCCGGTACTGGGCCGTCGAGGGCCTGGCGTATCTCGGCACGGACGAGGTGATCGAGCCGTTACTCGGCGTTTTTCATGACGATCCGTCGGCCCTGATTCGCGAGCGGGCCGCTTGCGGCCTCGCGCAGTCCGGAATGCTGAGCGCGGCGCAGCGTCGCACGGCGCTGCCCCGGTTGCTGGATTTCACCGAAGACTGGTCGCTCGACCCGCAGACCCGTACCTGGGTCTTCCAGGCCTTGCGTGACATCACCGGCCAGACACTGCCGCATGACACTGCCGCCTGGAGAGCCTGGTACGACCGGAACGAGCGGTAGGGTTCCCTCTCAAATCTCCTGACACTCGCTTCCACAACTTCGATACACTCGCCGCGCACGTATGCGCGATTCGTGGCAGGTACGAATCGACCGGGCCACGGCACTGGCCGCGGGCGACGAGACTGCGAAGCCGTTGCTCGAAACATACGCGCGGCTCCTGGCGCTCCAGCGCGACTGCTACAAATCGCTGCTGGCGAGCGCGACGCAGCTGTCGGGGTGGCTCGAACGCGACCTGGTAGTCGTGCGAGAGTCCGTCCCTCCAATCCTCGGCACCGTTGCCGTGTTTGGCCCGCCACCACTCGCAGAGGAGGCCCGAAGCATCACCGACGGCGGAGCGGCGGCCATCGATTCGGTGCTGCGACTGGGATGGCGCGCCCCGTCCAATCAGCACTTCTTCGCGCGCCTCGTGCTGCAGCCTTACGCGAACTGTCTCGCAACCCAGCGCATTCCGCCCGGCGACCGCAATCTGCCGAAAGGCGACAACGTCTGTCCGTTCTGCGGCGGGGCGCCGCAGCTCTCAATCCTCGAACAGGCTGCTGACGCGCAGTCGGGTGGCCGCCAGCTCCTGTGTGGCACCTGCTTTACGACGTGGCCGTTCCGCCGCGTGCTATGCGCCAAGTGCGGCGAAGAAGACGAGCGGCAACTCGGGTATTTTCATTCGCCCGCCTACGATCACCTCCGCGTCGATGCGTGCGAGACCTGCAAGCACTACTTGAAGAGCGTCGACTTGACCCGCCTGGGACTCGCAGTGCCGATCGTGGACGAGGTTGCGGGCGCACCGCTCGATCTCTGGGCGCGGGATCGCGGTTACGAGAAGATCGAATTGAATCTGGTCGGGCTTTGAATCGCGCAGTGTGTGTTATCGTGAATGAAGCCCCTACGTCGTTGCTCGGAGGTTTACATGACGATCTCCCGGCGGGCGTTCCTGCAGCGGTCTCTCGCTGGTGGTGTGGCGTTTACCGCGTTCGGGTTCGATGTCAGCCCGATCTACGCGCAAGTCAGAACCCTCAAAATCTCCCGCACGACTGAGACTCGCAGCACCTGCCCGTACTGCTCCGTCAGCTGCGGTGTCATCATTCACACGCTGGGTGACAAAGCGAAGAACGCGGTTCCGCAGGTCGTGCACGTCGAAGGAGATCCCGATCATCCGATCAACCGCGGCACGCTCTGTCCGAAAGGCGCCTCGCTCGAACAGGACATCCTCAACGAGCGGCGGCTGCTGAAACCGCAGGTCCGTCGACCCGGCGCCGATCGCTGGGAGGACATCTCCTGGGATCAGGCGATCGACGAGATCGGGCGCTGGGTGAAGAAGACGCGCGATGCGACGTTCGTCGAGAAGGATCCGCGCGGCCGCACCGTCAATCGCTGCGAAGGCATCGCCTGGAACGGCGGCTGCACCGACACCAACGAATTCAATTATCTCGTCGTCAAGACGATGCGCAGCCTGGGGGTCTGCTACCTGGAAAACCAGGCCCGGGTTTGACACGGGCCAACGGTCTCCAGTTTGGGGCCCACATTCGGTCGCGGCGCAATGACGAACGGGTGGATCGACATCAAGAACACCGACATGATGTTGATCATGGGTGGCAATCCCGCCGAGAACCACCCGTGCGGCTTCAAGTGGCCGATTGAAGCCAAGCTCCATCGCAATGCCAAGATGATCGTCGTCGATCCGCGCTTCACGCGGACCGCGGCGAACGCCGACCTGTTCCTGCAGATTCGCGCCGGCAGCGACATCGCCTTTCTCGGTGGTCTCGTCAACTATGCGATCGGACAGAATCGCATCGCGCACGATTATCTGGTCAACTACACCAACGCGTCGTTCATCGTCAAAGACGGATTCAAGCTGCCGGAAGACGGGCTGTACTCGGGTTTCGATCCGTCGAAGCAGGTGTACGACAAGTCGACGTGGAACTACGAGGCCGGCGGTCTGGTCTCGGGCGCGGCCGCGGCAGGCTCGGGCGCGGCCGGGGGAGGGAAGTCGGCGGAAACGACGGCGACGGCGAAGGAACCGAGCGGCGCGCCACCCAGTGCCAGAGACACGCAGCCGCTGACCGGCCTCGCGCACGGGGGGCACGGACCGGCCGGGGCAAAAGCGGGGGCAGGCGGATCGCACCCTGGGGCTCAGGCCGCTGGCGCGCCACCGTCACTGCCTCCGAACGTCGCGTACGATCCTTCACTGCAACATCCGCGCTGCGTGTTCCAACTGTTGAAGCAGCAATACTCCCGCTACACCCCGGAGATGGTCGAGCGCATCACCGGCATTCCGAAGGACCAGTTCCTGAAGGCTGCGGACCTTTTCACGTCGGTACGCACCAACGGCGACGTGAAAAGGGTCGCGACGATTATCTATGCCGTCGGCTGGACGCAGCACACGTTTGGCACACAGATCATTCGGACCGCGGCGATTCTGCAGCTCTTGATGGGCAACGTCGGCCGCTCGGGCGGCGGCGTCAACGCGCTGCGCGGACACTCGAACATCCAGGGAGCCACTGACATGGCAGGAGTGTTCGACATCCTGCCCGGCTACCTCAAGATGCCGAACCCTGACGACGTGGACTTCGCGACGTATCTGAAACGGATTACGCCCACGGCGTCGCATCCCTCCGAGTGGGACTCTTATAACTACTGGTCGAACACGCCGAAGTTCGCCGTGTCCTTCCTCAAGGCCATGTATGGCGATGCGGCGAAGAAGGAAAACGACTGGGCCTTCCATTACGTGCCGAAGATCGATCGCAACTACGCATGGACGCAGATCTGGGATGACATGTATGCGGGCACGATCAAGGGCGTGCTGGCGTTCGGCATGAACGCCGTCCAGATCGGCCCCAACTCGCAGAAGAACATCGACGCGCTGAAAAAGGCCGACTGGCTGGTGGTGGGCGAAATCTATCCCGACGAGACGAGCGAGTTCTGGCGTGCGCCGGGCACCACCGCAGACGAGATGAAGAAAATTCAGACGACGGTGTACCGGCTCCCGTGCGCCGGGTTTGCGGAGAAGGATGGAACGTTCGTCAATTCCGCGCGCTGGCTTCAGTGGAAGAACGTGGCCCTGCCGCCGCCGGGGGACGCTCGCCTCGACCAGGACATCCTCGCGCAGATCTTTCTGAAGGTCCGCGATCTCTATCAAAAGGAGGGTGGCAAGTTCGCCGATCCAATCGTCAACGTGCGCTGGCCATACACCCAGCCGGAGCACCCAGCGCTTGCGGAGGTCGCTCGAGAGATCAATGGCCAGGCGCTTGCTGAACTCACTGATCCAACAGGACAGGGCGCGCCGGCCATCAAGGCGGGACAGCAGCTGCCAGGGTTCGCGTGGCTGAAAGACGACGGCACGACACTCTGCGGCAACTGGTTGTACAGCGGGTCGTGGACCGAAGCCGGCAACCAGATGGCAAGACGCGGCACCGAGGATCCGTCCGGTCTCGGAATCTTCCCGAACTGGGCCTGGTCGTGGCCAGCAAACCGCCGCGTGATGTACAACCGCGCCTCGTGTGATCCATCCGGGAAGCCCTGGGATCCGTCGCGGCGCCAGATCTGGTGGAACGAAAATTCCGGCAGGTGGGTCGGCAACGACATCCCGGACTTCAAGGCGGACTCGAAACCCTCCGATCACATGGGGCCCTTCATCATGAATCCGGAGGGGGTCGGCCGGTTGTTTGCCCCGCTGTCCGCCTTCGCGGAGGGGCCGTTCCCCGAGCATTACGAGCCGATCGAGAGCCCGATTACCAACCCGCTTCATCCCGCGCAGTCGACCAATCCGGTCGTCAAGAAGATGAAATCACCCCTCGACAAGTACGGTGAACCGGGCGGCGGGTTCAACGTTGTCTGCACGACGTACCGGCTCACCGAGCACTATCACTACTGGACGAAGAACAACCCGATGAACGTGCAGCTCGTGCCGGAGCCGTTCGTCGAGATCCCGGTGGAGCTTGCCGACGAAATGGGCATCAAGGGCGGGGAGCGCGTCAAGGTTTCGAGCGTGCGCGCGTCATACGTCGCCAAGGCCATGGTGACGCGGCGGATCAAGCCGATGATGATCGACGGCAAGAAGACCTATCAGATCGGCATTCCCATTCACTGGGGCTACCGCGGCCTCGCCGAAGATGCCGGGAAGACATCGCTGAATCCGGTGAATCTCCTGTCGCCGACGGTGATCGATCCCAATGCATACACTCCGGAATTCAAGGGCTTCCTCGTAAAGCTCGAACGGGCTTAGCCATGCCGAGTGGAACTCTTCAGATCAAGGCCATTTCGGCTCACCCGGGCCCGATCCCCGGGCAGGGGGCGCAACGCGAGGAAGACGTCTGCAAGTACATCGACGTCACCACCTGCATCGGCTGCAAGGCGTGCGAAGTCGCCTGCGTCGAGTGGAACGACATGCCGTTCCAGCAGACGACCTTCGACAACACCTATCAGACGATGCCGGCGACCACGTGGAACTACTGGAACCTGATCAAGTTCAACGAGCAGCCGCGCGACGACGGGTCCTTGATGTGGTTGATGCGCAAGGACCAGTGCATGCACTGCGAGGATCCCGGCTGCCTGCGCGCCTGTCCCGCCGACGGCGCCATCGTCCAGTACACGAACGGCATCGTCGACTTTCAGCAGGAGAATTGCATCGGCTGCCAGTACTGCGTGTCCGGCTGTCCGTTCGATATTCCCAAATTCAATAGTCAGACGAAGAAAGTCTATAAGTGCACGCTGTGCTCCGATCGCGTGGGGCAGGGGCTCGAGCCGGCGTGCATCAAGGCGTGTCCGACCGGATGCCTGAAGTTCGGGACGAAGGTTGACATGCGCGCGCTGGCCGATGCCCGCGCGCAGCAACTGCGCGAGCAGTCGGGATTCGCGAATGCCGGCGTCTACGACCCGCCGTCGATTGGCGGCACACACGTGATTTACGTGCTGCACGACATGACGAAGCCGGAGCAGTATGGCGGCCTCCCGGCCAATCCTGTCATTCCGCCGACCTACACAGTGTGGAAGCGCGTCGCGAAGCCAGTCGGGCTGCTGCTGGCGCTGTTCGCCGCGCCGGTCGCGTTCTTCCACTACATCATGGAAGGGCCGAAGGAGCCGGTGCCATGAGCACAGCGGTGGATCGTTTCGACGAGGGCGCCAGGCGTCGGGTCGACGCCTACGGACGGACGGTCGTGCGCGAGAACGAATTGGTGCGCCATCCGGTCTACACCCGCGTGCTGCACTGGAGCGTGGCGATCTTCTTCATCCTCGCGCTGCTCTCGGGGTTTGCAATCTACAGTCCCTGGCTCTATCGCGCGATCACGCCGATCTTCGGCGGCGGTGCGACGACGCGGATGCTGCATCCGTGGTTCAGCCTTGGCTTCTTCGTGGCCTTCGCGTTCCAGTTCTTGAACTGGCTGGCGCCAATGACGTGGACGCCGGACGACCGGAGATGGGTGAAGCGGATCAGAAGTTACGTCACGAATGCGGAGCCGGTCGAGCCCGATTACGTCGACTTCTTCAACGCGGGTCAGAAGCTGTACTTCTGGGCGATCGTCGTGACCGCGATGGTGTTCCTGCTCACCGGTTTTCCGATGTGGTTCCCGAAGACCTTTGGCCGGATCACCGTTGACATCGGTTACGTGCTTCACGACATTGCTGCCCTCGTCATGCTCGCCGGCTTCATCGTTCACCTCTATGAAGGGACCGCGGCCGAGCCGGGTACGTTTCAATCGATGACGCGCGGTACCGTCGAGCGGCGATGGGCGCGGACGCACCATCCGGCATGGTACCGTCGTGTCACCGGACGAGATCCGCGCGCCGACGCTGAACCGGCACGCCAGCGGGCTCATCCTGCACCACCAGCGACCGGCAGTCGGACTGACCGCACATGACGACATCGTCGTGTTGGACCCGCGGCACCATACTCGCGGTGGCGATCCTGTTCGCCTTGACGCCCGCCGCACACGCACAGGTCGTCATCAAGGTGAACGACGACGTGAACTTCAAGCTGGGAGTGCTGGGTCAGTTCCAGGCCGACACGCTGCACGACAACGCCACCGACGTGACCGCGACCAACTTGTTCATCCGCCGTGCGCGGCTGCTCTTCGGCGGGCAGGTTGCGAAGAATGTGACCTTTTTCTTCGAGACCGACTCCCCGAACCTGGGAAAGACGCTCACCACGGGAAAGAACATTACGCCGTCGGTCATCATCCAGGACGCCTATGGTGAATTCAAGGTGTCCAACGCCTTCGCGCTCGATGGCGGCTTGATGTTCGTACCGTTCTCGCGGAACAGCATCCAGACGGCCGCGGCGCTCTTGCCGATCGACTACGGCCCGTATACGTTTTCGCAGAGCGCGCCGACGCAGTCGTCGACGGGGCGCGACACGGGATTCCAGGCGAAGGGATACTTTCTCGAGAATCATCTCGAGTATCGGCTCGGCGCGTTCCAGGGTTTCCGCAACGCGCGATCGAACAACCCGCTGCGCGTCGCCGGGCGCGTGCAGTACAACGTCCTCGAGACGGAGACCAACTTTTTCTATACCGGCACGTACGTTGGCCTGAAGAAGGTCCTCGCGTTCGGTGGGGCATTTGACACGCAGAGCCAGTACCACGCGTACGACGCCGATGTGTTCACGGAGTATCCCGTGGGGCCCGGCGCGTTCACCGGACAGTTCGACTTCACCAGGTTCGATGGCGACGTGACGCTGCCGTCATTGAAAAAGCAAAACGACCTACTGCTCGAGCTCGGCTACCTGTTCCGCCCGATCAAGGTGACCCCGGTCCTGCAGTTCGCCCATCGCGACATGGTCGGCCTCGTCAACGGCGACGAAACGCGAACCTCGATTGGCGCCAACTACTGGTGGGCCGCCCACAACGCAAACATCAAGGCCGCCTACACGCACATCGATCCGCGGGGCCTCGCCACGCAGCACGAGTTCACGATCCAGCTGCAGCTGTTCTACTACTAGCCACCGAAAGCTTTAGGCCTGTCTGCAGTTTGCTGTCTGCAGTTTGCGGTTTGCAGCCATGGACCGCTAACCGCCGACTGCCAACCCCCGCAGTCAAAACGCAAACCGCGCCGCCAGTTGGATCTGGCGCGGGGCATACGTGGCCAGGCTCTGCCCGAACGTGACGCGATCGACGAAGCTGTCGGGAAGCTGATCGTTCCGGCGATTGAGCGCGTTGAAGATCTCGAGCCGGAGCGTCACCAGGCGATCCGAGCCAAGCGCGATCTTCCGCGACACCATCGCGTCCAGCGCCACGTAACCAGGGCCCGTGAGGCTGTCGCGGCCGGCATTACCAAACGTGTACTGCGGCGCGATCGCGAAGGTGCGGCCGTCGTAGGTGACGGTCCGCACGCCCGGTGGCGGTGCACCGGTGATCACGTTTGGCCGGTCGTACGCGAAGGTCCCGCCGCCGACGTTGCCGGTATTGCTATTGTCGAAGCTGACGCGCGGCGTGAACGGCCGGCCCGACTGCGCGGTGAAGACGCCGCTGAACAACCAGTGCCGCAGGAGGCGCGGGCCGGCACTGGATGGTCTTTCATAAGTTCCGGACATGACCAGCCGGTGGCGGACATCGTAGTCCGACGGCCCCCACTCGGCCCCTGGATCGTGACTATTCTGCGGCGTATTGTCGTCGCCGTCGGTCGCGAGAAACGCCGACGTATCGTCCCTCGAGTTCGACAGCGTGTAGGCCGCGCGAAACGAGAGATTGTGCTTCGGACGCCGCACAGCGCTGAGTTGAAGCGCGTGATACCGCGATGAGGCGGCGGACTCGACGAGCAGCACATCGCCAAGTCCGGGCAGCGGACGGCGTGAGTCGATGGGGCCGGGACCGGGGAATGCCTGATTCACGTTGCGCTTCCGCACCAGGTCGGTACCGTACGAAGTCACATAACGCACCGCGGCGGTCGTGGCGCCAAACGCGCGCTCGACGCCGAGGCTGCCGTGCTGCGCGTAGCCAGTGCGGATGTGCGGGTCGAGCGTGTTAATCGCCGGCCGCGGCGAGAACCCCCGTCCGGCGGGAAACGGGTTGGCGAGGCGGAGCGGCTGCGCACCCGGGAAAAACAACTGCAGTGAAAAGTACGGCGGGTTGAAGTACAACGCCGAGTTCTCGATGAGTGTGCCGCTATCGTAGAAGATCCCGTAGCCGCCCCTGATGAGCCATCGGCCGTATCCGGTGGGATCGAAACTGAAACCCACGCGCGGAGCGATGTTGTTGAAGTCGCCATCGAGACCCGAGCGCGACACGCCGTTCGAGCCGACCTGCTGCAACTGCAGCGTGTCGAGATCGAAGATCCGCATCCTGTTGTCGGCGTCGTAGGGAGGCGCGTTGTATTCGTAGCGCACGCCCGCATTCACCGTCAGTTTCCAGTTCACGCGCCAGTCGTCCTGCGCGAACCCGTTCAGCGACCACGTGCGCAGCGCCTGCCGGTTGTCGTTCAGCCCGATGAGGGTAATCGTCGGCATTCCGAGCAGCAGATCGGCGACGGGATGGCCGGTAAACACGCCCTGGAATGTTGCCTGGCCGCGCTCGAAAAGGTGATTGAAACCGTCAGACCGATAGCTGCGGAACTCGCCGCCAGCCTTGAAATGGTGCGTGCGACGGTCGAACATCAGCGCGTCCGCCACGTGTATGGTGCGCGTGCGCCGGACCACCGGGAGGTTCGGATCGTCGCCGAGCGTTTCGGAGCCGGGCACCACGAGGGTGAGCCCGTTGCCTGAACGCTGCGGCACGTTTTCGCGGTGCAGCGCGTTCAGACCGACGCGCAGTTCGGTGAAGGTCCGCCTGGACAGGGCGCGCGCGTAGCCGAAGGCCAGGTTGTGCCCCTCGTCTAGCACGGAAATGCCAAACCCCGGAAGATTGCGGGCGCGGACCGGGAAGGGTTGATCGCGATCGTCGGTGGTGAAGCTGTAGCGCAGGTTCGCGGGACTGCCGGCACCCAGGGTGTGGTCCGTTTTGACGGTGAACTGCACGGCATTCCGCGACGCAACCGGCGACGAGACGAGATTTGCGTCCGCGTCGGCACGGTTCGGCAGCGGATACAGATTGGCGGCGGCAACACCCGCCGGGTCCAGTCGCGACGCCGGAATGGTGTTACCCGGAAATGGCGCACCCGTCAGGGGATCTCGAACGGCCGTGCTGAACACGCCGCTTCGTTCCGCCGCGGTGGGCACGTGCGCGAGGCGCGTGTCGGCCTCGCGTCCGTGAATGGCTTCGATATTCCCGAAGAAAAACGAGCGCGGCAGCGGTAGCGGCCCGCCGGCCGTCCCGCCGAAGTCGTGACGCTGCAGGAGCGGCTTCGGTTCGGACGGCGGCTGGAACGGATTCCGCGCGTCGAGCCCGGAGTGGCGGAAGAACTCGAACGCCGTGCCGCGGAGGGTGCGCGTGCCGGACTTCAGCACCATCGACAATTGCGCGCCGGCGTTGCGTCCATACTCCGCGTCATAGGTGTTCTGGAGCAGCGCCACTTCCTGGACGGCGTCGAGGCTTGGATTGATGACCAGCCGGTTGAGAAAGAGATCGTTGTTGTCGGTGCCGTCGAGCAGGTAGTTGTTCGCCGCTTCGCGCGCGCCGCCGCTGTTCATGCCGGTGTTGCCCTGCGTCGACAGCCGCGAGCCGGGTGCGGGAGGAGCCACGCCGGGCGCCTGGACGGCAAAGGCCACGACCTCGCGCTCGGTTACCGGCAATACTTCCAGCGTTTCCGATTCGAACACAGCGCCCACCGTACTGTTGCCAATCCGAACCGTCGTCGCATCAGCCGCGACGATCACCTGTTCGCCGAGATCGCCTGGCGTCAGGATCACCGCGATGGTGCCGCGAACAGCCGCCTGCGCGCGAACGCCATGGATGATCTCGGTCTTAAATCCTGCAAGAGCCGCCGTGAGGTTGTACGTGCCCGGTGGAAGACGCAGGGCCGTCGCGTGGCCATCAGCGTTGGTCGTTACCTGCCGCGCGATCCCCGTGTCCTGATTGGTGATGGTGATCGCCACATTCGGCAGAGAGAGGCCGGTCTGATCGCGGGCCTCGATGACCAGCGTCGCAGTCGCTGTCTGTCCGTCCGCGAGCGCCGGCGCGAACAGGAGCCAGATAAGGATGAGGACGGTTGGATAGCGCATCGTGTGGTTCAAGAGATCCCTAGTATTGCTCGTTTGTCGAGCACTTGTCCGTGTGTTTCCGTGTGGATCCGTGGTCACCAGTTCCACATCGACCCATCGAGCTTCCGGTTGACTGGCAGATACGCGCGCTCGTAGGGGAACCTGGCCGCCAGCGCCTCGTCGAAGTCAACGCCATGACCCGGCGTTTCCGAGGGGTGCAGGTACCCGTCGGCGAAAGTGTAGCCGTGCGGAAACACGTCAAGCGTCGCCTGCGAGTGGGGCATGTATTCCTGGACGCCAAAATTCGTGATGGAGACGTCGAAGTGCAGCGCCGCTCCCATCGTAATCGGCGAAAGGTCGGTTGCGCCGTGACATCCCATCTGCACGTGATACATGTCGGCGAACGCGGCGATCTTTTTCATCGGCGTGATGCCCCCGCCATGCTGCACCGACATCCGCAGGTAATCGATCAACTGTTCCGTGATGAGCAGCTTCGCATCCCAGACCGTGTCGAAGATTTCCCCGACGGCGAGCGGCGTGGTGGTGTGCTGGCGGATGATGCGAAAGCCTTCCTGTAATTCGGCGGGCACCGCGTCTTCGAGCCAGAAGAGGTGATAGCGTTCGAGATCCTTGCCGAGACGCGCCGCCTGGATTGGCGTCAGGCGGTGGTGGACGTCGTGGAGAAGATGAACGTCGTCGCCAAATGCCTTCCGGAGTTCTTCGAACAGCGTGGGAACGAACAGCAGGTACTTTTCGGACCACCACGTGCTCTCCGGAGGCAGTCCCTTCTGCGCGGGCTCGTACGGCACGTTGTTTTTCGCGACACCATAGACGTCTGGTAACCCCGGAATGCCGCACTGCGCACGCACGGCAAGGTACTTTTGATCGATGTGCCGGCCGACCTCCTCGATCGTTTGCCCGAGCGTTGCGCCGTTCGCGTGACCGTATGCCATCACGCCGTTGCGCGCCCTGCCACCGAGCAGGTTGTAGAGCGGCGTGTTCAGCGCCTTGGCCTTGATGTCCCAGAGCGCGATGTCGACCGCGGCAATCGCCGTCATCGCGACCGCACCCTTGCGCCAGTAGGCGCCGCGGTAGAGGTATTGCCAGATGTCTTCGGTCTGAAACGGGTCCCGCCCGATCAGACAGGGCACGACGTGATCGGCCAGGTAGCTGGCAACGGCGAGCTCGCGGCCGTTCAGGGTCGCGTCGCCAAGCCCATACACACCCGAATCGGTATAGATTTTCAAGGTGACGAAATTCCGCCCGGGGCTGCAGACCACTACCTTCGCATCGCTAATCTTCATGGCTGACAATCCTATGATGTTCGCGGGGAGGGCCGCAGAATGAATCCTCTGAAGCGTTTCGAATCGACTGCCTATACCTTGTTGCGGATCGTGGCCGGGTTGCTCTTTGCCTTTCACGGTGCCCAGAAGCTCCTGGGGATGTTCGGCGGGCAGCGCGTCGCGCTGGCCTCGCTGCTGGGTGCGGCGGCGATCATCGAGTTCGTCGGAGGGCTCCTCGTGACGATCGGGCTCTTCACCTGGCCCGTGGCCTTGATCTGCAGCGGCGAGATGGCCTACGCCTACTTCATGGTCCATCAACCGAGAGGCACCTGGCCGATTCAGAACGGGGGAGAACTGGCCGTCCTGTATGCGTTCATCTTCCTGTTCATCGCGGCGCGTGGCAGCGGCATCCTCAGCGCGGACGGCGGCATCAGGGGCAGAGGGTGACACGATTCCGGCTTTTCTGGGGCGCGGCCCTGGTG